>SLCH01000020.1 GCA_007125915.1 Syntrophobacteraceae bacterium
AATATGTTTTTGCATGGGCACCGCCTCCTTCAATACTCCCTTGATCAAAGACCATCAAAGGATTCAAAATAGCAGGAAAGTGCGGGAAGGGCTGCCGGGAACAGGCTTTCCTTTCAGGGCCTTCTCAACCCCTGTTTTCTCTTGTTTCGGCCATTGACAGCCGGAGGGCGATGATTTATGAACTGGAAATTCCAAAAAATGAGTATCACCGCAGTGCTTGCCTGCACCCTTCTCCTCGGAGGGTGTGTCAAACCCAAAATTCACATTTTCCCAGACAAGAGCGAACCTCTCAGGGAGGTCACCCTTCAGGGCAAGGGCCGGGATAGAATCCTCGTGATTCCAGTGGAAGGATTCATCTCCGACAGCGCCAGGCGCATTCCTTTCCGTTCGCGGCCCAACCTCGTGAAAGAAATTGTATCCCAGTTGGAAAAAGCTAAAAAGGATCAAAGGGTCAAAGGGGTGGTTTTAAAAGTGAATTCTCCAGGGGGCTCCACTTTCGCCAGCGACGCCCTCTACGAGGAGATAAAGGCTTTCAGGGAGGAATCTCAAGCGGCACTGGTGGTGGCCATGATGGGAACAGCAGCTTCGGGAGGCTATTACATTTCCCTTCCCGCCCATTACATCATGGCGCACCCGACCACTCTCACAGGATCCGTGGGGGTCATTTTCATGCGCCCCCAGTGGAGCGATCTCATGGAAAAGCTGGGCGTTCATGTTTCCGTGGAAAAATCTGGAGAAAACAAGGATATGGGATCACCCTTCAGAGATGCATCTCCCGAGGAAATGGAAATCCTTCGAACCCTCACCCACTCCCTGGGAGACCGGTTCCTGAAGCTGGTCACACTCCACCGCAGCCTGGACGAAGCGGCTTTGAGGGAAGTGGCCACCTCCCGGATTTTCCTGGCCGAAGAAGCTCTTTCACTGGGGCTGATCGATGGAATAGGTTATCTCGATGATGCATTGGAGAAGACACGCCTGCTGGCGGGATTGGGGCCCGAGCCAAGAATCGTGGTCTACCGGCGTCAAAAGGATGCCAACGATAACATCTACAACACCATGGCCAACGCCCCCAGTGGGGGAAGAATCACACTCACGGACATCCATTTTCTGGAATCTCTTCCCGTGTTGCAAAGCGGCTTCTATTATCTGTGGCTTCCCGAAGGGGGTGTGCCCTGAGAAGGCGGGACCGCCGATCCACGGTTCATGAAAACCGGCGGTCCCGGGAAGCTCACTGGGAAGTTTCCAGAACATAGGTGAAAATCAGAGGCACCACTATGGTGGCATCGGACTCAATGATGAACTTGGGCGTCTCGACCCCGACTTTTTCCCAGGTGATCTTTTCGTTGGGAACAGCACCCGAATAGGAACCGTAGCTGGTTGTGGAGTCGCTGATCTGACAATAGTAGGCCCACAGATGAGCCTCTTCCATATGGAGTTCCTGCCTCAAAAGGGGCACCACGGAGATGGGAAAGTCTCCGGCAATGCCTCCCCCGATCTGAAAGAAGCCCTGGGGATGCTTGCGGCACATCCGCGGATACCACTCCATGAGATCCAGCATGTACTCCATGCCGGTCCGCACCGTGTGCACATTCTTGATGGTCCCGCGCAAACAGTGGGCTGCATAAATGTTTCCCAGAGTGGAATCTTCCCAGCCGGGCACGAATATGGGCAGATTCCTCTCGCAGGCAGCCATCAGCCAGCTGTTTGCAGGATCAATCTGAAAGCTTGAATCCAGCTGCCCGCTTCGAAGGAGCCGGTAGAAAAACTCATGGGGAAAGAGCCTTTCTCCATCACGATCAGCTCGGACCCACTGCTCCTTGATATGCCCCTCGATGCGCTTTATGGCCTCTTCCTCGGGGATGCAGGTGTCCGTAACCCGGTTCAAACCCCTTTCCAGCAGCTCCAGTTCATCCTGCGCCGTCAAATAGCGGTAATGGGGCACTCGAAAATAAAAGTCGTGGGCAACCAGATTAAAAACATCTTCCTCCAGATTCGCCCCCGTGCAGCAAATGGCGTGAACCTTCTCCTGACGGATCATTTCACCCAGGGAGAGCCCGATTTCCGCTGTGCTCATGGCACCCGCCATGGACAGAAGCATGTGGCCGCCCTGATCCACATGCCTGGCATACGCCGCCGCAGCATCCAGAAGGGTGGCAGCGTTGAAATGCCGGAAATGCCGCTTCATGAAGGAAGAAACATTGCCTTGAGTCATTTTCCATTCACCTCTCTTTTCATTCTAAAACAGGCTTGAGGTCGGTTTTCGCTTTGGGAGGGCCCGTTGGAAATGGATTCTTCAAATTTTCCAATTCTGCGGCCCCGCGTCGACCAACTTCCCCCTTTGCTCACCCACCCGGAGTGCAAAGAGGACTCAACCGTCCAGAAAAAGAACAGGATGAGCACAAAAGCCATCAGTGCTCATCCCCCGCCATGAACGGACAGAAGTCCGCTGCAGCTGGGAACATGCTGGTGCCTGAAGCTTCCTCTCATCCTGCTGCGCAGCACTTTATGGTAAGCACTGCACCTGTTCTCAGTCCAAGCCATGACCTTTCATACTGCAAAAAAATCACCCTGAAAGTCAACCCCTGTTCTAAAGAGCACCTTCAAAGTTTGAGAAACAAAAACCCATGAAGTCGTCACATCAGCGTTTTTATTCCAGGGCATTTGGCGTATGCTGAATAAAAACACACCATCATTTGACCTGGAAAAACCATTCTTTTTTAGAATCATAAAGGAGTTTTTCCGTTGGACAAGATCTCCGCCGTGCAATGGGACAAGATCGGCACCATCTGCTTCACCCGCAGAGAGAAGCGCAATGCCCTCGACCGACAAATGATTTCGCAGATCATCACTTCCATGAAGGAAATGGAGAAAAGTGGTGTTCAAGTGCTCATTTTCAGAGCAGAAGCGGATTCTAGAGTATGGTCCGCAGGCTATGACATGGAAGACCTTCCCAGCGACCAAACCTTTTTGACAGGCACCTACAGCAGCCCTCTCGATTCTCTCATCCGCGCCATCTGCCTTTTTCCAGGCCCTGTGGCGGCCATGGTCAATGGATCCGTGTGGGGCGGCGCCTGCGAAATTGTCCTGAGCTGTGATGTGGCCATCGGCGACAGCAACTGCTCTTTCGCCGTCACCCCTGCAAAAGTGGGAGTTCCCTACAGCACACATGGAGTCGCACGATTCCTCAAACGCCTGCCTTTGAACGTGACCAAGGAGATGTTTTTTACAGGACGCCCCATCAGCGCCACCACCGCCCAAAACTTTCAAATCCTCAACCACGTGGTGGACCCGGACCAACTGGAATCCTTCACTTTCCAAATGGCTCGGGAAATGAGCCTCAATGCCCCCCTCGTCATCAAAGCCATCAAGGAGCAGACCCGCATCCTGAGCGAATCCAAACTTATCTCATCTGAGGCCTTTGAATACCTTGAAGACCTGCGCCGGCGCGCTTTTGAAAGCAATGATTTCAGGGAGGGGCGCCTTGCTTTTCAGGAAAGAAGACCGCCCGCTTTCCGGGGAACTTGATTTTCTTTCACGGAGGAAGGCTTTCTGTCCGATTGACACGAGAGGACACAAGAAATCCCAATATGGTGGTTAAATGAGGCAGCACCATGACGCAACAAGATTCTCGCCGCATGAGAAATCGACACGCGGCCATCGCAGTGCTGAGCGCCGTGCTTTTGTGGGTGATTCTGGGCCAGGGCCAGAAGGAAGGAGGGTGGGTTTCCAAAGACCCCCACGACTGCTGGGGGCTCATGGAGGCTGCGGGAGACGTGAAGAATCCTGGAACCTACCTTCTGCAAGGCAAAAAATCTGAGAATGGATGCTCCATGTCCCTCAAGTCTATCCTGGAGGCCGCGGGCGGAATCAAGGGAAAGGTCAGCTTCCAAGATTACGCCCGCCTGGAACAAGAGGTAATCCCTCTGGGAAAAAAGCTGCTGGTCGCCCGGCATGAACCGGGCAAGTACTCCTTTCGCCTTGAGCCCCTCGACTGCAAAAAAAGACTCGTCTGGGGGGAGAAACTCGATGTGAACGAAGCATCCCTTGAGTCACTGAGCCTCATTCCCAGGATGAGACCCCAGTTTGCGGAAGCCATCGTGGCGAGGCGAGAGAAGCGCCAATGGAATGCATTGACGGATCTGACGGAAATACGCGGGGTCGGACCCAAAACGGTCCAGCTTTGGAGTGAATACCTGGAGGCAGGACGAGGGAATTGACATCCCTTTAAGCACCAGAAATCATCCAATCACACCCAAAAACCACAGAACATACATCACCAGGGTTGCCTGAACTCCAGCCACCAGATCATCCAGAAGGATTCCCCAGGGCCCCGGCAGGGAGCGGTCGATCTGCCTTGCGGGAGGCACCTTCACAATGTCAAAGACACGAAAGAGAATGAAACCCCAGAGCATGACCTCCCAAAGCTGTCCTTCCGTGAAGAGCAAGGGGATGATGAGGTAGCCCGCCACTTCATCCAGAACAAAAGGTTTGGGGTCCTCGCTTTCCCAGTGCTTCATGGCCCATGGGGCCGTCATGCGGCTGGCCACGCAAATGACAAGCAAAACAATGCTGAGAACATAAACGTGCCAGGCACCGGGGAAGACTATCACCACCAGTCCATGGAGCAAAATTCCCATGAGTGTGCCGCACGTTCCCGGAGCCAGGGGAGACAGCCCGAGGCCCAAAGCCGTCGAAAGGAGGAAGCTGAGCCTGTCACTCCAGGAAAATCTGGGCCCTGAAACCGACTCCCGGGACTTCGCTGCCATGTGGCTCACTCACCTCTCTGCCTTGTCGGCTCAAAAGGACCCGGGCTCCTCATGCAACCCCTTTGGGTTCCTGATTGGACAGCACCGAAACAATGCACTCCTCCACCCCGTGTCCCCTCACTGCGGCCACCTCAAATCTCAGGCCGGCAAAAGTGACTGTATTTCCAATGCGCGGCTGACGATTGAGGAGCATGAGGACCAAACCGCTCACCGTGTACACGTCCTCATGCTCCAATGCTAATCCCAGGTAATCCCCCAGCTCTTCCAGGCGCATGGTTCCCGGCACACGAGTCCTTCCCTGGGCATCCTGGTAGATGCGGTCATGACCGGGTGCGCCGCCTTCGATGTCCCCCACCACCTCCTCAAACAGGTCTTCAATGGTGATGACCCCTGCAGTTCCACCATATTCGTCCATGACCACAACCAGGTGTGTGCGCCTTCGCCTCATGCCCGCCAGGACAGAATCGAGCCTCGAAGTCTCGGGCACGTAGGGCACATGCCTCAAGTTCTCTTTGGTGAGAGACAGGTCCTCCAGGATAAGGCGCAATATGTCCTTGATGTGCACCATGCCCAAAATATGATCCAGATCACCCTCAAAGACAGGATAACGGCTATGGGGCGACTCCTTGACGATCTGCTTGAGATCCGAGGTGGAAGAATTGAGAGGAATGCCCACGATGCGAACTCTCGGCACCATCACCTCGGCGGCCGTGAGCTCCCCAAACTCAAGCAGGTCCCGAAGAACCTGCCCCGATTCGGCGCGAATCAAGCCCCCTTGTTCACTTTCACTGACAATGTAGCGAAGCTCCTCCGAAGTGAGATAATGACCCACCGTGATTTTTCGGTCCACCCGCATCAGCTTCAGAACTCCATTGCCAAGTCCATTGAGAATGATAACGAGAGGATGGAGCAGTGTTCTCACCCAGTTCATGACGGGGTTGATGAAAAGAGCCGTCCGCTCTCCAAACTGGAGAGCAATGGACTTGGGAACCATCTCCCCGAAAACAATGTGAAAATAAGTCAGCACCGCCACGGCCAGAATGCTGTCCACCGCGTGAACCGCCAGCCACTGGGGAGGGGACATGCTTTCCATGGCGCTGCCGAACCACTGTGCCAGCATATGTTCCCCATACATGCCCAGTCCAAGACTGGCAAAGGTGATGCCCAGCTGAGCCGTGGCAATGTAGCGATCCTGAAGCATGGGGTCGTGCAGAATTTTTCGAACCTGGCGGGCGCGGCGATGGCCCTGCCTGGCTTTTCGCTCGATGGACGCCTTGGGGACCCCCACAATGGCGAACTCGGCAGCCACAAAAATGGCATTGAGAAGAATGAGCCCCATAATGACCGCCACCGTGATCATCATGATTCAACCCTCTCCTCTAGGGCAGCGCCAACAGGCTTGGCCAGTATGGAAACCACAGCGTGGTGCACCACCTTCTCCACTTCCACTTCGACCCCCTGAAGCACCAGCCGCTCCTGGGGGGCGGGAACCTTTCCCAGCATCTCGATGACATGTCCCCCAAGAGTGTCCGCCTCCCCTTCCCACAAGACACCGAGCCAGGGTTCGGCCACATCCAGACGCATGAGTCCCGGCAGCCGCACTCGACCATCGGGCAGCCTTTCCGGCTGAGGCTGATCCATTTTGAACTCGTCGGCCACCTCGCCCAGCATTTCCGTGAGAACATCTTCGAGAGTCAGCAGCCCTTCCGTCCCCCCGAATTCATCCACCACCACCGCCTGGTGCGTCCGTTTCTGACGGAGAATGTAGAGAAGGGAATCGGCCGTGGCGTGTTCGGGCACACTGAGCACCGGCCGCATGATTTCTTCTATGGAAGTTATTCCCCCCTGGTCGATGTAGTGCATGACCACATCCTTGGTGTGGACCATGCCTATGACATTGTCCATGGATCCCTGGTAGACGGGCAAGTGGCTGTAAGGACTGGAAACAATCTCCCTGAGCACCTCCTCCACGGGAGTCTCATAGGCGATGGCTGCCATGTAGCGGCGAGGCACCATCAACTGGTGAGCCGGCCTCTTCCCCAACCGAAGAGCCCTTTGAAGCCGCTGGTGTTCGTCAGGCTCCAGGATGCCTCCATCGCGGCTTTCCGCAATGAGCATTTCGATCTCTTCGGGGGAGTGGATGTGGCGATGAGCGGTTTGGGGAATTCTCAGGAGTTTCAACAAGAGAAGAGCGCTGCCGTTCAACAGGGAGCTGAGGAATGAAAATGCGGCCAGAGACCAGCGCATGGGCAAAAAGGTGTAAAGAGCTGCACTGGATGAATACTGAAGGGCGAGGGATTTGGGCACCAGCTCTCCCAAGACCACCTGAAGAACTGTGAGAGTGATGAGAACAACCCCGGCTGCGAGGGATACGGCTGCAAACTCCTGCATTCCCAGCTGGTGAAGGAAAAGGCCGGCCAGCGAAGGAGTGAGGGTCGCCTGACTGAAAGCTCCCAAAGTGAGGCTCGAGAGGGTGATGCCAATCTGACAGACCGCCACATATCGATCAAGCAACCGGGAATCTTCAATCCAGGGCAGAAGGAGGCGCGCGATGGCATTGCCTTCATTGGCGAGTTGGCGGATTCTGCTCTTTCTAACCCCTACGGCGGCGAATTCGGCCGTCACGTAGAGCCCGTTGATTCCTATGAGCAAAACCACAATGATCAGAGTGGACAGGATCATCCGTGCGCCCCAACCCTTTCACCAAGAATTTTCAAACTGTGTATCAAGGACGGTCATGTGACAAATCCTATGGAGCTGCCACCCAGCTGATGTTCTCGAAAACAGACTGGCCTTGGATGTGAAACTCTCACTCAGCGGATACTCATTGGAAAAAATTGGGAAATATCGATCGGTCTCACTCCGGACCATTCAACTTTTCTTTCGAATCCCTGGACCATTGTTTCCAATCTACATTCGATCTTCTTGCAAACACAACATCAAATGCATGAGACTCACCAGCCGCCCTTTTTCCGAACTGTGGTTGAACAATGGCCTTGCGCTGCCTAGAATAACCCAAGCTTTTCAGGTTGCTGAACGAAAATGTCGGTCATGCTCCGCCAAGCCGCCCCCCTGAGAAGGGGATACTGAGCAGTGGAGACTGACGGGAAAGGAAGAAAGGCCCCTTTTGTTCGACGCAAGCGGTTCTGCACAGAAACCTCAAAAGGCCGGATCAGCCCCCTGGAGTCCCCTGCGGCACGCCACCTTCAGAAGTCTCTGGCTGGCCAGCGTTTTTTCCAATATCGGCACGTGGATCCAGAGCACGGCCACAGCCTGGCTCATGACTTCCCTCACCACCTCACCCCTCATGGTCTCCCTGGTGCAAACGGCCAGCAGCCTTCCCATATTCCTCCTGGTTCTTCCTGCTGGAGCTCTTGCGGACATATTCGATCGAAGGCGGTTGATTCTTTGCACCCAGTTGTGGATGCTTGCCGCTGCCGCTTCCCTGGGGCTGCTCACAGCCACGGGGCACATACACCCCTGGAGCCTCCTGGCTTTCACAACCCTTCTGGCTCTCGGCGCCGCTCTCAATGCCCCCGCATGGCAATCCATCATTCCCGAGCTGGTGAACCAGCATGAAATACCATCCGCTGTCGCTCTGAACAGTGCGGGATTCAATGTGGCCAGGTCCATCGGCCCCGCCGTGGGAGGCCTCATTGTGGGGCTTTATGGAGTGGACACAGCCTACCTGCTCAACGCCTTCAGCTATTTGGGTGTGATATGGGTGCTTTACCGATGGAGAGGAACCGCCCCGCCCGAAGAGAGAGCCCAAAGAAACATCTGGAAGGCCATGAAAGCGGGTTTTTCATTCATGAGGGAAACGTCATCCCTTCGAAGGTTGATGCTCAATGCCGCATCCTTTGCGGTCTCCGCCAGTGCCCTCATGGCCCTTCTTCCTCTCCTGGCAAAGGTTTACCTGCAAACAGACGCAGTGGGGTTTGGAATTCTTCTGGCCTCTTTCGGCTCGGGAGCGGTTCTGGGCGCCTTGTTCCTGCCACTGGTGAGATCCCATCTTCCCATGGAAAAAATGAACCTGGCAGCCTCCCTCCTTTTCGCAGCCACCCTGCCCGTCCTGGCACACTTCCACTACTTCCACGCAGCATGCGCCTGCCTGATCCTCGCGGGCATGTCCTGGCTCATGTTTCTCGCCAGCACCAACAGCACCGTGCAGATCACCGTGCCCACTCATTTGAGAGGCCGGGGCTTGTCCATTTACATGTTCATCGTTTTCGGGGGCATGGCCGTTGGGAGCGTCTTTTGGGGATCTGTGGCCAAAGCCGTGGGTGTCTCCTGGGCTCTCAACCTGGCTGCGATCTCGCTGATTCTTAATTCCCTGGTCATCAGTTTCCTGTCATTGCAGGCAGAAAGGAAAAATTTTTGAACCTTGTCACGCACGTCATCATTGGCGAAACAATCTTCGAAACGGGTCTTCCAGGGCGGGCCGTTCCCGGTCTTCCTCCGTTGGCATGAATCGCTCCAGAATTTCCCGCCCCCTATGGCGCAGAAGGTCCCGGCCCAATGCTTCCACATCCAGACTGTACCTCAGGTTGTCCAAAGGCCCCGAAATGCGCAGAGGGATTTCCAGGCGCACCAGGTCTTCCACGCGGGAACCATCCCGCGCCCTGAAAGCCTCGGTGACTCGCACCCGAGTCCGTGCGTCCATTCGGGACCGAGGCAGATCCGCTTCCATGCTGCCCCGCAGGGTCACCAGGGGCGACAGCAGGACAAGATCTTCAGATCTGGCAATCCCCTGCCGGACGGTATAGCTCCCCGACATCTGGGAAAATTCGGTGTGTTCCTCAACCATCTCACCGCCCAGGCCCCCCTGGCCTCTCAAAAGGGCATAGGCATCCTGTATCAACCTGGGAATGTTCACACCATGCAAAACCCCATCGCGCACCATGAAAGCCATGTTTCCCCGCAGGGAGGAAAGCAGGGCCTCCAGGTCATTCCCTCTGGATCCAAGATCCAGGGAGAGTTCCCCTGTTCCGCTCACGTTTTCACGACCAGCCAAATCTCGAAGCAGGGCCCCCAACTGAACACGACTGAGACGTTTCGCCCCCTGCACCTCCAGTTCCGCCCCTCGAGCATCAAGAATGAGACTGGATTCCATCTGTCCGTCGTAAAGCCTCGCCTGCACCGGATCGAGCCGAAGGATTCCGTCTTTTCCCGACACAACGACCCGAACCTCTTCAAAGTCCCCTCCCTGAAGTTTAACCCGGTCCACACGCACATCACCATCAAGCTCCACGGCCAAAAGACCCGCCCATGGGATTCCGCCGGAACCTGAACGAGAGGGCACCGACTCGGAGGACTCAGTCCGCAGAACCTCCTCCCCCTGGGAACCATCAACCCCATCGACATGCTCTTCATGGTGACCAAGCACCTTCCCCAGACGATCCAGGTCCAACTCTTCGCCCGCAAGGTCCAACCGCACCGCCGGCATCGCAGAAAACCCGGTCAGTTCCAACCTGCCGCCCAATCTGGTATCAAAAAAGTGAACCTGCAAGTCTTCCATGCTCACTTTTTCTCTGACCAGATCCACCACCGCATTGCTTTCAAGGCGGCCGTCGGAAAGCTCCCTGGCAAACATTTCCCCGTTGGCACGCAGATCCAGGCGAAGAGGATGAAAAGCGATTCTCTGGCCTCCCTGCTCAACCCTTCCACGAGTCACGAGAGAAACGTCACCTTTCGCAGCGGGCCTGTGACTCTCAAAGTGAAAACTCATGGAAAAATCAAAAGGTTCCTGTTCAAAAACCTGTGAACTTTCCACGTGCAGGTGATGCAACCGAAAGCTTCTTCCCTTCTCGAGATCCGTCAGCCGCACAGAACCATCGACAATTTGGATGCCGCCCACCGTGAGAGGAGCCAGGGCAGCAAACGGGGGCTCCTCAGAAAGCTCCCCGAGTGGAAGTGCGTCGGGAACGGCAGACTCTTCCCATGTCATCGGCTGAGTAAACTTCCAGTTGACTCGACCATCTTCAGTGCGGACAAAGCTGAGATCCAATCCGTGCACCACGATCCGGTCCAGATCCATTCGACCCCACAGGAGGGGAAGCAGCTTCGCTCTCAACTGAAGGCGATCGGCCCTGGCAAAAGTTTCCTCTTCAAGCCCGGGAGGACCACCCAGAGACACGTGGTTGAGGCTCACTCCCAGCCAGGGAAAAGCCGAAACCCGCGCATCCCCCGCCACATCCAATTGCCTGCCGGTGTGCTCCAACACGGTCGCAGCCACTCGATCCCTAACCCGCTGGGCGTCCATGAACCGGGGCAGTACGATCATGGCCAGCACCAGGAGAATCACCAACATGCCAAACAAAATGAAAAAAAATCTAAGTGCTTGCTTCATGGCACTCTCCTGGTTTGAAGTGACAGGGGGAGCATGGGAAAAAGCATTCAGCAGAAGAAAATTCATTTTTACCATGTTCCCGACAGAGAAAAGGTCCTTGAGGGAATCGCTCACTCATTCGATTCTTTCATTCGTCCAGGTCTTTTTGAGAACTGCGGGAAAGTCCTCATCCAAACTTGTGCCGGACTCCATAGCCCCCCTTGGGAAAACGCCACTGAATGTTGAAATGAGGACACCCGATGCGACACGAGCCGCATTCGAGGCAGCCTTCGTACCCGACGCTGACGCGGCCATTTTCCAGCTTGTAAACTCCTGCAGGACAGATGTAGAGGCAGGGCTGGTCCTCGCATTCCGTCACGCACACCTTGTCATCTTTCAAGACCAGATGGGGCTCTTCATCCACCCGGAATCGGTCCAAAAAGAGCTTGTCTTCCACCTTCACCGTCATCGGACACTCCTCCAGCCATCCCAGGCCAGCTTCAGCAGTTTTTTCACAGACAACTCCTTCCGAATTCTTCTCCAGATCTTCCCCTGCTTTTCTCTCTTGGTCACACCATCCACCGTGAGCATCTCACGGGCGGCCATGCACTTGAGCCGGGGCAGCGTAGAAAAGAGTTCGTCATGGGAATCCAGGAAGGAAGGAAAACGCCTGTATTTCTTGAGATCTTTCAAAACATAGGAGTTTCGCAGCAGCTCCGTGTAGCCATCCAATCCCTTTTTGGTCACATCCCCTTTATTCAGGGCGTCAAAAACGGCCATTGCCGCCATCCTTCCCGAAGCCATGGCCAGATTGGACCCTTCCCGGTGAAGGGCATTGAACATCATTGCCGAATCACCGGCGATGACATAACCATCGCCGCAAAGGTGAGGCATGGTGTCATATCCCCCCTCGGCAAGCCAATGAGCCAGGTACTCCCTGGGTTTGCCGTCCTGAATGAGGGGAGCCACCATGGGATGCTTTTTGAATTCCTCGAGCATCTCATAAGGCTTGATGCGCTTTTGGGAAAAGGCGGCCAGATTGGCTCCGATGCCCAGGGAAATGGAGGAACGGTTGGTGTAGAGGAAGGCGACACCATTCATGCCCCACGTTGTCTCCCCAAGTATTTCCGTGGTGATCCCGTGCTCCGCCTCTACCTGGAACCGGGCATTGATGGTTTCTTCAGGCAGGTCGATGAGTTCTTTCACCGCCAAGGCCACGTGTTCGGGCCTGGGCTCGGGGCGGAAACCCGTTTTGGCGGCCAGTGGCGAATTGATGCCATCGGCCAGTATGACGACCCGGGCCTTCAACTCCCCCTGAGGCCGGTCCACGAGCACACCGCAGATCTTTCCGCTCCCATCCTTCAACAGATCCGTCACCACCGTGGAACAGACCACCAAAGCACCCCTGACCCTGGCCTGCTCCGCAAACCACCGGTCAAACCTGGCCCTTCCCACAGTGAAAACGTTGTGTCTCAATTGATCAAAAAAGGCCTGGTCCCGATAGGCAAGGTTAAAACCAGCCTCCCTGGAAAGATACCAAATGCGGGATTCAACGATGTTGCGCTCCACGGGGCACTTTTTGTCCATGAAGTCAGGAACGATTTGCGCCAGGTCGTGGCCGTAGAGGACCCCTCCAAACATGTTCTTGGCTCCCGGATACTCTCCCCTTTCAAAAACAATGGTCCGGACACCCTTTTCCGCAAGAACACAAGCAGCCGAAATGCCCGCAGGCCCCGCTCCCACAATGGCCACATCAAAACTCTCTCTCATGCCCCCATCCTGTGTTTGAGCTGATTGATGAACTCGGGGATCACCCGGGCGTAGTCTCCCACAATGCCCACATTGGCCACCTTGAATATGGGCGCGTTGGGATCGGGATTGATCGCCACGATTTTCTCGGCCCCCTGGATGGCCACCAGGTGCTGAATGGCTCCTGAAACACCCACCGCAATGTAAAGCTTGGGGGCCACCGTCTTTCCCGTCTGGCCCACCTGGCGTTCATAAGGCATGAGACCCGCCTCCACCACAGGGCGGGAACAGGCAAGGGTGCCTCCCACCACGTCCGCCAGTTCCTGCAGCAGATGAAAGGCTTGGGGATCACATGCTCCCCTTCCCGCCACCACGAGGGCGGCCGACTGGACGATGTCCGGGCCACCCTCCAGAGCATCCCCCACGAGTTCCACAATTTCAGGAAGATCCATGGGAGGAGGAGACCATTCGTGCAAAACCACCCTGCCTTCGCGTCCGGGCACCCGCTCGGGAAGCCTCATGACCATGGGCCTCACGGTACTCATCTGGGGCCGGCGGTGTTCACAGTAAATGGTGGCCATGATGTTTCCACCAAAAGTGGGACGGGTCATGAGAAGGAGCCGGGTTTTGTCCTCGATGCTGAGGCCCGTGCAATCAGCGGTCAAACCCGTTTTAAGGTGTGTGGCCACAATACCGGCCAGATCCCGCCCCAGGTAAGTTGCACCCATCAGGAGAATTTCCGGTTTCACTGTTTCGCACAGATGAGTGAGAGCATGGCCGTATGGTGCGGAGCGGTATCCTTCGAGCACCGGATGCTCCGAAAGGTGGACTTCGTCGCAGCCATAAGCAAAAGCATCCTGAGCGATCCGGCCAATTCCTTCCTCTCCCAGAAGAAATCCCATGACCCTGGTGGAAAGCTTGTCCGCCAGTTCCCTGGCCTTTCCCATGAGCTCCCAGGAAACCTGAACGCCTTTTCCGTCCTGCACCTCGATAAAGACCGCCACACCATCGTAGCCGGGAATACCCACCGGGGGCATGCCCCGCTCTTCCCGGGACAACTCCTTCTTCCTGGCCCTCTCAAATTGCACCGCCTCCACGGGACAGCTTTCCTGGCACTTGCCGCAGCCGATGCACACCTCGGCATCGACGTGCGCCACCCCTTCCGGCGAAAGCTCGATGGCCCCCACAGGGCACTCACCGATGCAGATCTGGCAGGCAATGCATTTGTCCTGAAGGATTTGAGCGACTTCGATCCCCTTGGAATTCTTGACCATGGCCTTCTAATCCTCCCACTTTCTGAGCAGTTTGGACAAGAAACCCTTCTCATCCATGAGTGTGTCCAGAGCCTTGGAAACAGCCCCCACATCCCCCTCCCGGGACACGTCAAATGCGGGTCCACCCTGCCGGGCCGGAGGAGAGGTGATGGCTCTCACCCATGTGGGAGAACCTTTGATGCCCAGTTCATTCAAAGAAGCCTCCAGGGATCTGGCATCCCAAACTTCCACCTGCGCCTGAAGGGAAGAGATGAGAAGGGGAAGAGAAGCTCTGCGCGGCACGGCAAGTTCAAGCTCGGCCGTGAGCAGCGCGGGGAGTGACCCTCGAATCACTTCCCGCCCCCCCTGGCTTTTCCTTGTGACCTGGATTTGTCGTTTCTGAAGGTCCACCCAATCCACACTCAAAACATAGGTGAATTGTGTGTAGCCCAGGCGGGTGGCTATACCAGGACCCGTCTGGGCCGTATCACCATCGATGGCCTGCTTGCCGCAGAAGACCAGGTCGATGGGGTCCTCCCTGGAAAGCTTTTCCATGGCTTTGCTCAGGGTATAGCTCGTGGCAAGGGTGTCTGCGCCGGCAAAGGCCCGGTCCGAAAGGAGAATAACCCGGTCCGCCCCCAGGGAGAGAGCTTCCCTCAGAGAGACTTCAGCCTGGGGCGGCCCCATGCACAGGGCGGTCACCACCCCGCCGTAACGATCCTTGAGAGAAACAGCCTCCTCCAGGGCAACGATGTCATAGGGATTGGAAATGGACTCCACTCCTGCTCTCACGAGAGTGTTGGTGTCCGGGTCAATCCTCACTTCGGCCGTGTCCGGAACCTGCTTGATGCAGCAGATGATGTGCATGCGGTCGGACCTCCTCCTGGTAAAAATGATGAATGTTTTGTGTCCCGGGCTAAAAAGCAGTTCTCTGTGTCAACAGGCTTTCAAACCACCGAGGACATCGGAGAACATTCTTTATGCGGATCAATTTGGAAGCAACTCACTCACTGAGCACGGCTTTGATGTGCGTCATTTTGAGTTTTTTGCAGGCTCTCCATCTTTTCTCACCATCCACAATGCGAAAAATCCCTCCCCCATACCAGACCTCTATGGGTTCGAGCTGCCCCACGGATCGAATGCTGCGGCAAAGCTCCTCGATCACCTCCTGCGAGCACACAATGCGCACATTGGGATGAATGCTCTTGATTTTTATCTGCAGAATTTCCCGGGCCATAACTATTTTCCCCCTTCAACCCGATCCACCGTGAACCCTTCTCCTTCCCTGGAGGGAGACATGACCCGGTGGATGCTGCGAGGATACTTCCTGAAATGGTGAAGACTCCAGCTTTTCCTGTGCGGATGCAATGTGCTCTTCTTACTCGCTGCACATTTTCTCATTTTCTTTTATTCGCGGTTCCAGAAATACCCTAAGCTTATCCACATCGCTCGCGCCGTATTCTTCCCCCAACTGTTCCAGTTTCTCCTGAACGTGAACGGTCCTCTCACGGCCGGAGGCCGCCCTCTCCCTTTCTTCAATTCCTTTCGCCTTCCCCCTATATCTCCTCACGAAACTCCCGGATCCCCCGGTCCGACAAAGATACCCCGATGGAAGTCCTGGCAAACAACCTTTGCCAGAAAGCCATTGGACAGACCAGAATCATGAGACGGCACTGCATTCCGGGTTCTCATGGGGCAAAAGGCAAACTCAAGAATTCAAATGAAACTTAAAAACAATGATTTATAATAATAGATGAAATGGACCGCAAAAGGTACAGGACGGTTCCCGAATGGACTTGGAAACGTGAAAACAGATCCTCTCTTGAATGCAAGAATCGCTTTTTGAGAGTCTGTTCATGAGCCATGACTCGCGGGATGAGGCAGCGCGTCTGCCCAACTATCCTGTTCCAACAAAATCAAACCATCTGAATTCTGCTCCATGCCTGAAATTGCCAGGCCGAAGGAGAAGCATCATGCGAATTCAAAAGGGACTCTTTACCGTGATTTTCTTTCTCTCGGCTGCGCTGGTCTTTGAGCATTTTACGGCACCGCCGGTTTCTTTCGCAAGGGAGCAGGAAGACATCGTCCTCGTGGGCAGAATTTCCCACGTGGAGGGAGAACTTTCAAGATACATTCCCGAAGAGCAGGAATGGGTGGAAACGTTCCGGGATGCCCCCTTTGGCCTCCATGATGCCCTTTATGCGGGAGACGGTGCCCGAGCGGAATTCATCATGCCCAACAACACCTGGGTGCGTATTGATCAGAACACGCACATCCAAATGATCCTCCTCACGGAGGAACTGACGGAAGTGGATGTCCCTCTGGGTGTGGCCCGTTTTCACAACCGCAGTTCCCGAGGGGTTATTAAAGGGGCCACACCTTTCGGAGAGGCCCGGGGGGGACCCGGCACCATCTTTGACCTCTACGTGGGGGAGCAGTCTGCCGAAATCCTGGTCCTCAAGGGAAGGGTGGATTTTTTCCATGAGCGGGACGGGATGCGTCATCAGGTTGCGGAAGAACAAGGCTCCATCATCGCGGACAGCAGCCGGGTGACTTCAGGAACACGCACAGTGGCTGGCAACTGGGACCAGTGGAATGCAGAAAGGGACAGGCACTGGACCAGAAGAGTGGAAGTTCAGGGGGATTCGGCCAGGTACCTGCCCGAAGGACTGCGCTATGACGCCCGCGACCTGGACGATCACGGCCGTTGGGAGAGGGTCTACTACGACGGCAGCTATCACCACCTTTGGCGACCCACCCGTGTTCACCGGGGCTGGAGCCCCTACACCGAAGGGCTCTGGATCACCTATTACGGCGATCAATGCTGGATTCCCCATGAGCCTTTTGGGTATGTGACCCATCACTATGGAAGCTGGGTTCACATCGGATCCTTCTGGTACTGGGCTCCTCCCGTGTACAGGTCTCGAGCGCGCGTGGTTTCTCCTTTGAGCATCACTTTTTCCTGGTACCCGGGAAGGGTGGGCTGGATACACAGTGGCATGCATGTGGGCTGGGTGCCTCTGGCTCCCTATGAGGTCTATTACAGCCACCGTTACTGGGGTCCTCGAACGGTGGTCGTCAACCAGGTTAATGTCTTCCGGTCTCCCATACACATTCATCGATACCGCCATCTGGACCGTGCTGTGATCATCCGTCACAAGGATTTCTACCGAGGCAAAGACAGAAGCTATCGAGGTGCTCGCATAACCGGGGTCCAACGGTCAACCCTCACCAGGGATTACCGGGGTGCACCCCTGCTCAGTGAGAAGGTCATCCCTGACTACCGCGCCCAAAGGAATCGCTATGGCATGAGTGACAGGGCCTTTCATGGAAGACCCCATCGCAGCGTGGAGGAGCGGATCCGGAGGAATCAGCACATGGTCCGCGACAGGAGCGGAAGGGAACCCCTTCGATCTTCCCGGATTGAGAGAAGTGCCACACGAGGACCAATTCACAGTGGGGACTTCAGGCAGGGGGTTGCCACTCCACGGACTGCGGGAAGGGATTCAGAGAGTGAACTGGTGAGAAGGCCGCCCCATCGCCAGCGCTCCCCATCCCATTTGGAAGGGAGGGTGGTGGATCAGAGATCTGTGGCCACAGCGAGGGATCGTCAAATGCAGCATGGGACGCAAGAATCTTCCATTCCCAGGGATAGGGCCACCCCAAGGGTTCACGAGAGGAGTCGAGACAGAAACTTTTCTGAGA
>SLCH01000170.1 GCA_007125915.1 Syntrophobacteraceae bacterium
CCGTTCCAGGCGATGGTGTAGAGTTCCCTGCGCCGGCTTTCCAGGTTGCGCACACTGCCGTGGAGCCGCAATTCCTTGAGCAGATCCAGGTCCACATCGGCCAGAAGAGTCATTTCCGTGTTGGGTGTCGCTTCCGCGGCGATGGCATCATGGGGAAAAGCGAAATCGGAAGGGGTGAAAATGGCCGACTGAGAATACTGGATGTCCATGTTTTCCACTCGGGGCAGGTTGCCCACGCTTCCTGAGATGGCCACGTAGCACTCGTTTTCGATGGCCCGCGCCTGGGCGCACCGCCGAATGCGCAGGTAGGCATTTTTGGTGTCTGTCCAGAAAGGAACCAGCAAGATCTGAACACCCTCGTCTGCCAGCATGCGCGGAAGTTCGGGAAATTCCACATCGTAGCAGATGAGAATGCCCACCTTTCCCACGTCCGTTTCGAACACCTTCAGTTTGTTTCCCCCATACAGCCCCCAGTATTCGGCTTCATCGGGGGTGATGTGGAGCTTGTACTGGGCGTCCCAAGTGCCGTCGCGCCGGCAGAGAAAAGACACGTTGTAGAGCCTTCCGTCGTTGTATTCGGGCAGGCTGCCGCTGACGATGTTGATGTTGTAGGTCACCGCCATGTGCAGGATGGATTCCCGCAGCTGATCCGTGTAAGCCGCCAGGGACCTCATGGCCTTGGGAGGATCCTGCTGGTCGTAGAGGGCCAGAAGGGGGGCGTTGAAAAGTTCGGGAAAAAGAAGGAGGTCCGCATTGTAACCGGAAACGGCGTCCACAAAGAATTCCACCTGGTGGAGCAAATCGTCCATGGAACCAAAAACGCGCATCTGCCATTGGACAACTCCCAGCCGCACATTGGACTTTCTGCCCCAGACGATCTTCTTCTTTGCCACATAATAGATGTTGTTCCACTCGAGGAGGACCGCGTGACTGCGGGAATGGGAATCCTCGGGCATGTAATTGCTGATGATCCGCTTGGGATGGAATTCGTTGGCCAGCTGAAAGGTGAGCACCGGGTCCACGATGTCACGGTTTCGCACCTTTTCGATGTACTGAGTGGGCGTCAGTTCCTTGTAATACTTGACATATCCGGGGATGCGGCCCCCCATGACGATGCCCTTGAGGTTGAGCTTTTCGCAAAGTTCCTTGCGGGCGTCGTAGAGGCGCCGCCCGAGGCGCATGTCCCGATAGTCCTTGTGCACAAACAGATCGATGCCGTAGAGATAATCTCCTTTGGGATCATGACCCTTGAAGGTGCCCTTGGAAACGATGTCTTCGTAGGAATGATTCGCTTCCAGCTTGTTGTAGTCAATGAGAAGGGTCAGGGCCGCCGCCACCACCTTGCCCTTGTCTTCAATGCATATCTGGCCATCGGGAAAAAGGGCGAGGAGCCGGGAGAGCTCCTCATAGGTCCAGGCTCCTCCCATATGCACGTAAGCCTGCTTCATGATCTCTTCGATGTCTTTATAGTCCGAAAGAAGAAGGTTTCTGATCTCAAGTTTGTGACCAATGCTTTCCGTTTCCAAATCTCACTCACTCCAATCCGTTGTCTTTCAACTGTTTTTCACCCCCTGTAGAGGGTGGTGCCTTCACTCCTGAGTGCCCTTGCAGCCTCCTGGACTCTTCGCGCCATGGCCCCTTCCGCCATTCCAAGGTAAACGCGCGGATCATATTTCTTTTTGTCCCCCACGTCATCATCCACCTTGAGCACCCCGTCATAATTCCTGAAAATGTGGTCGGCCACCGCCCTGGTGAAGGCATACTGGGTGTCCGTGTCAATGTTCATCTTCACGACGCCGTAATCGATGGCCTCGTGGATTTCTTCGGGCAGGGAACCCGAGCCTCCGTGAAAAACAAGGAAAAAGCGGGCTTCAGGCCCCAGTTCCCGCTCCACCGCATCCTGGCCGTCTTTCAAAATGGAAGGTTTGAGCTTCACGTGCCCCGGTTTGTAGACTCCATGCACGTTGCCGAATGTGGCGGCGAGCAGAAAGACAGCGCCGCGCACTTCACCCAGGCGCCTGGCTGTCTCGAGCATGTCTTCGGGGGTGGTGTAGAGCTTGGAAGCGTGCTCGGCCCCAGCTTTGACGCCGTCTTCTTCACCCCCCACAACACCCACCTCCACTTCCAGGATCAGCTCGCTTGCAGCGCATCTTTCCAGGAGGGGCACCGACGTGTCCAGGTTCTCCTTGAGGGGCAAAGTGCTTCCATCGAACATGTGGCTGTTGAAAAGATTGGGCAGGCCCGCCCTGCGCCGGCGCTCCGTTTCTTCCACCAGGGGCAGCAGAAATCCCTCCACGTGCTGAGGATGGCAGTGGTCCGTGTGCAGGGCCACGTGAACGGGATAGCGGCCGGCGACCCGGTGCACATGTTCCGCCAGGGAAATGGCTCCCAGAACCATGTCTTTCACGGACGAACCCGAGGCAAAGGCGGCCCCTCCCGTGGAAACCTGAATGATGCCGTCGCTGCGGCTTTCCGCAAGGCCCTTGAGCACCGCATTGGCGGTGGTGAGGGAACTCACGTTGATGGCCGGGTAGGCGAAGCGGTTTTCCTGAGCCCTGCGAAGCATCTTGCAATAGGTGGCGTGATCGGCGACAGGCATTCTTCATCCTTTCTTATTATGATGACAGGCGATGCAAAGAAGGAAAAAACTCCATCAGAGGGGCCAGAACCAGAGAATGAGGGGCGTTCCAACCAGGAGAACCAGCAGGGAAATGGGGAGTCCCAGACGCCAGTAATCCCCAAAGTGATATCCGCCCGGGCCCATGACGAGAGTGTTGGACTGATGCCCGATGGGCGTCAGAAAGGGGGAGGAGGCCCCCACGGCAATGGCCATGAGGAACGGATCCATGGAGACCCCCAGGGCATGGGCCGTGGAAACGGCAATGGGGGCCATGAGAACCGCCGCGGCCGCATTGTTGATGATGTTGGACAGAAGCATGGAGAGCACCAGGACCAGGACCAGTATCCAAGCGGGAGAGAGAATGCCCGAGAGCCAAAAGAGCTGGGAGGCCAGGAGAGCTGCTCCCCCCGTGGTTTCCATGGCCATGCCGATGGGAAACATGGCACCCAGCAGAATGATGATGGGCCAGTCCACACTTTTGTACACTTCGTTCAGGGAAATGATGCCCATGAGGACCATGATCACCGCCGCGGCCATGAGAGAGGCCTGTATGGGAAGGAATCCCATGGTGGCGACGGCCACAGCGGCGATGAAGACCGAGAGGGAAAGGACGGCGCCCCTTGCGGGTTTGAGGCGAATGGCTCTTTCGGCAAGGGGGAAACATCCCAGGGTCGGCAGAGCATCCCGAAAGGATTCCACAGGGCCTTGCAGCAGCAGGATGTCACCCGCTTTGAAGCGGACATCCTTGAGACGCGCATGCAGGCGCGCACCCTGCCTGGCCACGGCCAGCAGGTTGAGCCCGTGACGCCAGCGCAGGTTGATGTCCCGCACCGTGCGCCCCACCATGGGGGATTCCAGCTGGATGACCGCTTCCATGAATTCCATGCTTTCCGTTTTCACCAGGTCTTCACATTCTTCCATGACATCGGCATGCACATTTCCTTTTGTGCCCTCCAGGCTCAAAATGGCCAGACAGTGATCCTTGCTGCCCACCAGCTCGAGCTTGAGCGTGTCCATGAGACTTTTGAGATCCTCCGAGTCGGCCTCCACGATGAGGATGTCTCCGGCCTTGAGGATTTCAAAACTGGACGGGACCGAATACCTTTTTTCTCCTCGCACCATCCCCAGGATGACCACGTCGCTTTGTGCCATGTACTCCAGGTCTCTCAGGGTCTTTCCCACCACCTTGGAGTTTTCGGGCACATGCACTTCCGAAAGATAGGACTCGATCTGAAAAAGCTCTTCCGCAGAGGCCTGCCCTTTGCGGTCGGGCATGAGCCGCTGGCCCACCAGGACCATGAGAATGGAACCCGCCAGGGCGACTCCAATACCCACGGGGGCAAAATCGAACATGCCAAAGGGAGCCGAAACGCCGTTTTGCTCGCGAAAAGTGGCCACGATGATGTTGGGAGGCGTTCCAATAAGAGTGATGAGCCCCCCCATGAGAGACCCAAAGGCCAGGGGCATGAGAAAAAGGGAAGGAGAAAGATTGTTTTTACGCGCCAGGCGAATGGCCACGGGCATGAAAAGGGCCAGGGCTCCCACATTGTTCATGAAGCCCGACGCCAAAACAACCATTCCCGTGAGCAACGCGAGCATGAGAGTGGGCCGGCCGTCTGAAATGGACAGGACGCGTGCCAGCCGGTCCACAATGCCCGCGTTGGTGAGGGCTCTGCTGATGATCAGTACGGCCGCCACGGTGATCACGGCCGGGTGGCCGAAACCCGTGAAAGCCAGATCGGCGGGAACGATCCCTGCGACCACCACGACCAGAAGGGCCAGGATGGAAACCACATCGTAGCGCCACCTTCCGTGCACAAAAAGCACCAGGGCCACCGTGAGCGTGGAAAAAACGATGATTTGGTCTGTGGTCATGTTCGCGCCCTCACCACGTCCGTGCAGTGCAAGCCATGTTCTAGAGACTTCTCTCTTTCAGGCGGCTCAGAAGGTCATCAAAGGTGTTCCTTGCCAGGAAAGCATGGAACTGGCCTCGATAGTTGTTCACAAGGCTCACCCCTTCAATGACCACGTCGTAGACCCTCCACTCTTCGCGGGTGAGGTGCATGCGGTATTCAACGGGTATTTGACCCACCTGCGCCCCCTCGATGAGAGCCTGCACCACAGCGTGTGACTCCCCCTCTTCTCCCAGTTCATAGACGACCGTTTCATCGGAGTATCTTTCGATCCGGTCTATGTAAACACCAAAGAGGAAGTCACTGAAAGCGGAAACATATTCCTGTTGTTTTTCCGAAGGCTGCTCCCTCCAGGGAGGTCCCAGAGCCCGCATGGCCATCTCCTGAAAATCGAAGTGGTCATCCACCACATTTCGAATATGGGCTCTCCGCGTTTCTTTGTCCATGTCCTGATCCTGCAGCAGACGGAGCACTTCCTCCGTGCCCTTCTCAACCGCCTGAAGAGGACCCGTAGCTCCCATGGCAGGAAATGGTAAAAAGCAGAAAACCAGCCAGGCCATGAAGATCATCCATCGAAATCGCCGCGGCCTTCCTTTTACGGGGAAAGAAATCTGAAACATGATCACTCCTCCTTTTTGGGGGGCCATTTTTGCAAACAAGCCATCAGCAGCATGGCAGACGGCCATGAATACCTTTGAGGACACTGAAGACAGTTTGGATGGGTTTCCCGTTTTTTCACAATTTGGGCGGACCCTCGAAAGAACTTCTTGATTCGCTGAATACTATATCTTTTTGAATCATGGGCATAGCCCCTTGTGC
>SLCH01000135.1 GCA_007125915.1 Syntrophobacteraceae bacterium
GTTTTTACGGGTTGCATGACGTGGAACAGTTTGCCGAGTACGTGGAAAAGCAGGTGAGTTCCATGGAGCAGGCCGGGTGGTTTTCCAGGGACAACCGCATGAGAGGATGGATAGTGGAGCTGCGGAAGAATCCTCTTGAAAAGGAGATTTCCTCTTCTGCGGCCTGGAGCAAAAGCCCCTGACCAGCCCGTCTGCTTTCACGAAAGTCATTCCCCTGTGAAAGCTGACTTCACGGGAAACCCTTTGTGTATCTGTGTATCCCGTGAAAGTATCCCGTGAAAGACCCTTAAGAGGACTTTCACGGGACGTTGGTCCATTGCATGGAAAGGTCTTCATGGCAAGAAACTGGAAGAGAGGGGCCAGTGCCTTTTCATCGGTCGAACTTCGCAAGTTCCCACTGAAACTCCACGAGGCTGACCCAATACAGTTTGGCGCCAGGTGGTGATTCTGGGTGCTGTCAGGCCTGGGCCCCTTCAAAGGCCGCGCCGACCATGGCCTGAGCCTCCTCCTGAATTTGTTTCAGATGTGCTTCCCCCTTGAAGCTCTCCGTATATATCTTATAAACATCTTCCGTTCCCGAAGGCCGTGCGGCGAACCATCCCTCCTCGGTGATCACCTTCAGCCCCCCGATGCTTGCCCTGTTTCCAGGGGCGTGAGTGAGCACGGCGGTGATCTTATCCCCTGCAAGGGTGCTGGCCTTGATCATGTCCCGTGAAAGGTTTTTCAGCACTTCCTTTTGTTGGGGTGTGGCAGGAGCATCCAGCCGTTCATAGATGGGTTCTCCAAAATCACGAACGATTTCTCCATAGATTTCACCAGGATCTTTGCCCGTTTTTGCCGTGATTTCCGCCGCCAGGAGATCCAAAATGATGCCATCCTTATCCGTTGTCCAGACGGTTCCGTCCTTGCGCAAAAAGGAGGCCCCCGCGCTCTCTTCACCGGCAAAGCCATGGGATCCATCCAGAAGACCGCCCACGAACCACTTGAAACCCACGGGCACTTCGGTCAGTTTTCTGCCCAAATGAGCGGCGACCCGATCGATCAGGCTGCTGCTCACCAGGGTCTTTCCCACGGAGACCTGCTCCTTCCAGTGGGGCCTGTTCTGGAACAGGAACCAGATGGCCACAGCCAGGTAATGGTTGGGGTTCATGAGCCCCTGGCTTCGGGTCACGATGCCGTGCCGGTCGCAATCGGGGTCGTTTCCAAAAGCCACGGCATACTTTTCCTTGAGTTCAATGAGGCTGGCCATGGCATGGGGAGAACTGCAGTCCATTCTGATTTTGCCGTCTTTGTCGAGAGTCATGAAGGCAAAGGTGGGGTCTACGTGAGGATTCAGAATCTGCAGGTTGATTCCGTAACGTTCCCGGATGGGATTCCAGTACCCAACGGCAGCTCCTCCCATGGGGTCCACTCCCAGTTCAATGCCCGAGCTTTCAATGACATCCAGGTCCACCACCGATTTGAGGTCTTCCACATACTCCCTGATGAAATTCCTCTTGTGAATGAGACCTCTTTGGAAGGCCCTCTCGTAACGAATCCTTTTGACACCCATATTTCCATCCTGAAGAAGGGCGTTGGCTCTCTCCTGAATCCAGTCCGTTGCATCCGTGTCCGCAGGACCTCCATGGGGGGGGTTGTACTTGAATCCCCCATCTTCGGGAGGGTTGTGGGATGGAGTGATCACAATTCCATCGGCAGCCTCGTTCCGGGATGAGCGGTTGTGGACCAGAATGGCATGGGAGATCACGGGAGTGGGAGTGTAGCCCATGTCTTCCTGGATCACCACCTCCACCTCGTTGGCCACCAGGACCTCCAGGGTTGTCAAAAAAGCGGGTTCCGAGAGGGCGTGAGTGTCCTTGCCGAGGAAAAGAGGTCCCACGATGTTCTGGATTTTTCGGTATTCGCAGATTGCCTGTGCGGTGGCGAAAATGTGATCTTCGTTGAAACTCTTCTTGAGGGAAGATCCCCTGTGTCCTGATGTTCCGAATTCCACCTTTTGAGCCGCCTCATTCACATCCGGCTGAAGAGTATAATACGCCGAGACGAGGCGGGGGACATTGACAAGCATCTCTTTGGGGGCCGGTTTGCCGGCCAGTTCATGCAAGGACATGGGGAAAGCCTCCGAACCTGTCATAGGAAAAGAGAAATGAAGCTGGTTTCCACACGGATGAAGGAATGATCACGGGTTTTCGTTCCACTGACGGTTGATGGAGCCAAACGGCGGTCTGGACAAAGGGCAGGCAGGAGAATGTTTGCCGCCTGCCCTCTGTTACGGAGTTCTTTTCGAGAACACTGGCGTTATGGTTTTTGCGCCCCCTGGCGGTTGCCAATGAGGTCTTCGACCACAGCGGGCTCTGCCAGGGTGGAGGTGTCACCCAGGTCAGCGATCTCGTTGGCCGCCACTTTTCTCAGTATGCGCCGCATGATCTTGCCCGATCGAGTCTTGGGCAGTCCTGGAGCCCACTGAATGAAATCGGGAGACGCAATGGGGCCGATTTCTTTGCGAACCCACTGAATGAGTTCTTTGCGGAGTTCTTCCGTGGGCACCTTGTCAGCAGTGAGGGTCACATAAGCATAAATGCCCTGGCCTTTGATGTCGTGGGGGCAACCCACCACGGCCGCTTCGGCCACGGCGGGATGGGCCACCAGAGCGCTCTCGATTTCGGCAGTTCCCAGGCGGTGGCCGGAAACATTGATGACATCGTCAACGCGCCCTGTGATCCAGTAATACCCGTCTTCATCCCTCCGGGCTCCATCACCCGTGAAATAGAGTCCTTTGTAAGCGGAAAAATAGGTCTGTATGAATCTGTCGTGGTCGCCGAATACGGTCCGCAGCATGGCCGGCCAGGAATCCTTCATGACCAGGTAGCCTGAACCGGGACCCTCGATGAACTTGCCGTCCCCGTCGATGATGGCCGGTTGGATGCCGAAAAAGGGGCGAGTGGCGGAACCCGGTTTCAGATCCGTGGCGCCCGGCAGGGGAGTGAGAAGTATGCCCCCCGTTTCCGTCTGCCACCAGGTGTCCACGATGGGGCAGCGTTTTTCTCCCACCACATTGTAGTACCACATCCAGGCTTCGGGATTGATGGGCTCTCCCACCGTTCCCAGAAGCTTGAGGGACTTCCTGGATGTTTTCCGAACCGGTTCGTCTCCCTGGCGCATGAGTGCCCTTATGGCCGTGGGTGCCGTGTAAAAAATGTTCACCTTGTGTTTGTCCACCACATCCCAGAAGCGGGACCAGTCGGGATAGTTGGGGACGCCTTCAAACATGATCGTAGTGGCTCCGTTCGCAAGGGGACCGTAAATGATGTAGCTGTGTCCGGTGACCCAGCCAATGTCGGCAGTGCACCAGTAGATGTCCCCTTCATGATAATCGAAGACATACTGATGCGTGAGGGAGGCAAAAACCAGGTAGCCGCCCGTGGTGTGCAGAACACCTTTGGGCTTGCCCGTGGAGCCGGAGGTGTAGAGAATGTAGAGAGGATCTTCCGAATCCATTTCTTCGGGAGGACAGTCGGCGGAGGCCTTGGCCATGAGGTCGTCCCATAGAAGATCTCTTCCCCGCTTGAAAGGCACTTCATTTCCCGTGTGTTTCACCATGACAATGTTCTTCACGCCGGGACACTGCTTGACGGCCTCATCCGTGTTGACCTTCAAGGGTATGCTTTTCCCGCCGCGAATGCCTTCGTCGGAGGTGATGACGACCGTTCCCTGGCAGTCCAATATGCGATTGGCCAGAGAATCCGGTGAAAAGCCCGCAAAAACGATGGAATGAATCACCCCGATTCGCGTGCAGGCCAGCATGGCCACAGCCAGTTCGGGAATCATGGGAAGGTAGATGGTGACCCGGTCCCCCCTCTTCAGCCCCAGTCCCTTGAGCACATTGGCAAACTTGCAGACGTTCTCATGCAGTTCCTGGTAGGTGATGAATCGGTGGTCCTTGGGATCGTCCCCCTCCCAGATGATGGCCACCTGGTTTGCCCGCTTTTCAAGGTGACGGTCAAGGCAATTGTAGCTCACATTCAGTTTGCCATCCACGAACCATTTGACGCGAACGTCTCCTTCCAGACTCCCTTCCTTCACCGCTCCAAAAGGTTTGAACCAGGTGATGCGATCGGCCTGTTCTTTCCAGAAGCCCTCAGGGTCCCTGATGGATTGATCGTACATTTTCAAATAGGTTTCGTTGTCACAGTGTGAGCTTTTTTTCCAGGATTCGGGTACGGGAATCAGTGGGTTGGACATAGACTTCTCCTTCATGGTCTTAATGGTTCGATCCTTTTCCCCTCTTCGATGCGGCGTGGCAGAGAAAAAGCGAGTGCGAACAGGCCACTTCAAACTTATGGGGATTCGCATTTCAAGAGCCACACGAAGGCCGTCAGGAAACAGCGCCTTCATGGGATGTTCCCACCCCGCTACGAAACCGTGCAGCAAGGCCGGCGGAATGGGAATATGCCTTGTGAGTCTTCTGTTTCCTTGTCCGACTCACCTTATTGTTGTATGCCCGCATCTATGGACCCTTTTGCAGGCTCAATCCTCCTTGCTTCCTGCAGCATCGAATCGTGCGGTCATGCGGAGCAGGTCATCTTCCATCGTGGTGGTCACCTCGTAAGGAAGATTTTTGAAAAGCCTGATCATGGATTGGTTGTTCCTGGTCGTGTAGGCGACCAATCCCGAAACTCCATTTTCCCTGGCCACTTCACCAAGCTTTTTGAGAATGATTTTGGCGATGCCTCTCTTCTGCCACTCCTTGCTCACGGAAAAGGCCACTTCCGCCATGTTTTCTCCAGGCTCCATGATGTATCCGCCCACAGCGATGATCTTGCCAAAACCGAACTTCCCCATCACGGCGACCATGGTCATGTCCTTGACGTAGTCAATCTGATACATGGAAGCGACGTCGTTGCGCACGAAGGTTCTTTTTTTATGAAAAAACCTGGCCACAATGTCGTTGATGTCAAGGTTATAGAAGTGTTCCTGCAGGCGCCGCTCATCCACCGGCTTCACAGGGCGAATGGTGATTTCCTGCCCGGCGAGCACCAGGCGTTCTTCCCACTGCACAGGATAGACGGCGTGGATGGTTTGCTTGAGGCTTTGTTCCGTGTCGATGAGGCCCAGTTTTTTGGCATTGAAAAACAATTCGTCGCGAAACTGCGGATGGGCAAGGCTGATCATGGCGATGGCCCGCTCCTGCAGGTTCTTGCCAAAAAGGTTCACCACGCCATACTCGCTCACCACATAGTGCACATCGTTTCGCGGCACAACGACGGTGATGTTGTCCAGGAGGGGAACAATGCGGCTTCTGTCTCCGCTCTGTGAAGTAGATGGAATGAGGATGAGAGA
>SLCH01000241.1 GCA_007125915.1 Syntrophobacteraceae bacterium
GGCGATGACCCCTGAAAACCCCAGGACTCCCATGTGGGCGTGGGCCACCACCCAGTTGTTGAAGTGGGTGACCTTCTGGATGGAGGGAAGAGACTGGAGAGGCCCCTGAAGGCAGGTGAGCAGGTACCAGAGTATGCCCGCAAAGACGAACTTGCCCCCGATGGTCGCGTGCATGTTGGCCACCCGCCCTCTCATGGTGAGCCACAGATTCACCAGCACGGCGGAAACGGGCAGGAGCATGGCGATGCTCCCCGTGATGGCGATGACCTTGAGCCATGTGGGCGTGGGAGCCTGCAGGATGTGATGGGCGCCGATGTGCGTGTAAATCATGAGAATGGACCAGAAACCGAGGAGGGACAAAGTGTGGCTGTACAGGGGAGCCCTGCATGCGATGGGAATGACGTAATAGGCGATGGCCACGGCGAGAGGGGTGAGAAAGAGCCCCACCACGCCGTGGCCGTAAAACCAGGCGAGGATGCCGTCGGGCATGCCCGTGATGGACCCCGTGGCGGGGTTCCACACGGCGTTGCCGAAAAAGTAGATGAAAAAGGTGAACACGAGGCCGGCGAACACATACCAAACGGACACGTACAGGAGTTTTTCCTGTCGCCGGCGCGCCGTTTGAAAAAGATTGTAGAACATGAGGGCCAGGGTGGCGAGGACCAGGATGTCGATGGGCCAGATCCACTCGGCGTATTCGCGGGTCTGGGAGTATCCCCAGGACAGGGTGAGGGTCCCCAGGACCACCGCCAGGTTCCACATCCACACCGTCAGCTTGCCGATCTTTTCGCTGTACAGGGGAGACCTCAGCAGCGTGTAGACCAGGTAGTGGGCGCAGCCGATGAGCCCCGAGCCCACGAACCCGAAGATCACCGCATTGGTGTGCATGGGGCGAATGCGGCTGAAGACGATCCAGGGAATGTTGGCCAGCAGCTCCGGGGCCACGAGCTGAATGGCCCCGATGAATCCGAAAGTCGTTCCCAAAACCATCCACACGGCCGAACTGAGAAAGAAGGCCTTGGTGGTGCCGTGGGGTTCTTCTTTTAAAAATTCAAATTTCACGCTGGAAATCCTCGAGGGTTCATTATTGCTTCATTTCAATGATGGCACGCCAGCCAGCAATCGAGCTGGGCCTTCCGCTGCTGATGGCAGGTGATGCAGAACTTCATCTGAAAATCCACGCTCTGAAGCCTGTCCATGGTCTTGACCTCTCCATGGCACTCGGCGCAATCCAGTCCCCCCCACTTGATGTGAGGCTTGTGCGTGAACTTCACATGATCCGGGACGTAATAGACTTTCTTCCACTGCACGGGATCCTTGTTTTCGTAATGCTGGCGCTCTTTCGCAATCTGGGGATGGGTGGGAATGACGTGCTTGTGGCAGTAAAAGCACTTTTCCATCTCGGGAATTCCCGGGTTGCGTGAGCGCTCCGCAAAGGGGTGGCAGAAATTGCAGCTGATTTCCTTCACCCCCGCATGGACCCGGTGGCTGAAGTAGATGGGCTGCTCGGGCCCGATGGCGCTCACCGTGTACTGGTAGTAGAAGAAGAGGATGGATCCTAGTATGGCTGCGGGAATGGCCATGTAGAGCACCTTCCTCACAGAAGGATTCTTCCTGGAGGTCTTCTCAGTCATAGTTCATCCGCCTCGGTGATAAAAATGGACATTTCCATGCCTTTCCAAGGGTGATCACTCCTGAGCCTTCTGCTTTTCCACATACCTCTGAAACAGGGGATCGGACAGGGGCAGGGGAGGGAAAGCGCGAAGGAAAAACATCAGACACAACGCCATCAGCCCCGCGAATCCCAGGGTGATGGCCACTTCCTGAAACCCCAGGGGCAGGGAGCCGCCCTGCCAGAGGGATGGAGCCACCAGCAGGAGTCTTTCCAGCCACATGCCCACGAGAATGAAGCCCGTGAGACACAGCATGGGGAAAGGCTTCATCTTGATCCGGCGATTGAGAAGAGTCAGGAAGGGGATGACAAAACAGACGGCCAGGACGATCCAGGCGACCATCTTCCAGGGGGTCTGCTGGACCCTCAAAATGACGTAGCGGGTTTCTTCCGGGAGGTTTCCGTACCAGATGACCAGGAACTGGGAATAAAAAAAGTCTCCCGTAACCAGGCAAAAACCCAGAAGAAGCTTGCCCATGTCGTGCATGTGCTTGGAGTGAACATGGGTTTTGAATGGCTCCCGGCGCATGACCACGATGAGCACAAAAAAGAGGAATGCCAGGGCCGTGTAGAAGCTGCCCATGAAGTAGTAGGCTCCGAAGAGGGTGGATACCCAGTGTGCGTCCAGGGCCATGATGAGGTCTATGGCAATGAGAGTGAGCACCACGGCGTACAAGATGCCGTAGACGGGGGACAGGAAAACCTGGATTTTCCAGTACCGGGATGCCTTGGCAGCTCCGGACGCTTCCGCCCCCTCTTTCTTCATTTCCACGTCCGATTTGATGGAGCAGTACACCATGGCCAGGGAAACGAGGGTGAGAAGCAGGAGCGCCAGTCCGTCCCGGGCGAAGAGGGCATTCACCTGGAGCCACCATTCCTTGCCGTGAACGGGTTCATGAATCCAGTGGAAAAACTCTTCCCGGCCCAGGTAAAGGAGAGCGAAAAAGCCCAGGGAAAAGGGAAGGAACATGGCTGGGGCTTCCGCAACCCTTTTGAAGGGTCTTGCCCACTGGGCGTTGGTCATGTTGAGAATGGCGCCGAACAGGACGGCTCCGAAGGAAAGCCCCGTCCAGAAAAGAAAGTTGATCAGGAACACCTGCCAGGTCCTCTGGGAATTTGATCCCGAAATGCCGGCCCAGAAGACCACGGCGCCCAGGAGGATAAGAAGGGCAAAAGCCGAGGCCCAGGTGCGGTGATCCTTGTCCAGCAGGTTTCCAAGCCAGGAAGGAAGGGTGTCAGGACGGGAGCTCATGGACCTCCTTTGCACCGGCTGCTTTCAGAAATTCCGACACCGTTCCCCTATCTTCGGGGGGGCAAAGGAGAAGAAGCCCGAATTCATCCTGGGAAAACCCCTCCCTGTAGTGAGCCGGAATCCCCAGCCGGGGAAGGCGGCTTTTGAAAAGGAGGCCCGCCACGGTGAAAAGCACGGAAAAAAGAATGCAGAACTCAAAACCGACCACCACCGCAGGCACCAGGGGTACGATGGGCTTGCCGCTCACGATGAGCTTCCACTGCAGGCTGGTGTAGATGACGAGGCCCACGCCGAAGAGGATGCCCAGGACTCCTCCCGTCAGGGTGAAGAAACGCACGGAACTGGGTTTCATGGACATGGCCTCCTGAATCTCGTGGTTGGGGCACGGGGAATAGACCGTTTCCACATGCATGCCCCTTTCCCGGGCCTGTTCGATGGCTTTCAGCAGGTCATCGAGGTAGCTGAAAACACCGAGAATGGAATTTTGACGTGTCATGGGGATTCCTCCCGGGTGTTGGAGGATTGGGAGCGATCGTTGCGCCTGGGGGGCTCAAGGCTCTCCTTCATTTCTGTCATGGAGATGGTGGGAAGAAACTTGGCAAAGAGGAGAAAAAGAAACCCGAAAAGGCTGAAGGAACCGATCATGATGCCGTATTCCACCCAGGTGGGGCTGTAATGGGTCCAGGAATAAGGGTCGAACTGATGAGCCGCCGAGGAAATGATGATGACGAACCGCTCGTACCACATGCCCACGTTGATAAGGAGGGAAATGGCGAAAAGCCTTTTCAGGTTGGTTCGAACCCTTTTGAAAAAGAGGAGCAGGGGCACCAGGGTGTTGCAGACCACCATGATCCAGAAGGCTGTGGAATAGTTTCCGATGGCACGCCAGATCATGGTGTCCCGCTCGAACACGTTGCCGCTGTAATAGGCCATGAAATATTCCGTGGCGTAGGCGTATCCCACGATCAGTCCCGTGAAAATGATGGTTTTGGCAATGTTTTCCAGGATGTTCATGGTGATGAGGTGTTCGAACCTGAAGATTTTGCGCAGAGGGATCAGCAGGGTGAGCACCATGGCCAGTCCCGAATGGATGGCGCCCGCCACGAAGTAGGGTGCGAAAATGGTGCTGTGCCATCCGGGCACGATGGAGAGGGCGAAATCCCAGGACACCACGCTGTGCACGGAGATGACCAGGGGGGTGGCCAGGGCCGCGAAAAGGAGATAGGCCTTTCCGTAGTGGTTCCAGCGCCTGTGGGATCCCGTCCAGCCCAGGGAAAGGACACCGTAGATCTTTTTCTTGATTCCCCGGGCTTTGTCCCGCACCACGGCCAGGTCGGGGACGAGTCCCGTGTACCAGAACATGGCGCTCACCGTGAGGTAGGTGGAAATGGCGATCACGTCGAAGACGAGGGGGGACTGAAAATTGGGCCAGAGGTTGCGTTCGTTGGGGTAGGGCAGAATCCAGTAGACGATCCACACGCGGCCCAGGTGAATGAACGGAAAGAGGCCGGCGGTGGCCACGGCAAAGACCGTCATAGCCTCGGCGCTTCGGGCGATGGCCGTTCGCCAGGGCGCCCGAAAGAGATACAGGATGGCGGAAATGAGCGTTCCCGAATGGGCGATGCCCACCCAGAAGACGAAATTGATGAGAAAGGTTCCCCAGAAAACGGGGTGCTTCATGCCCGCAACGCCGATGCCCGTGGCGATCATGTATCCCCAGCAGAAGGCGCCCAGAAGAATGCCCGCAAAACACAGGGCCAGGAGGTAGTAATAGGTCCTCGAGGGGGAGAACATGTTGCGCAGAACATCTTCATCTATGGAACGGTACGTCAGCTTCTCCATGGTCGGCCCATCACGCTTCAAAGGGATTCTGAGTGAGCTTTTTCAGGTAAAAGACTGCGGGCTTGGTGTTCAGATCCAGAAGCACCTGGTAGGTGCGGGGGTCTTCGATGAGTTTTCGAACCCGGGATTGGGAGTCCATGAGATTACCAAAAATGATGGCGTCGGCAGGACAGGTCTGCGCACACGCGGTGGTGAAGTCCCCGTCCTGCACCTTTCCATTCCCGTCACGGGCCCGGTGCTTGGCTTCGATGATGCGCTGCACGCAGAAGGAACACTTTTCCATGACTCCCTTCTGACGGACGGTGACGTTGGGATTCAGCTGCCAGTTGAGGGGTTCGGGCCGGGTGAAGGTGAACCAGTTGAAACGCCGCACTTTGTAGGGGCAGTTTTGGGCACAGAACCGGGTGCCGATGCAGCGGTTGTAAACCTGGTTGTTCAAGCCCTCTCTGCTGTGGTGGGGCGCGTAAACGGGGCAGACCGATTCACAGGGAGCGTTGTTGCAGTGCTGGCAGGGCATGGGAAGGAAGCGCATTTCCGA
>SLCH01000065.1 GCA_007125915.1 Syntrophobacteraceae bacterium
CCATGTTTGGTAATCTGCTGCTTGCACTGGCCAATATCCTTCACATCGCCCTCAACATCTACATGTGGGTAATCATCGCCCGCGCCATTCTGTCGTGGGTCAACCCCGATCCCTACAACCCCATTGTGAGGTTCATCTACAACATCACAGAACCGGTGCTTCATGCCGTTCGAAGCAGAATTCCCGTGAATTTGGGCGGCATAGACTTCACCCCCATGATCGTCCTTCTGGCCATCGTGTTCCTGGACAATTTCCTGGTTTCTTCGCTCATTTCCATGGCCCATCGCATGGCAGGGTGAACCTTTCCCCTTTGCGGGCATGGGAAATCATGGTGGAGCCCTCCCGTGGGCGGTTTTGCCTGAAAAGGCATGGGGAATTCCAAAGCCCCGTCCACTGGCGCAAAAACGAAACAACAGGAAACCTTCTCCCATTTCAGGGGACGCAGACGGTTTTTTTTCCGGCAGGTTTCTTCTGCCCATGCGAATCACATCCGAACCATAAGAAGGAAGAATCGTGACCATCAGGAAAGAGCTTCTGGACATTCTGGCCTGCCCCAAGTGCAAGGGAGATATTGCGCTGAACGAAACCCAGGACGGCCTCGTGTGCCATCACTGCAAGCTCCTTTACGAAATTCGGGAAGGAATTCCCATCATGCTCATGGACGAAGCAAAACCACTTCAAGACCAGTAGCCCTGCTTCCGACATGCAAAATCACCCTCTGAACCTTTCACGGGAGCTCAGGTCCCGGCTGTTGACGGCCATGGAAAGATTCCCGGCCCTTTGCATTCTCGCCGTGGGGGACATCATGCTGGACCGGTTCATCTGGGGAGAAGTGAACCGAATTTCGCCGGAAGCCCCCGTCCCCGTGGTGGAAGTGCTGGAAGAAACGCGGCTCCTGGGGGGGTGCGCCAACGTGGCTCACAACGTGGCGGCCCTGGGAGGAAACGTCCTTGTTGGGGGAGTGGTGGGAGAAGACCCCGCAGGCCATTCCCTGATCCACCTTTTTCACAATTTGGGCATCTCCACTGAAGGGATCATCGTCGAGCCCCAGAGACACACCACCACCAAAACCCGCATCATCGCTCGAAATCAGCAGGTTGTCCGCTTTGACCGAGAAGACCGCACACCCATAAGACCGGGCTCCCTTCACAACATCCAGGCCTTCACTCAGAAGAACCTGCCACGAATTCATGGCATCGTGGTGTCCGATTATGCTAAAGGGGTGGTCACCCTTCCCTTCATGGACAGGCTGAAGGCCCAGGCCGGCGCATCGGCCATTCCCGTGATGGTGGATCCCAAAGTGGAGCATGTGGACCTGTACCGGGATGTGGCTGTCATCACGCCCAACCATCACGAAGCATCCCAAATGGCGCAGGTCCGCATCACCGATGAAGAAAGCCTGCTCAGGGCGGGAAGGCAGCTCATGGAAAGACTGGCGTGCGACTCCGTGCTCATCACTCGAGGAAAAGCGGGCATGACCCTCTTTCTTCGGGATGGCACCGTTGACCACATTCCCACCGTGGCCCGGCGGGTTTTCGATGTGACAGGAGCGGGCGACACGGTCATCGCAACCCTGAGCCTCGCCATGGCCGCGGGGCTCGACCCCAGGGAAGCAGCCATTCTTGCCAATGCCGCAGCGGGAATCGTGGTGGGGGAAGTGGGCACCAGCGTCGTCACCATGGAGCAGCTTTTGAAGGCAGTCAATGGGGACAGTGAACCCAAATTTTGCCATTCATAGAAAAAGACTGCCCTCTTGCACATTTCCCAAAACGGCCCTTTTTCATGAGCGAACCCAGAGAACCGGCTCCCGCCAAACTCATTGCGGGACTCCTTTTTTGCAGCTTTGAAGTGCAGAACCAGGTGCTCCGGCGCCTCAGCCACCGCCTGGGCCCCCTGGACCTGCTCACGGAACCGGAACCTTTCACCTACACGCGCTACTACGAGGGGGAAATGGGAAAGGAAATCCACCGTCAGACGGCAAGCTTTCTTGACCTTGTTCCCGTGGAAGACCTCGTTGCCATCAAGCTTTTCACCAATGATCTGGAAAAGGAGTTCTCCCGGGAAGGGAGGCGGCGGGTGAACATCGATCCGGGACTTCTCAGCGAGGAGAGGATCATCCTGGCCACAGGCAAGAACTTCACGCACCGCATCTACCTGAAAAAGGGCATCTATGCTGACCTGACTCTCATCTACCAGAAGGGAAACTACCGGGACCTGCCCTGGACCTACGCGGACTACAAAAATCCACTGCTTCTCCATTTTTTCAACGCCACCCGGCAGAAGCTCATCTTTCAGCGCAGCGGTCACATTCCTCAACACCTCACTTATGCAGGAGAAACCCCTTGATCCACAGCATGACGGCCTTCGGCCGCTCCAGGCGCGAGGACCCAGCCTCAGGATATGCGGTCACCGTGGAAATCAGATGCCTCAATGGAAAAAACCTTGACACCGTGCTGCGCCTCCCCAGAAACCTCCTCCAGCTTGAAGACCCCCTTCGCAAGCTGGTGACAGGAAAACTGAGACGGGGCAGAGTGGAGATCTACCTTCAGATTGAAGCCACTCGCGTGGAACTGAAGGCTTCCCAGCTCAACTTTGAACTGGCCGCATTTCATTGGGCACAGCTTCAAAGGCTTCACAGGGAACTCAACGGTGCCGACCCACCAAGGCTGGAGCACATTCTTCGAATTCCCAACGTTTTTGAGTCCCAGGAAATGACCGGTGACCTCAGCCAACTGGGAGCCCTCATGCTGGAAACCGCTGGGGAAGCTCTCCATGAGGTCATCAAGATGCGCCAGCTGGAAGGGCAGGCCCTGTGCGGCGATTGCCTCAAGATCATGGCCAGCCTTCGGGCCGACCTGGCCGCAATCACGGCCAGAAAGGACTCGGTGGTTCAGGATTATCAAAAACGCCTGAGAGAAAGAATTCAGGAGCTTCTGGGGGAGACTCCCATGGACGAAAACCGTTTTGTTCAAGAGGTGGCCACCATGGCTGACCGAATGGACATCAACGAAGAAATTGTCCGCCTGAACAGCCACTTTGACCAGATGGAGAACCTCATTTCAGGAACTGGTGCGGCGGAGGGGAGAAAGCTGGACTTTCTTGCCCAGGAGATGCATCGTGAAACCAACACCATAGGCAGCAAGGCGGGGGACCTGGAAACCCTTCACGCCGTGGTGCGCATGAAAAACGAAATCGCCAGGCTGAAAGAGCAAATACAGAATGTCGAATAGGGCCCTCATGTCAAACTTCAGAGGAAGCCCCTCGAAAATGGGCGTGAACGCGGCTGCCCCTGAAAACCCATGAAGACTGGGCCCCCAAAACTCAGAACAAACACATGAGGTCGCAAATGGACTTGAAGTTGCTCAACATTGGATTTGGAAACACCGTACTGGCAAATCGAGTGGTGGCGATCGTCTCACCTGCCTCAGCCCCCATGAAACGTCTCAAAGAAGACGCCAAGCTGGCCAACAAACTCATTGACGCCACCATGGGGCGCCGCACCCGCTCCATCATCATCACGGACAGTGACCACGTGATCCTCTCGGGCGTTCAGGCTGAAACCATCGCCCAAAGGCTGCTTGTGGACAGCAGTCCCAAGGAGGCCAACCTCATGAAAACGGAAAAAGAGTGAGCCCATGGCCGCCCCTTTGGGAAGAGGACAGGTGTATGTGATTTCGGCTCCTTCGGGGGTTGGAAAAACCACGCTCATTGGCCGCATTCTGACGAAACTGCCCTTTGTGCGCTACTCCGTCTCCTGCACGACCCGCCCGCCGAGATCAGGGGAAACCCCTGGCAAGGACTACCATTTTCTCAGCAGAGAAGAGTTTCAGCGGGGAATCGGTGAGGGGCGTTTTCTGGAGTGGGCCGTGGTGCACGACGCCTATTACGGAACGGACGGAGACCTGGTGAACCGGTGGCTGCAAGATGGCTGGGACGTGCTTTTGGACATCGACGTGCAGGGCGCCCGCCAGATTCGATGCGCCCACCCTCAATCCCTCAACATCTTCATCCTGCCCCCCTCCATGGAAGTCCTGGAAGAGCGGCTCCTCAGGCGAGGCACCGAGTCGGCGGAGCAACTGAAAAGGCGGCTGGCGGCGGCCCGGGATGAAATCATGGAGGCTCCCTGGTACGACTTCATCATTGTCAATGACCTTCTCCATGAAGCGGCGGCGGACCTGGAATCCATCTTTCGCGCACAGCGCTGCCGGCGGTTTTGTCAGAGCTGGAGAGTCGCTCCTTTCCTTACCCCGGATGACCGCTGATATTGATGGTATGAGGAGACTCTCCACCATGGAAACCCATGGGGTTCACAGCCGCCATGTTCACAAAACGCCTTGCGTTCCAGGGCTGAACAAAAATGCCCCCGCAAACCGCCCTGAGCACACCCAGAGGGGCCTTTTTACTCTCATTGCCGGGAGGTGCCGGGAAGGATGAAGGACAGGACCAAGGGCAGGAAAAGGGGTAGAGACCCTAAAGAGCCGTTGTGGGTCTGCGGCGTGAACCCCGTTCGGGAAGCACTGAGCAGTCCGGGGATGCTCATGGAAGAAATTCTGCTGGCCCGCCCTGACGCCCTGGGCCGGGAAATTTCACAAATGGGAGCGGAACGTTCCATCCCCGTTCGCTTCGCAAGCAAAGATGATCTCACCAGGACCATGGGCCACCCTCACCACCAGGGAGTGGCTGCCCGAATGGAAAAATACCCCTACGGATCCCTGGAAACTTTTCTCAAATTGCCCCCCCATGAACGGGAACCCCTTGTGGTCCTCGATTCCATTCAGGACCCCCAGAACCTGGGCGCCCTCATCCGCAGTGCGTGTTTCCTGGGGGCCAGGGCGATGGTGATCCCCGCGGACCGAAGTGCGGGAGTCACCGCATCGGTGATGAAAGTGGCCGCCGGAGGAGCCTCCTATCTTCCCATCATCCAGGTGGTCAATCTCGCCCGCGCATTGGAACAGCTGAAGGAAGGGGGTCTCTGGGTCATGGGCATGACCCTGAAAGAGTCCCAGGTGATTTATGAAGTGGACCTCACTGTGCCCCTGGCACTGGTTGTGGGCAATGAACACAGGGGCATTCGCCCCCTCATCCTGGAAAAGTGCGACCTCCTGGTGGCCATCCCCCCCCGGGGGCCCATGGAATCCCTCAACGCCGCTGCGGCGGGGGCCGTTGCCCTGGCTGAGGTTCAACGCCAGAGGCTCACGGGGTTTTCGAAGGTCTGACACCAAACAGGGCCGTTCCCACACGGACCAGGGTCGCCCCCTCTTCAATGGCCGCCTCGAAATCATGGCTCATGCCCATGGACAA
>SLCH01000224.1 GCA_007125915.1 Syntrophobacteraceae bacterium
CTGGGGCCTTGGCAGCAATCGGGCCCGCTCCATGATTTCGGGTATTTTCTCCTCCCATTCGATGGCCATGATGTGAACCCCGGTCACTCCCTCCATTTCCTGCAATTCCTGAATCTGTTCCAGGAGGATGCGGATTCCTTCTTCCCCCTGAGCGGATTTGGGAACACCCTTGATGCGTTCCAGGATTTCCTGGGGAATGCTGATTCCCGGAACGCTCTGGTTCATGTAGCGGGCCATGCCCAGAGACTTGAGGGGAGTGACACCGGCCAGAATGAAGCATTTTTCATGAAGGCCCATGTGGCAGGCCATTTTCATGAATTCCCTGAATCGGCCCATGTCGAAAATGCACTGTGTCTGAATGAAGTCCGCTCCCGCCATGATTTTTTTGGCCATGCGAATGACGCGAAACTCGAAGGGATCGGCAAAAGGGTTGGCCGCGGCCCCAAGAAACATGTTCATTTTTCCATCGATGGGCTCTCCGTTGTCCATTTTTCCTTCGTCGCGAAGGATCCGGATCATGTGGAGGAGCTGCATGGAGTCTATGTCAAAGACGTTCTTTGCATGAGGATGGTTGCCGAAAGTCTGATGATCGCCGCTCAGGCACAGCATGTTCCGAATGCCCAGAGCGTGGGCGCCGAACACGTCGCTCTGGGCTGCAATGCGGTTGCGGTCGCGGGTCACCATTTGCATGACCGGCTCCACACCATGGCGGGACAGGATGGCTGCAGCGCCGATGCTCGACATGCGCACCGATGCCGTTGGATTGTCCGTCACGTTGACGGCATCCGCAAATCCCTTGATGTGATCGATCTTGCCAATGAGGTGGTTCGGGTTCGGTCCCTTCGGAGGGCCACATTCACAAGTGACCGCGAAGGAGCCCGAACGAAGGACTTTTTCCAGGTTGCTTCCGCATTTCATGGTTTGATCTGCGCTCATGGATTCCTTTCCATGGGGTGAAACAGCTGACCCGGCAGTTGTTCGTTTCTTGCCGGAGTTTTCCGGGCCGGTGATGGGCTTTCTCCGGCGAGGGAAAGGCGGGTGATGTTCCCCTGGGTCAGGGGTTTTTGTAATCCAGCCTGTAGATCCTCTCCCGCACCGTGTGGCGCACACCCCCGTCCAGGGCGGGCCGCCAGTCTTTGGCGGGAATGAAGTTCTGCAGGTCATGAAGCCGCCCCAACTGTTTCATCCGGTCAAGAATGAGCTGCCACACACAGGGCGTGTTTTGGGGGTCCACTTCACAGCGTCCTCTTTCCGAACCTCCGCAGGGCCCGTTGAAAAGGCGTTTGGAACATCGCGCAATGGGGCAGATGCCACCCGTGAGATGGGTGATGCACTGGCCGCATCCTGAACACATTTCGGCCCAGAGTCCCGGCTCCATCACCGCGCCGTAAAAGGTGGTGTTCACTCCGGGAAAAACAGGGATGTGCCCGAGCCGGTCCGCCAGGAAATTCACCCCGACGCCGCACGCCAGGGTGATGACCGCATCGATGTTTTCCTCTTTGACCCGCTGAAGCAAGGGGAGCACAAATTCTTCGTCACACTGGCGCAGCACCGTGTCCTCTTCAATGGTTTTGTTTTGGTTTTCCCGCTGAAAGGCGATGCGAAGTCCAGAGGCCAGGAGGCGGGCCTCCGCGGCGCCTCCCGAGAGACAGACCGTGACGCAGGTGCCGCAGCCCGCCACGAGGATGTTTTGGTGTGCTTCCACAAATCCTTTGATTTCATGGAAAGGTTTCTGATCCGCAACGATCATTTCAGCGACTCCTTTTCGCTCTCTGGAGCTGTTTCATGCTGAACTTCCTTCCAGATGGCCGGCCAGGAGGCTTCGGCACTCCCCCGTGTTTGGCGAAACTGCAAACTGGCCTTTTCCAACCCGATTTCCTTGAGAAATTTCTGTGCGTGTGCCACGCGCCGCCCAAGAAGCTCCTCAGAACCCATGTATAGACACCCTTCTTCCTTGCAGGCGATCACCACCACGCGGTCGGCGCCCATTTCGAAGGGTTCCACCAGGTCCAGGGAACTGAGCCGCCCCACACAGGGAACCATGATGCGCAAGATGCCGGAGCCTTCGATTTCTTCCAGGGATTGAGGTTTCAGGTATTTCCGGCTGGTGGTTTCATAGAGGCAGCAGTAGGCGACGAGAAAGGGCGTCCATATCTTGACGGCACGGGCGGGTGCAAGGATTTCCCCAAGAGTTTGTTTCATCTGATTGGTGGCGAAGCGTTTCAGGGCGATGCCCGCCGCAGGGCATTCGGCGGCACAGAGGCCGCAAGCCTGGCATTCTTCGGCGGGCATGGCCGCCGTGCGGTCCACAGTGGCCACACCAAAAGGGCACACGCGGGCGCAAGTGAGGCATCCCGCGCATGCCTGAGAAGATTCCAGCCGGGCACCCGTGGCACAGGCCAGGCAGCGTCTTGCTTCCTCAAGAGCTTCCCGCTCGTTGAAGGGGGATTCAATTTCCGAAAAATCCCCAATCCTTTCCCGGGGGTCCAGCAGAGCCGCCTCCCTGCGGGTCATCTTGCGGGCCAGGCTGGCGACCCTTTGGGGCAAAAGGCCCAAAGACGGGACATCTTCCCTGGGCAAGACAAGTCTTTCCCCCGTTTGCAGGTAATGGTGCACCGCCTGGGCTGCCCGGTGGCCGCTGGCGATGGCATGGATGGCCGACCCCGGCCCCGTCAGGACCTCCCCGCACGCGAAAACCCCGGGTTCCGATGTGGACAGGGTATGAGAATCGCACATCAAGCGCCCCCTTTCCACCGCCAGTTCCGTCTCCTTGACGCAGGACAGGTCCGCACGTTGACCGATGGTCATGATGACCTGGTCCACGTCCAGGGTCATGGTTCGTGCTTCGTCGTATTGAGGGGCGAAGCGCCCGTGGTCATCAAAAACCCGCGTGCAGCGTTTCAGCTCCATGCCGGCCACTTTTCCCCCGCGGGAAAGAACAGCTTTGGGTCCCCATGAATTCAAAATCTCTATGCCTTCTTCCCGCGCTTCCTGGATTTCCCATTGCCAGGCGGGCATCTCCTCCGGTGTTTCGAGGCATGCCATGAAAACCTGGCCCACCCCCAGTCTTCTTGCTGTCCTGGCCGCATCCACGGCCACATTGCCGCCCCCTATGATGAGAACCCTGTCTCCAAGGGGAGGCGGATGACCGTTGGCCACGTCCCATAAAAAGGTGATTCCCGGAAAAACCCCTTCGCTCTCCGATCCGGGAATGGGCAAGGTGACGCTTTCGGACAACCCAATGGCAAGCACCACGGCATCATGCTTTTTCCGAATTTCCTCCAGTGAAATGTCCACCCCGACCCGGCAGGCGGTTCTCGTCTCCACACCCATGGCCAGTATGTCGTCGATGTCCTCGCGAAGGGCATGGAGAGGAAGGCGGTAACGGGGAATGGCGTGGGCGAGCATCCCCCCGAGCTGGCTGTCCTGTTCGAAAACGATGGTGTGATAGCCCAGGAGGGCGAGGTCGTGGGCCACAGTGAGCCCTGCGGGCCCCGACCCGATGATGGCGACTTTTTTCCCTTGAGTGGGCTCGATCCTTTGACGGCGCGCACGTCGATATTCCCTGGTGTTTTCCACCACGAAACGCTTGAGCATGCGCAAGCTCACGGGAGCATCCACTTCTTTTCTTCTGCATTCCTTCTCGCAGGGGTGGTGGCAGATGCGCCCGCACACGGAGGGAAAAGGGTTGGCTTGCAGGAGGAGGTCGAGAGCTTTTTCGTAGTTCCCTTCACTGATGGCTTCCGCATAGCCGCGGGTGTCTGTGTGAACGGGGCAGGCTGCCGAACAGTTCGGCAGGGGATCGCCCGGCAGGATGACGCTCCGATTGTCCATGTTCTTTCCTATGCTCCTTGCTCCGGTTCCACTCATGTTTTTCACCTTCGTGCCAGTGAAGTACATGAATAACAGATCGAAGCCGTTAAGGGAAACAGGGTTGGCTTGCTGCGGCATTTGGTGGGATTGGAGAGCAGGCGTCCATTGCTCGGCCGGGTGTGGAAAAAATCGATACGCGGCATTTCCCTGTGAAGTAAAACAGGACCCGCAGGTTCAGGGCTTCGACGTGACGAAAAAGTAGAGCAGGCTTCTCACCAGTTCGGCCATGAAGGGCATGTCCAGTTTGTCCATGGTGTCCGTCGGAAGATGGTAATGAGGATTGCGGAAGAAGGCCGTGTCCGTGATCATGACGGCCTTGAAACCCTTGTCCCAGAAGGATGAGTGGTCACTGAGGCGAACGGCGGGAAGCACCCAGCCGTTGAAGGGCACGGAGAGGGAGATGGCCGGAAGATTCTCATTCTTTTCGAAAGCACTCAAAAGAGATGCGGTGAACCTTCTCGAAGAAAAGTTGCCCACGATGCCTATGAAATCTCCAACCTTTGGATAGTTCATGAAATTCAAGGGAAAGGGGTAGGGCTGACAGCCCTCCTGGTGGCAGGTGTAACCCACCATTTCCAGGCAGATCATGCCCTCGATTTTCTCATTTCTCTCCCGCGCGGCCTTGGCGTGCACCCTGCTTCCCATGTAAGGGGTTGAAAAAACAGGGGGTTCTTCAAGCGCGAAGGCCACAAGGCGGACGACCAGGTCCTCGGGCAGGAGCGCCAGGTTGTTTTGAAGGTTGGACGCCAGCTCCAAAAGAACGCTCACGCCACTCCCGTTGTCGTCGGCACCCGGTGTTCCGTGCACGGTGTCGTAATGGGCCCCCACGATAAAGAGCCGGGAAGGGTTCGGCCCTCTTTTGATTTCGGCCACCACGTTGGAAACGGCATTTCCTCGATAGTCGTAAGTTTCGAGAAAAGGTTCCAGTTTCAATGCCTCAAAGGTTTCCTGAATGTAATCGCGAGCCCTGCTGTGATTCTCCCAGTTGAAGACGCTTCGCTCTCCGATGTCCACGGTCAGAATGCGCAGGTGTTTTTCGATGTTTTGAATACTGGTGGTCTCATGGAATTGAACATGGGGCATAGAACTTTCACTCCCGGCGGGATCAGGGGCACAGGTGAAAAAGAGCAAGAGAAAGAACAGTGTGGAGGTTTTTTTTGTCATGTCCAGGCGCTGACAGGGTGTTTGGATGCCCGGCAACGGGGCGCGGGCAGCTCGCTTTTTCCAGGGGCCCGGGCCTTGAGCGCCGCAGATTCTGTTTCACTGCGCTGCTGCAACAGCCCTTTTTTCATTTCCGAAGGAGCCGATGGACGGGTGCTGAAAATGGCTCCCCTTTCAGCGCCCCATGGGAATGAGATAGAGGGGTGTTTCTGCTCCATCGAGATGCATGAGCTTTTTCACTGCATCGTCCTGAAAG
>SLCH01000017.1 GCA_007125915.1 Syntrophobacteraceae bacterium
AGAGCGGTGATGACCTGAAGGGGATGAACCCGCTGCAGCCTCTCCTGAAGATGGAGCAGCCGAGTGCCGGCTCTTTCCATGCGGCCTTCGAGGGCCAGCAGGATTCTTTCCATCCGCTCGTCCAGGAAAAGCCTGAGATCCGCCAATCGCCTTCTGGGGTCGATCAGGCGGCTTTCGGTGAACTGGAGAATCTGCTTTTTTGCGTCCACCTTCTGGCGCAGCAGGTTCACCAGTTTTTCCTGACAAATTGCCAGTTCACGTTCAAACCGATCCAGCTGTGTGACGACCCACTCAGCGGCAGCCGTTGGAGTGGGGGCCCTCTGATCGGCCACCAGGTCCGAGATGGTCAGGTCGATTTCATGGCCCACGGCCGACATGGTGGGAATGGCGCAGTCTGCCAGAGCCCGGGCCACGATTTCTTCGTTGAAAGGCCATAGATCCTCGATGCTTCCTCCACCTCGCCCCACAATGAGCAAATCCCACTGGTGGGCTGAAGCCAGCTGGTTTGCCTTTTCAATGGCGGCGGCAATTTCGCCCGCCGCCTCCCGGCCCTGAACGCGCACGGGAAGAAGGGTGACGGAGAGAGCATAAGGGCTTCGCTGAAAGACACGCAGGATGTCTTGAATGGCCGCACCGGTGGAGGAGGTGACGATGGCGATGTGCGTGGGGCAGGCGGGCAGGGGCTGTTTTCTGGAAGCGTCGAAAAGCCCTTCCTTTTCGAGCTTTTTTTTGAGCTGTTCAAAGGCCAGCTGCAGGGCACCGAAGCCCTGGGGCTCCATGACTTCCACGATGAGCTGGTATTCACCCCTTGGTTCGTAAACGCTGAGCCGCCCCTGGCAAAGCACTTGAAGACCCCCTTCGGGCGTGAAGCGCAGGCTCCTCTGCTGAGCGCGGAAAAAAACAGCCCGAATCTGGCTCTGGTCGTCCTTCAGGGTGAAATAGTGATGCCCCGAGGAGGGCACTCGGAAATTGGAGATTTCACCCATCACCCACACCAGGGGGTAGCTGGACTCCAGCATGGTTTTGATCTGGGCGTTCAGCTCGCTCACGGTGAACACGACGGGTTTTTCTTGTGACAGGGGACGAAGCATGGCCACTTCCACTCATGAAGTTCGGGTTTGAAAACCGCAGGGTGATGCCCCCCCACGGAGGGCATCATTCCGCGGGGATCCATGGGCTCATTCAAACAACTTGGGATCCATGGCGTCGCGCAATCCTTCTCCCACGAGGTTGTAGGAGGTGATGCTCAGGAAGATGGCAGCCCCTGGAAAAATGGTCAGCCACCAGGCAAACTCGATGTAGTCCCTGCTCTGAGACAGAATGTCTCCCCAGCTGGGTGTTGGAGGCGGCACGCCAAAACCGAGAAAGCTCAGGCTGGATTCCGTGAGAATTGCCCCCGCAATGCCAAACACGGCCGAAACCAGTACGGGAGCCATTGCATTGGGCAGCATGTGAACAAAAATGAGGCGCCCATTGGATGCCCCGAGGGCTCTGGATGCCATGACAAAATCCAGCCGCTTGAGCTTGAAAAACTCGGCGCGCACAAAACGGGCCGCTCCTGTCCAGCCCGTGAGGCCAATGACCACCATGATGTTGTAAATGCTGGGAGGCAGGAAAGCGATGATGGCAATGATGAGAAAGAATGTGGGGATGGTCAGAAAGACTTCTATGATTCTGCTGATGGTGTGGTCCACCCAGCCGCCGAAATAACCCGCCGCAGCCCCCAGAAGAATGCCGATGACCAGGGCGATGCTCACGGCCACAAAACCCACCGAGAGGGAAATGCGGGCTCCATAGATCATGCGGCTGAGCACATCACGGCCGCTGTCGTCGGTGCCAAACCAGTGAACGCTGCTGGGGGCTTCGAGGATTCGCAAAAGATTGTATTCCGTTGGAGAGTAGGGAACAGGGGGCCACAGGGCGAAAGTTTTCTCGCCCCTGTCACGCTGGAAGAGGAAGGGAGTGTCCTGTTTCAACTCCCGCCAGGTCTGGGGCCCGACCTGTTCCGCTCCGGAAAAGACAGGCCAGTGCCACTGGCCCTGGTGAATGAACAGTATGGGGCGGTCATTGGCCAGAAGAGGGGCGAAAAGGGCCACCAGGATGAGGCCCAAGGTGATCCAGAGGCCCACCAGGGACAGGCGCTTCTTTCTGAAATGGTGCCAGACGTTTTGCCAATAGCTGTTGGGCACGTGGTTTTGTGTCATATCTTCCATGTCCGAAGTGATCTTTTCTCCTCACCTGTCATGGGAACACCCTTGCAGGTGCATCTCATGGCACCCGCTTTTTCCCGGAATTCAAAGGGCTTCATGGCCTCAATCCAGCTGAATGCGAGGATCGAGCAGGGCATACAGAATGTCTGAGAGGAGCAGTCCCACCAGTGTGAGCAGTGCGGAGATGGTCGTGATGGCCATGATGACGGGGTAGTCGCGGCTCAATACGGCCTCGAAGCCCAGCTGCCCCATGCCCGGAATGGAAAAGATGCTCTCGATGATGATGCTCCCGCCGAACATGGCAGGGAGCAAAAAAGCGAGGAGTGTGACAATGGGAAGGAGGGCGTTGCGAAAGGCGTGCTTGAAAATGACCACTCGCTCGTTCAGGCCTTTGGCCCTGGCCGTTCTCACGTAATCTTCCCGAATGACTTCCAGCATGTTGGATCGGGTCAGGCGGGACAGGTAGGCGAGCCCTCCATAGGTGAGGCACAGGACGGGAAGTATGAGGTGCCAGATGCGGTCCAGAAGCCAGGGGAAGAAGCTGAAGTGTTCCGCGCCGATGGACGAAATGCCGTAGACGGGAAAAATGTCCCAGAAATCTCCTCCTCCAAGGAGCATGATGAGCAGCACCGCCACCCAGAACGATGGAAGAGAATAAAGGAAAAAGAAGAAGAGGGTGAGGAGTCTGTCAGCCAGGGTTCCCTGGCGCGTGGCGGAAAAGACACCGCAGGGTATGGCGATGAGGTAGACGAGAAAGATGGAAATGAGGTTGAGCTGGATGGTGATGGGAAGCCTCTCGGCGATCTTGTCCCACACCTTTCGGTGATCCTTGTAGGAGTTTCCAAAATCGAAGGTGAAGACCCGTTTGACCCATAGGGCGTATTGCACAGGCAGGGGCTTGTCCAGGCCGTAAAGTCTTTTGGTGTCCTCCACGATCTGCTCGGAAAGGGCTGCGTCCCCGATCTGGCCCTGGGCCGCCATCTGAATCCTCAGGATTGCGGGATTTCCTGGTGCCAGCTGGATGATGAGGAAGGTGATGAGCGTGATTCCCAGGAGGGTGGGAATGATCTGCAAAAGCCTTTTGATGAGATAGGTCTTCATGCCCTTGTCTAACCTTTTCCCCTCAGTGCCATCTCTCCCCGTACTTCTGGTGCTCCAGGGGGACCCACCATTCGCGCGGGACCAGCCCCATGGGGTAAACGTTCACGTTTTCAAATCGCCTGGACACGGCCACCAGAGCCTTGGTGGTGAAGAGGAATGTGTAAGGCTGCTCCTCATGGAGAATCTCGTGGAAGCGGTGGTAAAGCTCAAAGCGTTTTTCATCGTCAAATTCCTGACGTGCTTTTTCGATGATGGCGTCCGCCTCCGCATTGCTGAAGCCCACAAAATTGGAGCCGCCCTCCGCCTGGGAAGAGTGCCACAGTTGGAAGGGGTCCGAGACCCATCCAAGGCTCCATCCCATGGTGCAGGCATCGAAATTGGCCTCCTGAATCCTTTGCACGAAGACGGCCCATTCCAGCTTGCGAATGGTCATCCTGATGCCCACCTGCCTCAGGTTTTCCTGAAGGATGGTGGCGATCTGTTCTCCAAATTTGGATCCCGAAGGGATGAGAAATTCAAAGGAAAAGGGCATGCCGTCCTTTTGAAGAATCCCGCTTCCATCCCGGTCTTCCCAGCCCGCTTCCCGCAGGAGCTTCAGGGCTTCCTGCGGATCATAGGGATGAGCCGTGATGTTCTTGTTGTATTCGGGGCTGTTCACATAAAATGTGCCCGTCACCACGGTTCCCAGGCCGAAAAGTATCCTTTCCAGAATGGTCTCCCGATCGAGGAGCATGGTCATGGCCGTGCGCACTCTCGGATCGGAGAAGTGGGGCCTTCTCATGTTCCACCCGATGTAGCTGTAGCTGGGGAGATAATACTTGAGCTTCACGAAATTCTCCTGGAACCTCCTGCTCTGAGTCTGGCGGACCCATTGTATGGGGCGCAGTCCCATCACGTCCAGGCCCCCCTTTCTGAGCACCTGAAAGGCCACGGTGGAATCCGTGATGATTTTGAACACGATGCGGTCCAGGTGAGGCCTGGTTCCCCAGTAGTCTTCATTCCTCACGAGCACGATTTCTTTTCCCGTATCCCAGCGAAGGAAGCGGTAGGGACCCGTTCCAAGGGGATTCCTTCCCACGGGATGCTGGTTGAAATTTTCCGTGTCTTCAAAGATGTGCGCAGGAAGGATGGGAATGCCCCCACAAAACTCGAGGGCGCGAAAATAGGGAATTCGATAGTGGTACCGGACGGTGTGGTCGTCGATCACTTCAAGGGACTCGATGTCCCGGTAGTAGTTTCTCAGGTGCGCTGCATCCACCGTGGGGTCATTGATTCGATCAAAGGAAAAAGCCACGTCCCTGGCTGTGAAGGGGGTCCCATCCTGCCACTGAATGCCTGTTTTCAGATAAAAGGTATACGTGAGATGATCTTCGGAAATGTCCCAGGATTCAGCGAGAACGGGCACGAGTTCCAGTGTTTTTTCATCCCGCTTTAACAGTGACTCGTAGATGTAACTGTTGATGTTGGAGGCGTAGGCGTCAGTGGAGGTGATGAGATTGAGCGTGGCCGGTTCCGAAGGCAGGTGATAGATGAGCCAGTCGCCGTCCTGAGGCTCCCTCTCCACCGCGGCATGGGCAGTTGGGGCGCCGGGGTGCATCACACAAAGGGCGGCCAGAAGAAGGGTGAGAAGCAGGGATTTCATTGGGGAAGATCTCTTCTTGGGGGTGGGACTTCAGCCACCTGAGGTTTGGGGTTGGATGGAATGCTTCTTCTGGACCAATGATGCACCAGATAAAAGCCCCCAAGGAGCAGCGCCACAAACAGCACGGAAAGCATGTTGAAGTACTTCTGAATGAAAACGGTGATGGGTTCACCGAAGAAGTAGAGCAGTGTCGCCACGACGAAAAAACGCCCTGCCCGGCCTATGAAAGATGCCAGGGCGAAGCGTTTCACATCCAGAAGGAAAACACCGGCGGTGACGGTGAAAACCTTGTAGGGAATAGGGGTGAAGCCGGCAATGGCCACCGCCCAGA
>SLCH01000110.1 GCA_007125915.1 Syntrophobacteraceae bacterium
TAGCTCGGGGTCAGTGCGAGGGCTCACTCATCCCTTCATGGGTGAACCCTCCAATTCCCCGGCTGATCTGAACTTTCAGGGCTTGGAAGTTGTTGAGCTCAAACGAGATTTTGGAAAATCGCTGTGCCCCGTCAATGCCAGCTCACTGTGATAGGTGAAAATGGCAGTTTTTCCCGAAGGCCGCAAGTGTCTTTTTCAGGCGCGGGCTCAAGTGGGTGCGAGGCCGGAGAGAGCGTGCTTGGGGGCATCTCGTGAGAGCCCAAGGGACCTTTTTTCACATCTTGTCCTTACTTAACGTTTGAGGGCACGAAAAGAAATGCCCTGCGTGCCGAATTCCATTGCGCTCGATGGGTTGGGCACCCCCACGAAGAGGTCGGGATATCTGTGGACAATCTCGACGTCTGAAAAACCAGCGGTTTGTAACGTTTGAATCAAGTCTGCGTCCAGCAGACCTCCCGCTATTCACCCCGACCACAGGGAGATGTCGTCCAGAGCTTCCTGGGGGATGGGGCGGGCCACAAGTATGTCGCCCACGAGCAGGCGTCCCCCTGGCTTGAGGATGCGGAACCACTCACGCAAGGTGGCCACCTTGTCAAGGGTCAGGTTCAGCACGCCGTTGCTGATCACCACGTCCGCAAAATCCTCGGGCAGCGGAAGGGATTCAATGTGAGCTTCACGAAATTCCACATTGGACGCACCCGCTTCCAGAGCCCCGGCGCGAGCCTTTTTGAGCATCTCGGGGGTCATATCAAATCCGATCACCCGACCCGATGGGCCCACGAGTCGAGAAGCGATGAGGGTGTCCAGTCCTGCTCCGGAGCCGGCGTCCACCACCGTTTCCCCTGGGTTGATCGGGTCCATGGAGAAAGGGTTGCCCGTGCCGGAGAAAGAAGCAATGTTGTCCTCCGGCAGACCCTCATACAGCCGCTCGTCATAGTTCAAACGGCTCAGGGCGGCGCGGCCCGTGTGGAAATGAAAACCTTTCTTGGGGTCAAGGGCAACGGAGCCGTATTCCTTCTTGATTTCATAACGCAGTTCGTCCTGGGAAAGTTTGGGAGTGGGTTGGAGTTTGCTCATGATAGCTCCTTTCCTTTTGAAGATATTCACGGCTGGAGCCAGCCGTTTCAGCCGGTGCTCTGTATTCCGGCCTCGCGCATTTCTCTTCGGGCTTTTTCTCCGCCCTCGGATGTGACGGGCTTGGTGGCATCGGAGATCAGCAACACTTCAAAACCTTCCTTGCGCCCATCGAGGGCGGTGGCCAGCACACAAACATCTTCCGCAAGGCCACCGATCCAAATGCGCTCAATGCCCTCCTGGCGAAGCCTGAACGCGAGACCCGTCTGATCAAAGGCTGAGTTCTGGTCCTGGTCGAATCGTACTCCTTTGGTCACTTTGACCACCGAGTCAGGAAGCTGAAGGTTCGGGTGGAAACGGGCTCCTTCGCTGTCTTGAAGACAGTGTGGCGGCCAGGGGCCGTTGCTCTCGTTGAAACTGATGTGTCCCACTGGGTGCCAGTCCCGTGAGGCATATATGGGTATGCCCTTTTGGATGGCCTCTGCAATCCACCGGTTCAGCACGGGGACCACTGCGTCACCATCTTCGATTGGCAGAGCACCACCCGGGCAAAAATCCTTCTGCACATCCACAACGATGAGAGCATCTCCCCGTTTCAGTTCATCCATCATGGCGATCCTCCTTTCATTCTGGCAAGCCCTCGGCTCGCATTTTAGTTCCAATGATAAAATAATCTTCGATGTTGAGAAAGATCATCATGAATCATCCATCCATGGGACCTTGTTTCAGGGGGTTATTGAACCAAAATATTCAAGGGCGACTCAGATAGATCTCAAAAATTTTCCTCTATGAAAACAATATGCATCCACGGGAAACAATTCCACCCGGGCCCCGTTTGGATGGATTCGAGTGAAGGCTCTCCAAGGTGAAGTGTCCATAAATCCTTGCTGCTGTCACAAAAATTTCCAGGGCAGATTCCAAGGCCCAGAAAGAAACTGTGGACAAAGAATGGCAAAACATGAAAAACCCCCTGATCGTGGAAGTCCATCATTTATTTCCCATTGATTGCTGCACACTTCGTTCATTCATTGATTTTTCCCCTCGCGGCACTATTTTGATTTGCATAAACTGAAAGCGAAGCTGAGTATGATGGCAGAAAGGTTCGATTACCTCGTTTCACCTGAGGTTTGTGGGGAGGGGTGATCGCCTTAAACGGCACCCTGGGCACTGATTGTCCCCGGTTATTCCTGGTTTCAGTGCGGCCTGCGTGACCTGTAACCTCTATTGGAAAAGGGAGATAGCACATGCCTAAACGCAAAGCTAATGCCGAATGGAAGGGTACCTTGCAGGAAGGGAAAGGCACAATGGCCCTGGGAAGTGGCGCTTTCCAGGGAGCCTACTCTTTCTTGTCTCGATTTGAAGAAGGCACGGGCACAAACCCCGAAGAACTGGTGGGCGCAGCACATGCGGGATGTTTTTCCATGGCCCTTTCCGGAGCACTTGGAAAGGAAGGATTCAACCCGCAAAGTGTCAAGACGGAAGCGACCGTCCACCTGGTGAAAGATGAATCGGGATTCAGCGTGAAAGAAATTGACCTGGAATGCGAGGCACAGGTGCCGGACATTGACGAGGCGAAATTCAGGGAAATTGCGGAAAGTGCCAAGCAGAACTGCCCCATTTCCAGGCTGCTCACGGGAGCGGCCATCAAACTGAACGCCCGTCTCAAGAACTGATGACCCGAAGAAAGATGGACTGAAGATTGATCGTAATGCCTCGGGAAAAGCCGGAAAATCAGTCCGGCTTTTCTTCTGCTTGCTTTCAGGTGAGCGCATCCATGTTCATCCATTGTCCCCTTCCTTTCTGCCCATCTGATTTGCGCCCTGCATGAAGGCCATGTTCAGGATGTGAAGGGCAATGCCCTGAGGGTTTATTCCAGCCATTTCTTTTTTCGGAAATAGATGAGCATGATCACGGCGATGCAGAACATGATCAGCAGGATTCCCGGATAGCCCCATTGCCATTCAAGCTCGGGCATGTGCCTGAAGTTCATGCCGTATACGCCCGCAATGAAGGTCAGGGGGATGAAAATGGTGGCAATGATGGTGAGAATCTTCATGACTTCGTTGAGGCGGTTGCTGACGCTGGAAAGGTAGATGTCCATCATGCTTCCGAGCATCTCCCGGTGGATTTCAAGGGTGTCAATGGCCTGAACCGTGTGGTCGTAGACATCTCTGAAGTAGACCAGGGTCCCTGAGGTGATGAACGCCGTTTCCCCTCTCAGAATGCTGTTGACCACTTCCCGCAGAGGCCAGATAGCGCGCCGAAGATAGATCGTTTCTCTCTTGGCCCTGTGGATCTCCTCAAGGATTGTTGAGCCGGCATCCTGCAAGAGTCTTTCCTGAAGGTTTTCGATCTGCTCTCCTATTTGTTCCAGGCAGAAAAAATAATGATCCACGACACTGTCCATGAGAGCATAGGCCAGGTAGTCGCTGCCCCCCTTTCTGATTTTGCTGCCCGGGTGGCGCATTCGATCCCGAAGGTGATAGAAGAGATCCCCTGAGCGCTCCTCAAAGGAAATGATCAGTCCGGGTTTAAAGATCAAGCTCACCTGTTCCACTTCAATCTGGCCTTTTGTGTCTGCCCATTCGATCCTTTTCAGCACCACGAACGTGTAGTCTTCATAAACTTCCATTTTGACCCGCTGCTCTGTGTTCACAATGTCTTCAAGGGTCAGGGGGTGGAGGTGAAGGATTTCTCCAAAATGCCGAATGGATTGCACATCATGGATACCGCTCACATGGATCCATGTGGTAACTCCTTCCTCTTGGACCTGGAAAAATTCCTCCGGTGATGGAATCTGCTTTTCTTCCAGCAGAACCTCATTGTAGCGGACCATCATGTAGCGGGTGGAATCCGCTTTTCTCTCCCCAATGTGCACCAGGGTGCCTGGGGGAAGACCAGCTTTTCGAGATCTTTTGGATATGAATGCGCTCATTGGTCCCTCGGCAGGAAATTGAAACAGGGGTTTGCATTCCCCTAAACGCTTGATTCAAGTGGCTTTCCCGTGTCTCTTTTTTTTGGGAATGACGCCCCGTTCTTCAGGCTTTGCCTCTGAATTGGTGGTTCCAACCTCGTTTCCCCGGCTCACCTCAGCCGCTCCATGACACACCCCTTCATTGCAATAGCTGGGGAGTGGAACCATCCTCTCTTATATCCTTGTAGAAGCGAGCAAAATCAATCTGATAGTCAAAATCGTCCCGTTCAAGGTGTCTCTGCCCCTTGACGTCCAGGTTGCGCACGAGAATGAGTTCAGGAGTGATGTGAGACGATCGAATGAGAGACATGCCCGAAGGTGCCCAGATGCCGCTTCCCCCCCAGAAGTAGTCACCGGTCACATCATGGGGCCCCACTGTATTGACAGCGAGGCTCCAAATTTGATTGTAAGCGGATTTGGAAGCATTCATGAGGTCCCACAGAAAGCCGTAGTAGTGGTCCGTCATGATGTTCATGCGAGGATATTCACGCACTGCTTCCGCTCTCCACTGGGCCATGGTCACAATGGCATCCACTCGATCACGAAATGCGTACCTCCTGGCCAGTTCCACAAAGCAGAGGTCGTAGCAGATCAGGAATCCGAAGCTGCCCCACTTGGTCTGAATGGTGAGTCTTTTGTCCGTTCCCGGCTTGAAGAAGCGCTGCTCGATGGGGGTGAGAAAGACCTTGTCATAGATGTATTCCTCTCGCCTGTAATCAATGGAGGCATGGAGGACAAACGTGGAATTGAGGAATTCGCCGTATTTTTTTCGTGCGTTGTTGTAAAAAACGTATTCCAGTCCCTGTCCGTCATCCACGAGACTGTCGCGGATGCGCTTGATGGTTTTGGCAATATTTTCATTTTCTCCTTCCCTGAGGATGTTCGTCACTCTTCTGTCCTCGGGATCATCCACGTCGTCCCACACATGGCCTGTGACGCAGAGTTCGGGAAAGATCACCATGTTTGCCTTTTTCTCGTGGGCCAGTTGGACGATGTCTTCCATCCTGGAGAGATTGGCCGTCACATCGGCAGAGGGCCGCACATTGGCTAGTAACACGCTCGGACAGTTTTCCTTCTCACGAAAATCCCGTTCGATCAATCGCACCAGTGTCTCCTTATTTGGTTTTTGGGGCAGGTGAGTGCTTTGGGTTGAAAAAAGGA
>SLCH01000117.1 GCA_007125915.1 Syntrophobacteraceae bacterium
ATCCTCTGCCTCAAAAGCCCTGGAAACCTCATCCAAAATGGCCTCTGGAGCGGGCTCAACTTCCCCGGAAGCTTCTTCTTTCACCACAGCTTCCTCGGCCACCGCAGAACGCTCCGGCTCAACCACCTCGGTAACTTCCGGCTCCACGGGCCCATCGGCCGAAACGGGAGCATCAGCCACGCCACCCGGTTCTTCACTCACCACTTCCTCGGCAACCAGCTTCGTCTCCGGAATTTTTTCAGCGGTCTTCGTTTCTGAAAGCTCTTCCGCTCTTGCTGAGACTTCAGCTGCTTCTGTATCCCTCACCTCTTCTCCGGGCGGCACTGAAGGCGTGGCGGCTTCCTCCTCCTTCTTTTTTTCCGGTTCTTTCACCGGCACAGGAGGCGGTTTGGGCTTCTCCGCCACCGGTTCCTTATAGAAGGGCGGGGGCTCACGACGCTCCTCTTTCTTAGGGGGTGCCTTCTCTGATTCGATCGACCTGGGAATCCACCAGGGATCGTTTTTTATTGCGCGAATAAACTCCTTCAGCTTTTCAAACATGGCTTCGTTCGCTCTCCTTCTTGGCACCGCCGGCAGCATGGCCTGCAGCAAGCGTGGGTATGAAATGGACCAAGGGCAACCGGGAATCCCACATTCCCAACCATGCAAGCCCATCAGGACATGCTTCCCTTATGAATCTCCGTGCGCATGAGCGCGGCCAGCGGGGCAGGCATTGCACAGAGGCTTTCAAATAATGACCAAATTGATACGAATTGGCTATGTTCATGTGCTGGTGACCTTCCCCAGACCGAACATCTCAAAAAGGGACTCACCTGATTGTGGGGCACCGACGGCCATTTCTGTGCGGTCGAGGAGCGGTGAAACTTGGCGTCAAAGGCCTTTCACCCGCATCGTTGCACCGTTTCTTCCTCACATAAAACGGGAAGAATTTCGCATAATCTGTGGCCTGCGTCAAGGCCAAACACGTGCTTTTTGGAACAAACTCACAGCCAACACACTGTAATCACTAAAAGTCTCCCCTGAATGCCGCAACACTCCATCAAAGCTTCTTGCCACGCAAGACCAAATGGAGTAATTGGACAGCAATTCGCCTCATAGTGGGACACACAATCTGCAGAAAATCCATCTCCCCTTCATGGGAGCAACCTTCGCAAAGAAAGGTTTTCAATGGTGGAAAAGGAAGCACTGGGGTTTCTGGGTGGCGGCAACATGGGAGAGGCTCTCATCAAGGGGCTTTTAAACACTTCCATCGTCCCTCCTCACAAAATTCTCGTCTTCGATGTGAGCAATGAGCGCTTGGACTACCTCAAGAAGATGTACCAGATCACGCCCTGCGCCACATTGGAAGAAATGGTTTCTCCATGCGGAACCATCATAATCGCCGTGAAACCTCAAACCATGGAACCGGTTCTGAAACAGCTTGGAACCTGTAAAAACATGAGGGCTCTGGTGATTTCCATTGCAGCAGGCTTCAGCCTCGAGCGACTCGCAGGTTCCCTGCCCGAAAAAACTCCCGTTATCCGGGTCATGCCAAACACGCCCGCATTGGTTCAGGAAGGCACATCAGCCCTTGCGCGGGGAGAAAATGTGAGTGAACAGCAGATGGACTTTGCACTTAAAATTTTTAACTCCGTTGGAAAAGCCATCATTGTGGAGGAAAAGTGGATGGACGCCGTCACCGGCCTGAGTGGCAGCGGACCGGCTTATGTACTGATGCTCATGGAAAGCCTTATGGATGCAGGGGTTCTTGAGGGATTACCTCGGCAAGTTTCGAGGGAACTGGTACTTCAGACTTTTTTGGGCACTGCACACATGGTTCTGGAGACGGGCAAGCATCCCGCAGAATTGAAAGATCTCATCACTTCGCCGGGCGGGACGACCATTGAGGGCCTGAAGGTGCTGGAAGAACGAGGAACACGAGGAGCTCTGATGCAGGCGGTCAGAGCCGCCACCCTGAGATCCCGTGAATTGGGCGAGAGCTGAAGGTATTCGTGGAGACTCTCCAATGCATGAACGGGGTGGTCTCGGACTTTGAGCGGGAGTTTTTCCTGTTGAAGCCCTGCAGATTATGGAGTTCATGTTTTTACAGGTTTCCCGTGATCGCATGGACCTTTTCGTGGATTCATTTCAAGCGAACCGCTCCAGAATACTTCCCGAAGGTGCCCATGGAGTTGAACCCTTGAGATGCACTGTTTCGAAGGACTCCACCAGGTCTCCGATTTTTGCGGTCTTGAAATGAGAGACCTTCAAACCAATCTTTTGTCCAGCTTTGGCCTGACGTATGGGTTTGTGGTCCATCTGCAGTGAATCGACCTTTCCCGTGTAAACGGGCCCCATAGCTCCAATGATTCTGAAATTCTGCCCCAGGGCGACGACACCTTCCTGCACTTCACACCCGATTATGACCGAATTTCTCCCCCCCTTGAAAAGGGCAATGATCTTTCCCTTGCCAAGAATCTTTTCCGAAGCCTCCCGCGGCACCCAGGACATGAGCAGTTCTTTCATGTCTTCCAGCAAGAGATAGATGACGTTGTAGAGCCGCACCTCCACTCCCGATTCCTTGACCGACTGCTCCAGCTTGGGCATGACTCCCACGTCAAACCCTACAATCAAGCGGCTGCCGGAGGAGGCCAGCAAGAGATCGCTCTTGGAAACATCGCCCACATCCGCGTGAATCACTTTCAACTTCACCGGGGAAGATTCCACTTTTTGCAACTCGTCCAAGATGGCTTCCACGCTCCCGTATGAGTCACATTTCAAAACGATTTCAAGGGTTTTTGCTTCCGAAGGCACACTCTTTCGGGAAGAGGGACCAACCCCCGGCTCCATCTTTTTCTGGACTGAATGCCCGTGGGACTGCTTCTTGCTCATGCCTCACCTCCTCACCACTTGCCATAATGCGTTGTGGACCCGATGGCTGCGTTACTAACTTAAGATAATTCTCTTTCTCACGGGAGGCACAGGAATCCTGCAGGAATGTTCACGGTCCATTCAAAAAGGTGTTCGGCGGGTTGTTTGGCGGATCAGATTGAAGGTCCACGCCATGGAGGAAAAGTTGCGGAGGCTTTTGTCCAAATCCAGTTCACGGGACGGGAAGACGACCGGAAATCCAATAGAGAAACATTCCAAAGATGACAGTCCCCCCAAGAGATCTTGTGAGAAAAGCGAAAACAAAAGTTGGCAAGGCCACCAGAGCCTTCATGTTCCATAAATTCAGATCCCTGGCCTCACCCGCCAAGAAGAGCTCTGGAAAAACCAGAGCACTCAGAATAGCCACAGGAATGAAGTCAAGCCACTGAATGAACCAGGCAGGAAGACTCCGTTGAGAAAAAATGAAAAGGGGCAGCCATCGAGGCAAATAGGTCACTACCCCCATGAGAAAAAAGAGCACCAGGTGCTCACGTTGCAGGTCCACGCCCCCCTTTCCTCTTCACAGCCCGTTGCATGGCAAAACCCAGTGTTGCTGCCCCGAGGCTGGCCAGCACCACGTAAGCGTTTCCCGGAATGATCTTGCCCAGGAGGACGGCGAGTCCTCCGGCGGCCACCGCGGTCACCACATAAATTCCACCACGAATCTGAAAAACGATGAGACCGATGAACATGGCGATGAGCGCGTAATCAATGCCAAAGCTCTTTTGCCCAATGTACTGGCCACCGTAGCCCCCAAGCACCGTGCTCACGATCCATGTGGCATTGGAGAGCTGATTCACGACCAGCGCCTCCGTTGGGTGCCAGGCACCGCCTCGAAAGCGATTGAGATTCACCGCGAAGCTTTCGTCTGTGACACCATAAGCGAAGAAGGCAAGAAATCGCCGGCCCATGCCTCTGAGATGAACGGCGAGGGATGAACTCATGAGAACGTGGCGAAGATTCACCACAAAAGTGGTGGCCACTATGGCAGGAATTGCAGCCCCTCCCTGGAGCATGGAAACGGCAATGAACTGGGCACTGCCTGCAAAAACGAGCAAAGACATGAAACCGATTTCAACCACACTCAAACCGGCATTTTGAGCCACCACCCCCAAGGCCAGACCCAGGGGGAAGTAACCCACACAGATGGGCCAGGCGGCCTTGAAGCCCGAAAAGACGAGCCGATAGGTGTATGTGGAATCCGTTTTCAAGGAACTTGCTCACCTAATAAATGCCGATTTCTTCAAATTGAGCCCTCTCCAGAAAAACCCGGCCGGTCATTGACTGTCAAACCAGAGTCATTCAAGGACAAATTCCATGGATAAATCAATGGAACCTGCAGAATGCGTGAGGGCCCCGCAGCTGATAAAATCCACACCCGTTTCGGCGATTTGCCTCACCGTCTCCAGAGTCACGCCACCCGAAGCTTCCAGAAGGACCCTGCCATCCACCAGCCTCACGGCCTCTTTCAGGGACTCCAGGGCAAAATTGTCCAGCAAGACCACGTCTGCTCCCGCCTCCAGAGCCTCACTGAGCTGTGCAAGGTCCTCGACCTCCACTTCAATTTTGAGAGTGTGGGGAACTCCCTTTCTCGCTCTCCGCACTGCTTCCCGGACGCTTCCCACCGCACTGATGTGATTGTCCTTGATGAGCACACCATCGGACAGTCCATGGCGGTGATTGAAGCCCCCCCCGTGGCGCACCGCTTCCTTTTCAAGGGCACGCCAAAGGGGAGTGGTCTTGCGCGTGTCCAAGAGTTTGCACCCCGTTCCTTCCATGGCCTTCACCATCCTTCGTGTGACGGTGGCCACGGCGCAAAGCCGCTGCAGCAGGTTCAGGGCTGTGCGCTCACCCACAAGCAGGGATGAAGCCTTTCCCATGATCTTCACGAAGGGCTCCCCGGATGGAACTTCATCCCCATCTCTGAAAAACCATTCCACATTGACGGAAGGATCTACAATGTGAAAGACTTCCCCAAAAGCCCTCAAGCCCGACAGAACAAAAGGCTCCCGCCCAAAAACCGCGGCTCGGGCAGAAATGTCGTTCTCAAGAAGAGCCCCCGTCGTCACATCCCCGTGGGGCACGTCCTCCTCAAGGGCCAGTCGAAGGAGAAAACCCAGACGATCCATCCTCATTCTCCCGCTGCAGCCATTTTTTTAAGATTTTCAATAATTTCAAAGTGAGTTTTCAGTTTTTCCTTTTTTTCACCCAACCTTCCCGACTTTTCCCGCTCTTTATCGATGACATCCAGCGGGGCTTTCGTGAGAAAATCTTCATTGGAAAGTTTTCGCTGGGTAGCCCCGAACTCTTTCTCAACTTTGGAAATTTCCTTGAGAAGCCTCCTGGCCTCACTTTCAAAGTCCAGGATGTCTTTCAGGACCACGAAGACTTCCACCTTCCCTGCAAGAGTCCCTGCCGCCAGGGGAGGCTTCTTTGATTCCCCCACCTTACCCACGTGCAGGGTGGAGATCCTCGCCAGATCAGAAATGACGGGAGACTGTCGGCGCAGAAGCTCCATCTCATGGTCATTCTCACACAGGCAGTGGACTTCCACTTGCGTTGCCGGCAAAATGTTCATTTCGCCCCGAATATTGCGAATGCCACCCACCACGGACATGAGCAGTTCCATGTGCTCCTCGGCTTCAGGGTCCTTCCGCTCCACCTGGACCTGAGGAAAAGAAGCCTTCATGATGGTTCCCTCCGTCTTGGGAAGTTTCTGCCAAATCTCCTCCGTGACAAAGGGCATGGAGGGATGGAGAAGGATCAGCATTCTTTCAAGGACATGAACAGCCACGGTCTGTGCCACAATTCTGGCCTCTGGGTCATCGCCGTAAAAATCAGCTTTCACCATCTCCAGGTACCAGTCACAGTACTCGTGCCAGATGAAATGATAGAGAACCTGGGCATATTGATTGAAATAGTAATGATCCAAAGCGTGTTCCACTTCCTCAACCACTGTCTGCAAGCGACTGAGAATCCAGCGGTGCACCAGACTTACGGGAGATGAGGGAAGATCCTTGGAAACCCCGTCCCCCTGAATGTTCATGAGCACCAGACGCGACGCATTCCAGATCTTGTTCACAAAATGCCTGTAGCCTTCGATCCTCTCCTCTGAGAGCTTCACATCGCGCCCCTGAGCGGCGAAGGACGTCAAGGTGAACCGCAGTGCATCCGTTCCATACTGGTCCATCATGACGACGGGATCGATGACGTTTCCACGGGATTTGCTCATCTTGTTTCCCTGGGCGTCACGCACCAGAGCATGAACGTAAACGTCCTCGAAAGGAACCTTCCCCATGAAATGAATGCCCATCATCATCATCCGCGCCACCCAGAAGAAGAGGATGTCGAAGCCGGTCACCAAAACGGAAGTGGGATAGAATTTTTTCAGATCCGGTGTTTCCTCCGGCCATCCGAGGGTGGAAAAGGGCCAAAGGCTGGAACTGAACCATGTGTCGAGCACATCGGGGTCCTGCTCCAGGTTTTCCCCCCTGCAGCTGGGGCACTGAGAGGGATCGTATTCGGACACAATGACCATGTCGCAGTCCTTGCAATACCACGCTGGAATTCGGTGCCCCCACCAAATCTGCCGGCTCACGCACCAGTCTTCAACATTTTCCAGCCAAATGAAATAATCCTTTTCCCATTTGCCGGGAATGATGCGCGTATTGCCCTCCCGAACAGCATCCATGGCCTTTTCAGCCAAAGGCTTTGTGGCCACAAACCATTGGAGGGACTGCATGGGCTCCACAACGCTTTTGCACCGGTAACAGTGTCCCACACGGTTTTTATGGTGCTCCGTCTTGACGAGAAAACCCTCCCTTTCCAGGTCTTTTAAAATTTTTTTCCTGCAGACGCTTCGATCGAGACCTTCGTACTCCCCCGCCTCCTCGGACATTCTTCCGTCTTCGCCAATGACCTGGACCAAGGGCAGATCGTGCTTGCGTGCCAGTTCAAAATCATTGAAGTCGTGAGCGGGTGTGACTTTGAGAGCGCCGGTTCCAAACTCTCTGTCCACGTATTCGTCACCGATGACAGCTATGCGCCGACCGGTGAGAGGGAGTTTCACTTCCTGGCCAATGAAAGCTTTGTAGCGAGGATCTTCAGGGTGCACGGCCACCGCCGTGTCTCCAAGCATGGTTTCGGGCCTGGTGGTGGCCACCACGAGAGAGCCTTTGCCCGCAGCCAGAGGATAGCGCAGGTGATAGAGATGGCTGTCCACTTCTTCCCCTTCCACCTCTATATTGGCCAGTGCGGTCATGCACCTGGGACACCAGTTGATCATTCGCTTCCCACGGTAAATGAGTCCTTCGATGTAAAGCTTCACGAAAACCTGCCTCACGGCACGGGAAAGCCCCTCATCCATGGTGAACCGTTCCCTGCTCCAGTCGCAGGATGCCCCGAGACGCTTCAACTGGTTGATGATGAATCCGCCATACTTTTCCTTCCAGGTCCAGACCTGCTCCAGGAATTCTTCACGCCCCATATCATGGCGCGTTTTCCCGTCCTGCCCCAGCTGACGCTCCACCACGTTCTGAGTGGCAATGCCCGCATGGTCCGTTCCAGGCAACCATAAAACCTCAAAGCCTTTCATCCTTTTAAACCGGCACAGAATGTCTTGAAGGGTGTTGTTCAAGGCGTGTCCCATGTGCAGCTGCCCCGTCACATTGGGAGGAGGAATGACGATGGTGAAAGGGAGTTTGTCACTGTGCGCATCCGCCCGAAAAACTCCCTTTTCCTGCCAATGAGCATACCAACGCGGTTCAACCTCTTCAAACTCGTAAGCCTTGGGCAATGTGCCATCACTCATTGAGTAACTCCCTGAGATCCCATTAAATGCATAAATCCGCCCTTTTTGAATGGGCGAAGAAGATTGCACTTCCCTTTATGCCCATTCCCAAAGGCTGCGGGTCATGATGCAGAGTGAAAAATAGCCGAAATCGAGAAAGACCAACGCCTCAAAACATTCACTCTCAATTCCCCTGGTAATGTGATCCTTTCATTTTCCAACTGCAAAAACGAGAAAAGGATGCGTCGAGAAAGGCACAACCCCCCATGAAGGCAAACGGCTTCCCCTCAGCACCCCAGTTGATGAGCGAAACTCATTCCACAGTTTTTATTGAAATTCTTTTTTCAGCTTGTCGATCTCCTCCATGAGCAGAGATCGAACAAGTTCAGGCATTCGAGATTCAATCATTTGCTCAACAGATTCCCTCAACCGCTCTTCCAGTTGTGAAACCGTTTCATCCAGCAAAGCCTCCAGTTCCTGTGAGGATTCCTCGAGAGGAACCTCTTCCCTGGATTCAGCTTCATGGTCCAGGCTTTCGTTGAAGGCGCCCTTCACGGCTTCCGGGGATTGAGAGGTGTCCGGCACCGACCCGTCCACGATCACGGGACCGTCAGCATGGGATTCTTCAAAAGCCCGGCTGCCGGGCCCCTCCAGGTCAAACTCATCACCGGAGCCATCATCGGACACCTCGCCGGCGGTCACCTCAAAGGAGGGGCTTTCACCTTCACCAGATTTTTCAGGACTTTCTGTGGGAGAAAAATCCGCAAAAAGCTCACCATCAAGATCTTCGGCCTCGTCCAGAATGGCCGTCTGCTCGGAAACCAGATCTTCCGCGTCCGTTTTCAACTCTTGACCGGTCTCACTGTCGAAAAGCCTCGGTTCGAAATCGAAGTCACCGGAATCAAAAGATGCCTCATCCAGTTCTTCAATGATCTCATCAGTGAGTTCGATGATGTCATCATCACTGTCATCACCTTCTTCAATGTGAGAGTCGTAATCCAAGTCGAACCCGAGATCTTCGGTGGCATCCAGGTCGAGGTCCTCCAATTCTTTGTCCAGTTCAAAAGATTCCTTGGGCTTTTTCATAAATGTTCTCTCAATCCACTGTCGGTTTCTGTGCACACGGGGCATGCTGTAACTCCCAAATGCCTTGAAAGACCTCTTCCCCGTTAGCAGGCAACCGATAACATGTGAAAATTTCCCCTGTCAAGGTCTTACTCCACGGGACCATTCTTTCCCCGCTCGCGACCATTCCTCTCCAGCGCTCTGTCCCAGGCGTGGAAGCATGACGTGTGCCACAACCCTGAAGAAGAGGAGGAGAAAAGCAGTGCGGGCATTTGAAAGTTCACTGACAGTGTTCTATCATAAGGCATCATTCTCTGAGGAGCACCGGGCTGCCGCTCAGCAGTGAAAAATGAAAGTGCAATTGTTTGCCATTGTTTGGGAAAAGTGTTCTGTAGCGGGACTGGAATGGGGGAATTCTCCAAAGGTGCCTTTTGGGGTTTCCCGCCTTTAGGATCACTGGATGTCCCGCCGAACCGAGGCCTCATGGGAATCACTCTTTATCGCTACATTCTGAAAGAACAGCTCGTTCCATTCGCCCTGGCCGCATTCGGTCTCAGCTTTGTGCTGGTCGCCGGAAGGATGATGCAACTGGCACGATACCTGTTCACCACTTCCGTCACTTTCATGGATCTCCTCCAGCTGATCCTCCTGATTTTGCCAAAGCTCCTCATGTTCACACTGCCCATGGCGGCACTCATGGCCACCGTTCTGGCTTTTGTGCGCATGAACGGAGACAATGAATTGACGGCCCTTCACTCGGCCGGGCTGAGCATGCACCAGCTGCTTCCCGCTATCCTCACCCTGGTGGTTGCCATCACCGGATTCTCTTACATCAATACCCTGATGGTCGTGCCCAAAGCGAACAAAGCCTTTGACATCAAGCTCAAATCCCTGGGGAAGGCAACCGTCCCCCTCTTGCTGAGAGATGGGGTTTTCATCGATGTGGTGCCCAACCTCGTTTTTTTCTTCAGATCAGCTGATGCATCCACCATGTCCATACGTGGTTTTTTCGTGGAAGACCAGAGACACCCGGAGATCAGGGCCACCATTGTGGCACAGAAAGCCAGCATTTATTTGGAAAAGGACGAAGATCATCTCGTCTTCCGAATCGAGAACGGGGTCATCACACGCGTGCCCGAAAATCAAAAGGGAGCGCAGGCCGTCTCATTCAAGACTTACGACCTGTTCCTCAGTCTGGAAGAAATCATGGGCGGCAGTGCGGAGAACACGCGCAGACGGCAGAACATGACGGCCATGGAACTGATTCGCCACTCTAGTGCAGAAACCACGTCCAAAGAACAGGAAGCGTCATTGCTCATGGAGCTCCACCGCCGGCTCGCACTCCCTTTCAGCTGTCTCATTCTGGGAATTCTGGGAGTTCCTCTCGGGGTGGTCTCCCGGCAAAAGAGCCGCATGACGGGCATCGCACTGGGCCTTGGCATCTTTTTGACCTACTATGTCCTCCTCACTGCGGGAAGGGGGCTCGCGGAAAATCTCATCATTCCCCCTTTCGCGGCTGCATGGGGCCCCAATGTTCTTTGTGCCCTTCTGGCCGGTTTTCTCTGGATGAAGGCACACGATCCCGCTGCGAGCGGTCCCGACATGACATCACTTGAACTTTGGAAAAATCGTCTTCTTTTTCTTGGGAAGAGGATCAGACTCTCGTCGAAACAAAAGCCATGAGAATCATCACCCGCTACATGCTCAAACAGTTTCTGCCCATATCGGCCCTCACTCTCGCCGGCTTTGTGGGCATCTACCTCATCGTTGATTTCTTCGAAAAAGTCGACAGCATGATGGGCCGCGGCACTCCCGCCGCAGAGATTTTCGCCTACTTTGCATTCAAGATCCCCTTCATCATCACTCAGGGGCTTCCCGTGGCCACTCTGCTGGGGACCCTCATCGCCCTCGGCATTTTGAAGCGCAACCATGAACTCATCGCCATGGAGGCCTCCGGCATCCACAGGATCACCTACATCAAGCCCATCATAGTGACGGCACTCATTTTTTCTCTGGCTCACTTTCTTTTTGCCGAGTCCGTTGCGCGGACCCTGAACCGCTATTCGGAAGCCATCTGGCAGGAAAGAGTTGTGGAAAGGGGACAGCCCGCATCCTTCAGCCACGAGAATGTCTGGTATCATGGAAAGGGAACCATTTATCAAATACGCATCTATGACCCCAAAGAGCACCTCATGGAAAAGGTGACCCTCTATTTTATCGATGACCACTTTCAGCTGGAGGGTCGCATCGATGCCAGAAGGATGAGCTGGAGTAATTTGGGCTGGGTCGCGGAGGATGGCTTGGAACTGATTTTTACAGATGAGGGAGCAAAGCAGAGCCACTTCTCCCAAAAAGTACTTTCCCTTCATGAAACCCCCGAGGACTTCAGCAGCCTGGAGACCATGCCGGAGGAGCTCAACTGGATTCAACTGCGCAATTACACGAGAAAAATTCAGAGTGAGGGATTCAACTCGCTTCCCTATGAAGTGGAACTCCACCTTCGGGTGGCCTTTCCCCTCACCACATTCATTTTTACCCTCCTCGCTCTGGGGATAGCACTGCGCCACCGCATACAGGGGGGAGTTCCGGCCAATATCGTTGTGGCCCTCATCGTCGCCCTCATCTACTTGGCAGTGCTCAATATGGGAAGCGGGCTGGCAACGGCAGGAATTCTATCTCCTGCCCTGGGAGTGTGGGCAGGAAACATGATTTTTTTCGCCATTCTGCTTTACTTCTGGATCACCAATCCTTGAGGCGGAAATCCCCGCCCTTGAGCATCAGTGGATCAAAAACCAGGAACACTTCATCCGCATGCGCCCATAGGGGCGGCAACGGATCAAAAGCACACACCCCCAACCCTCCATGGCAGGCCTTTCTGGAACCCGCGGAAAACCTGCGTGCCTGGGCCGCCGTGGTCCCTGCCCAGGGAAGAGATCTTCCCTGTGAACAGGATAATCCAATGCCCCTTTGGCCGGCCCGCGAGAAGCCATGCGAGGCACGCTTGAAACAGGGCACTCAGGTGGGAAGGCTGGTGTCCAGAGCCATGGCGATCTTTTTCTTCAATTCGGTGAGATCGAAACTTTTCACCACGTAAAAATCGGCAGCGATGGCCTTCATGTCTTCTTTGAAGGTGTCATAGGCCGTGGACAAAATGACGGGCAGGTCATAAAAATGATTCCTGATATCCTGTAAAAGATCCAGCCCATTGTAGTCGACCATCTTGATGTCCAAAACCACCAGATCGGGCTTCTCTTCTTCAATGGTCTCCATGAGCCTGTATCCGCTTTCCGCAGTGATCACCTCGTATCCAGCTTCCTTCAACTCTTCGGAATAGAGCAACCGGATGTGCTCCTCATCGTCCACAACGAGGATTTTGGGCATGACCATATCTCCTTGATATTGATAACCCTGTATAGATTATTGCCACTTGCTCATGAGGTAAGGTTTGTTTTCCTCAAACACGGTGCACTCATTCTCCACATACTCTTCAGCCTGCTGGACAGACATGCGCTCTGTCTTTTTGACGAAGGAGAGCACCTTTCCAATATAAATGGGCAGCAGAGCATCCAGCAGATTGCGCCTCTGATCGGCATTCATGGACTGATAGGCCACGGCGCTGTCAAAGAGAATTTTCGCCCATGTCTGAGCGGGTATGGAAAAGTGCTGAAGTCCAAGCCCACGAATTTCCTGCAGCTTATGATGCACGGTCTGGTCGTAGATGCTTTCCCACGCCGTGTGATGCTTGTCAAAACCCTGGAGGAACCTCTCATGCAGCCGGGCCGTGTTCACTTCCACCGGAATGGGGGACTCCACATCCTGCATGTCCGTTCCATAAAGACCGCAGGGCTTGCTCCACTTGACCCGGGTCCAGAACTTCTCGTAGACCTTCATCAAATCAAAAATGGTGCCCACAATCTGGTGGAAAGTCACGGACAAGTGCGCATAGGGATCCTTGGTGCGGTGCACTTTGGGGCACCCAAGGATGGAGAGCACAATGGGCACTCTCGAATTGAGCGCCACGGTCGTCGCCCAGATGTCAACGCCAAACTGCTGCACGGAGTCGGTCCAATGGGAGGAATCGAGAAAAGCGTCAACCAGTTCTCCCTTGAAGCCAAAATCCCCGGCGTTGGGCTGGCGCACTCTGCGTCCATAAAGACACCGCGTGAGAGGGTAAATGATCGAATTGGTCAGCGTCGCCTCATACTTATGGCGCACATAGAGTGGACTGGTGTAGCCGGCCCCCTTGAGAAGGGGCTCCCCCAGATTCTTGACCCAATAGGGAGCCACGTTCTTGATGTCGGCCTCGATGACCACCACGGCCTTTGCCTGCAGTTCCCGCGTCTTCTCAAAAAGATTTTTCAGGTTCTGCCCTTTGCCTCTCACATCGGGCGGTGTTGAAATATAGATCTTTGGAACTTCCGAAGGCGCGGAAAAAAAAGCATCCTTGGTGCCGTCTGCTGAGTGGTTGTCACAGTTGATGATCACACTGCTGAGCTCACCAAAATACTCCTTGAGCCCTTTGGCCACCTGTACCGTGGTGTTTCCAATGGCTTCCCCTTCATTGTAGGAAGGAATACCCACAATGATGTCGGCCTTGGTGATTTGATCAGGATTCTCCTCAAAAACTGCCATGACTGTCTCTCCTGGTTTACCTATCCAACCTTTCCCCACTGCCTTTTAAATATTTGAAGATGTCCGCGTCTGTGGTCAAAATGAAAGAAGTTTTTCCGTTGTCCGAATTCTTGTAAAATTCAAAAGTTCTATAGAGTTCGAAAAACTCGGGATTCTTTCCATAGGCATCCGCATAGATGCGGGTCGCCTCCGCATCGGCTCCACCCCTGATATCCTGAGCTGCCCTGAAGGCCTCCGAAGTGATTCTCGCCAACTCGCGCTCCATCTGTCCGAGAATGGCGGCCCTTTCACCTTCACCTTCCGAACGGTACTGAGCGGCAATGCGCTTGCGCTCAGAAATCATGCGCCTGAAGACCTGCTGCTGAACCGATTCCACATAGTTGATTCGCTTGATGCGAATATCTTCCAGTTCAATTCCGAACTGGGGAAGCAATTTTGATGCCTCCGCCACCATCTCCCGTGTGATCCGTTCTCTTCCCTTGATGAGGGGGGCTTCCAGCTCCTCCACTATTTCCTCGGAAACCACCATGCGGTAATCTTCGAGTCCCGCCTCCTGAAGCATTTTCTTGGCATCTTCCCATCCTTCGCTTCGCACGAGTTCGATGAGCTCGTTGTTGGACACAAAGTTTCTCACGATGGAGTCGATGATGCCATCGAGCCGGCTATGAGCGGTGGGAATATTGCCCACACGCTGCAGAAAAAGCAGCGGATCCCCTATCCGCCACCGGGCGGTCACATCCACCCAGATGTACTTTTTATCCCTGGTGGGAATCTGGTTGGGCTGGCCGTCCCACTTCATGATCCTTTTTTCGAAAAAGTTGGCTTTCTGAATGAAGGGAGTCTTGAAGTGGAGACCGGCGGTCATGATGGGTTCTCCCACGGGCTTCCCGAACTGTGTGATGACCACCTGTTCCGTCTCGTTGATCACAAACAGAGCGTTGAAGGCCAATATTCCCACAAGGATCACCCCAATGGCCACATATTTCAAATTTGATGGGTTCATTTAGCTTCCTCCCCTCCCTGCCTGGACTGAAGACATGTCCGTTCCCCCTAGGGGCCCGCTCCCCAGACCGCCGCCCATGGCACGGCCCAGATCCAGGTGGGGAAGGATGTTGTTCTGATTGCTGTCTATGACATACAAATGCTCAAAGTTCTTTGAAAGGCTTTCAAAGGCCTCAATGTACATGCGCCTTCGAGTCACATCGGGAGATTGCTCGTAAGCCTCAAGAATCTGCCGGAAAAGCTGCACCTCTCCCTGAGCGCGATTGACACGCTCTGTGGCATAACCTTCGGCCTGAGCGATGGTCTGGCGGGCTTCCCCCTGAGCTCTGGGTATTCTTTGATTGTAAACCTCCTGGGCCTCGTTGATCATCCTTTCCTTTTCCTGCTGGGATTCATTCACCTCATTGAAGGCCCCCTTCACAGGATCGGGGGGATTCACGTTCTGCAGTTGAACCGTCACAATGCGCAGCCCCGCCTGGTATTGATCCATGATGCTCTGAATTTCTTCCCTGGCCCGTTCGGCAATGGAGGCACGTCCCACCGTCAGAATTTCATCGGCGTAACGATTTCCCACAATGCGTCGTATCACCGATTCGGAAATGTCATCGAGAGTTCCTTCCACATCATGGACTTTGAAAAGATAGTCCACGGGATCTTCTATTTTGTATTGCACCGTCCACTGAAAATCCACCACATTGAGATCTCCACTCAACATGATGGACTCATCTTCATAGCCCCTTGCGGCCATGCGGTTTCGCGTGTCAGCCTGGAGAGTGCGATAACCATATTCCCGCTGCAGGACCCTCCCCGTGACAACCTTGTGGACCTGATCCACACCCAGGGGAATCTTGAAGTGAAGACCCGCCGTGTTCGTGTGGGAGAATTCTCCAAAGCGTTTGACCACGGCGGTTTCCTGGGGTTCCACCGTGTAGTATGAATTGAGCCCTGCCAGAAGTGCCAGGATGAGGAGTCCCAAAAAAACGAAAGGCATGCCCGAAAACGATGAAAGATTGAACCGTTCCTTCAACCGCCTCAAAAAGTCTTCCAAATCCCTGAAATTCCCTGGCCCCTGCGGCCGATTGGGTGGTCTTTCCCAGTGCATTTTTCCTCCTGAAGACAAATGACAACATCAACTTGGATGCGGGTGCGTTCCGCCTGAACCTTTTCCCGTGCCTGCTGAAGGCAGGCCTGCCTCAACTTTCCAGGTCCGGACGAGCAGATTGGGGAAGCGGGCGCACACCTTTTCTATGAGCTTCCACTGAACGACTCGCGCATGATAGAGGGCCAAAAGAAAATCTTTTTTTGGGATTTTCAGGCACATAGCGAAACAGTCTCTCTCTCCCATGACCCGGTAATCCTAATTGACTTCTTCAGACAATGTCAAGCCTTTGAGAAAGCGGCAATTTTTCGCTGAGAAGGGAATAGAGGGGACCTTCCCGTTTATGTGTTGCGTTTGTGCCATGCACAAGGGTATATATTGTTCAAAATCTCCCCCGTTTCCGGACAGGCCGGTCAGATGTGAAATTTGACGCTATGAATTCACTCGCCTGCATCTTTGCGGGGGGGATCCATACAGGGGAACACTCAGCACACCATTTGCCACCCGGCATGCCCGGGTGATCCAGAGGGCACCGGCGAGGGATTTCATGGAAAGATTTCTTGTGGCTTTGGACAACACGGCGATTTCACTCAAAAGCATCTTTTACCTCACAAGAGTCCTCAAGGGAGCAAGCCACACCCACTTGACCCTCTGCCACGTGCTCCCCACAGCTTCTCCCAACATTCTCACAAAGGAAGAGGTGCAGCGCATCACACAGATTCACGAGGAGCAGCCGCGCCTCAGGGGACTCTACTGGCTGGAAGAAGACGAGAGCAAAATGAACATGATTTACCAAAAGGCTTCGGAAATCCTTCTCAATGGGGGTTTCTCCCCCGAACAGATTTCCAGGCACTTCCGTGTGCACTCGGGAGAAGTGGCACCGGTGATCCTCGATGAAGCCAAACACCTCGACTGCTCAACCATCGTATTAGGAAGGCGTGGATTGAGTCGAGTGAGGGAATTCCTCTGGGGCAGCGTCTCCAGGAGTGTGGCCAGGCTATCCCGGGACATCACGGTCTGGATTGTGGACAGCTGAATCGCGCAGGCAGCAAAACGAGCAAACACAGGGTGAAAGGAGACTACAATGGCTGAACAGCTTTACAGAAACATTGCCTTTTGCACGGATTTTTCCGAAAACGCCCACGAAGCATTCGTCACCGCCAGGGACCTGGCTGAACGCTACGACGCCACTCTCCACATCATTCATGTCATGATCAATTTTTCTCTTTCACCACCCACACACGCCACCTATATGCCCATTGAATACGATCCCTCCTTTGTTGAAAAAGTCAAAGAAGCGGCCATGGAAGCCATCCAGGATCACTACCTGGGCCAGATGAAGGAAAATCAGCGGTACAAGATACACCTTCTCGGTGGCTATGCCGCCACGGAAATTCTCAATGTGACCAAAGAACTGGACATGGACCTCATTGTGATGGGTTCCAGGGGACTGACAGGACTCGCTCACGTCATTTTCGGAAGCACCGCCGACCGCGTCGTTCGAAAGGCACCCTGCTCCGTGCTGACCGTGAGGCTCAAAAAGGAAAAAGAAGAGTGAAACGGTGAATCAAAGGGTCCCATTCATCCACATGCAAAACAAAGGGCTTGTTCTTGTCACGGGTGCCGCCGGCTTCATCGGTTTCCACTTCGCCCTCCGGTTGCTCCAGGAAGACTGGAGGGTTGTCGGTTTGGACAATCTGAACGACTATTACGACGTGAGCCTCAAAAAAGCTCGTCTTGGTGAACTCCAGAAGCATGAAGGCTTTCAATTCAGCCACCTGGATCTCCAGGA
>SLCH01000081.1 GCA_007125915.1 Syntrophobacteraceae bacterium
CGCAGAATGGTGCCCCCCGGAGTTTCGTAAACACCCCGGGATTTCATGCCCACAAAACGGTTTTCCACCAGATCGGTTCGACCGATGCCGTGCCGTCCTCCCAGCAGATTCAACCGGGAAAGGAGCGATGCAGGGCTCAGCCTCTCTCCGTTGATGCTGACGGGGTTTCCCCTCTCGAAATGGATTTCGACCGTTTCCGGCGCATCGGGAGCCATTTCCGGGGCGACGGTGAGAGTGAACATGGATGGATCGGGTTCGAGCCAGGGATCTTCCAGCATGCCCCCTTCATAGCTGATGTGGAGAAGATTTCTGTCGGAGCTGTAGGGTTTTTCTCTGGTCACAGGGATGGGTATGCCGCGCTTTTTGGCGAATTCAATGAGGGCGTTGCGCGACCTCAGGTTCCATTCCCTCCAGGGGGCAATGACTTTTATGGTGGGGTTGAGGGCCATGTAGGTGAGTTCAAACCGGACCTGGTCATTGCCCTTGCCCGTTGCGCCGTGGCTCACGGCATCGGCCCCTTCTTCTTCCGCGATGCGGATCTGGTGTTTGGCAATGATGGGCCGCGCGATGGATGTTCCCAGAAGGTATTGCCCCTCGTAGATGGCGTTGGCCCTGAATGCGGGGAAGACGAAGTCGCGGACGAACTCCTCCTTGAGATCTTCAATGCGGGCTTTGACGGCTCCCGTGGCCAGAGCTTTTGCTTCGATACCTCCCAGTTCCTCTGCTTGTCCCAGGTCGGCCGCATAAGCCACCACTTGGCAGTCGTAGGTTTCAATGAGCCACTTCAAAATGATGGACGTGTCCAGGCCACCCGAATAAGCCAGAATCACCTTTTGCACTTTTGACACGGAGACGGTCTCCTTTTCCTGGTCCGGTTTCCCAGAACGAGGGTTTCATTCAGCTTTCAATGGAAAGATGCCACTCATGGCGGCAGGCCGGCGTGGTTTCAAAAGAACGATCATTGGCCGGTCATGAGCCATTCCATGAGGGCCATCTGCAGGTGCATCCGGTTTTCCGCCTGGTCGAAAACAATGGACTGCGGTCCTTCCAAAGCACCCTCTGTGACTTCTTCACCCCGGTGCGCGGGCAGGCAATGCATGATCATGGCATGGGGAGGTGCCTGGGCAAGGAGGTTTTCATTGACCTGGTAAGGTTGAAAGGCCTTGAGACGCTGCGCCTTCTCCTCTTCCTGTCCCATGCTGGTCCACACATCCGTGTAGATGATGTCCGCTGAAGCCACTGCTTCCAGGGGATCTTTCACCAGGCGCAACTCACCCCTGCCCAGGGACCGGGCTTTGCGAAGCACACTTTCTTCGGGTTCATAGCCGTCAGGGCAGGCCAGGGTGATCCCGAAGCCGAGCAGCGCGGCGGCGTTTATCCAGGAATGGGCCACGTTGTTTCCATCTCCAAGCCAGGCCACCTTGAGATCCTGGAGGTGTCCTCGCTTCTCTTCGATGGTGAGCAAATCGCTCATGATCTGGCAGGGATGGAAGGTGTCGGTCAAGCCGTTGATCACGGGAATGGTGGCGTGCCTGGCCAGTTCTTCCACGTCCGAATGGGCAAAAGTTCGAACGGCAAGAAGATCCATGTAGCGGGAAAGAACTCTGGCTGTGTCAGCGAGGGGTTCATCCCGGGAAATTTGTGTGTCCTGAGCGGTCATGAATATACAGTGCCCCCCCAGCCTGTACATGGCTGCCTCAAAGGAGACGCGCGTGCGCGTGGACGGCTTCACAAAAATCAAACCCAGCACTTTGCCCCTCATGGACTGGGGCAAAGCATTTTCTGCCCACTGTCTTTTCATTTTCTTTGCTTTGGAGATGAGGTGAGAGACTTCGTCCGGGGTTAAATCGAGAATGCTCAGAAAGTCTCTTTTCATGGTGTCTCCTCTCTCAGGCAAATATCCAGGGCAGCGATGAACCGGTCCATTTCCTCTTCGGTGACGGTGAGGGGCGGCACGAAGCGCAGGACCCTTTCATGAGTGCAGTTGGCGATGTATCCCCTGGAAAGCAGTTTCTCCACCATGGGCTGCCCGGGACGGTCCAGTTCCACGCCGATCATGAGGCCCCGGCCGCGCACATGTCTGATGACAGGCCGCTGCTCTTTCAATTGGAGAAGCCGTTCCAAAAAATAGATTCCCTTCTCCCTCACGCCACGAAGAAATGTTTCATCACTGATTATCCGTAGAACTCGAAGAGCCACCGCCGTCACCAGGGGAGTGCCGCCAAAGGTGGTGGCGTGGCTGCCGGGAACAAAAGCCTCCGCCACCCGGTCCGTGGCGAGCATGGCTCCAATGGGCAGGCCATTTCCCAGGGCCTTGGCCAGTGTCATGATGTCCGGGGTGACCTTTTCGTGTTCGTGGGCGAAAAGCAGCCCTGTGCGCCCCATTCCCACCTGCACCTCATCGTAGATGAGCAAAAGGTCGTGCCGGGTGCACAGATCCCTGAGGCCCGCCAGGTATTTGGGAGAAGGGATGTGAACGCCTCCCTCGCCCTGTATGGGCTCGACCATGACAGCACAGGTCCTGTCCGTGATCGCCGCTTCCACTGAGGACAGGGAGTCAAAGTCCGCAAAGGTGAAACCTTCCACAAGGGGTTCGAACCCTTTGTGCACCTTCTCCTGGCCCGTGGCCGAAAGGGTTGCGAGAGTTCTTCCGTGAAAGGAGTTCCTCATGGTGATGATGTGGAAACGGCCCGGACCATGGCGGTCATTGCTGTGTTTTCGAGCCAGTTTGATGGCGGCCTCGTTGGCCTCGGCTCCACTGTTGGAAAAAAACACTTTATCCGCAAACGATAATCGTGTCAATTCCCGTGCCAGTTCAACTTGGGGGTGCGTGTAGAACAGATTGGACACATGGATGAGCGTGTCCGCCTGGTCGCAGAGTGTTCTGGTGATTTCTTCGTGGCAGTGCCCGAGGTTGCAGACGGCGATTCCCGCCAGGAAGTCCAGGTATTCTTTCCCCGACGCATCCCACAGGCGACATCCTTTTCCTTTCACAAAGGTGACGGGAAGCCTAGCATAGGTTTTGCAAATATATTGGGAGCATGCCCTCTGCACATCACCCATTTCAATCCCTCCTCAGTGGTCGCCGGCGAATGATTTCCGTTCCCACACCTGCATCGGTGAAAATCTCCAGGAGAACCGCATGGGGAACCCGACCGTCTACGATGTGGACTTTTTGGACTCCTGACTGCACGGCATCGATGGAGCACTGCACTTTGGGGATCATGCCACCTTTAAGGGTCTGGTCCTGAAGGGCATCCGCCGCTTCGGCCACGGTCATGCTTGATATGAGTTTTCCATCCAGATCCATCACGCCAGGAACGTCTGTCATGAGAATGAGTTTCTGTGCTTTGAGAGCACCGGCAATGTGGCCTGCCACAAGATCCGCATTGATGTTGTAGGTCTCTCCCTTCTCGCCCACACCCACGGGAGCGATCACGGGAATGAGATCACTCTTTTCGAGAATTCGCAGGATTTCGATGTTCACATGCTGCACTTCCCCCACCAGACCGATGTCAATGATTTCGGGCGGCTGGTCATCCCCCTGATACTTGTACAAATGAAGCTTTCTTGCCTCGATGAGACAGCCGTCCTTGCCGCTCAGGCCTATGGCGCGCCCTCCGTTGGCATTCACCAGAGAGACGATTTCCTTGTTGATTTTGCCCGCCAGGACCATTTCCACAATGTCCATGGTGTCCGCATCGGTGACTCGCATTCCCGCGCAAAAATCACTTTTTTTACCCACCCGTTCCAGCATTTTTCCAATCTGGGGCCCTCCCCCATGCACCACGACGGGGTTGATGCCGATGTATTTCATGAGCACGATGTCTTTGGCGAAACTTTCTTTGAGTTCTTCATCGACCATGGCATGGCCGCCGTATTTGATGACCACTGTTTTGTGGTAAAAACGGCGAATGTAGGGCAGGGCCTCCGTGAGAACCGCAGCTTTCTCAAGCATTTCAGACTTTTCCTTCCTCGAAAAAGGCGTGCATTCCGTTTGTCTATAGGATGTAGCGGCTCAAGTCCTCGTCCTTCACGATTTCACTCAGGATGTCGTGAACGTATTGCTTCGTGATGGTGATCTTTTGGCCCTTGAGATCGGGGGCATTGAAGGAGATTTCCGAAAGCAGCTTCTCCATGATCGTGTGAAGCCTCCTGGCACCGATGTTTTCCGTTCGGGAATTGACTTCATAGGCGATGAGGGCGATTTCATCGATGGCTTCATTCTCAAAGACCAGTTCCACTTCTTCCGTTTTCAGAAGGGCCAGGTATTGGACGATGAGGGCGTTTTCCGGCTCCTTGAGAATGCGCACAAAGTCCTCCTGGGTGAGAGACTTGAGTTCCACGCGTATGGGAAAGCGCCCCTGCAGTTCGGGAATGAGGTCGGAGGGCTTGGCGATGTGAAAAGCGCCCGACGCGATGAACAAGATGTGGTCGGTGCGAACCATGCCGTACTTGGTGGTCACTGTAGACCCTTCCACAATGGGCAGCAGGTCGCGCTGGACTCCTTCACGGGACACATCGGGGCCCCGGGTGGACTCCCTTCCTGCGATCTTGTCGATTTCATCCAGGAAAATGATTCCCGATTGTTCCACGCGATCCACAGCCAGCTTCACCACCTTGTCCATGTCAATGAGCCTTTGAGATTCCTCCTGCACGAGGATCTCCCTGGCTTCGGGAATCTTCACCTTCCGCCTCTTGGTCTTACGGGGCATCATGGACCCCAGCATTTCACGCAGATTCTGATCCATGTCTTCCATGCCCGAGCCTGAAAAGATCTCGATCATGGGGAAACTGCGGTCGGTCACTTCCAGGTCCACATAGCGATCATCGAGAGCGCCCTTGCGGAGCAGCTTGCGCAGTTTCTGCCGGGTGGAATCCGCCTGCTGGGCTTCTTCTTCAGAGGCTTTGAGGGCTTCATGCTCGGAAGGGTAGGACTCCTTTGGCGGCTCCGGCTGCCTCTTGGGGGGCAGCAGTATGTCCAGAAGCTTTTCCTCCGCCACTTCCTCCGCTTTCACCTTCACCGCTTCCAATTCTTCGGCGCGGATCATGCTCACCGCCAGTTCCATGATGTCCCGCACCATGGATTCCACGTCGCGGCCCACGTAGCCCACTTCTGTGAACTTGCTGGCTTCGATTTTGAGGAAAGGCGACTGGGCCA
>SLCH01000237.1 GCA_007125915.1 Syntrophobacteraceae bacterium
AAAAACAGACTGGATCTTGCACTGATCCTTGCGGAGGAAGAGGCTGCTGTCACGGGAATGTTCACAAAAAATAAATTCTGCGCCGCACCCGTACTTCTCTGTCAGGAGCGTCTCAAGAGGGGACGTGCCAGAGCAATTCTTGTGAACGCCGGTTTTGCCAATGCCTGCACGGGAGCAGAAGGGTTGGAGCGCGCCCGGAGAATGGCTTCCCTGGCGGCGAAAAACCTGGATGTGATTCCTGAATCCATATTGGTCGCCTCCACGGGGATTATCGGTCCGCAAATGGAACTGGCGCCCGTGGAAAAAGTCTTTCCCGAACTCGTGGCAGGGCTGACGCCCCATAAATGGGAGGACGTTGCCCGCGCTATCATGACGACGGACACCGTTCCCAAAATGGCCAGCACCGTGGTGCAGGTGGGAGAGAAGAAGGTGACCATTGGTGGTGTGGCCAAGGGTTCAGGCATGATTGCTCCCGACATGGCCACCCTCCTTGTGTTCGTGTGCACAGACGCTTTCATTTCCCAGGAGGTTTTGGAACATTGGGTCCGGACGGGAGGAGCATGGTCTTTCAATGCCATAACAGTGGATGGAGACACCAGCACCAACGACACCCTTCTGGTCATGGCCAGTGGAAGGGCGGGGAACTCCCTTCTGGACAATGTGGAAAGCGAGGAAAGCCGGGCTTTCGGCGAGGGACTCAAGGCCGTTTTGCTGGATCTGGCGAAAAAAGTGGTGCTTGACGGAGAGGGGGCCACCAAACTGATCGAAATCACAGCTTCCTCGGCGAAGGATGTGGAATCGGCAAAAAGAATCGCTTTGACCATCGCCAATTCTCCCCTGGTTAAAACCGCTTTCTTTGGGGAGGATGCCAATTGGGGGCGCATTGTGGCCGCAGCTGGTCGCGCCGGGGTGGTTCTGGATCCCCTGCGTGCGACCCTCCACTTCGAGGATGTGTGCGTGTTTCGCGACGGCGTTCCTCTTTTGAGTGATACCGTCGAAGAAAAAGCAACGCAGGTTTTCAAGCAGAAAGTCATCCGGGTGCATTTGGACCTTGGCCTGGGCGAGGCAGCCTTCACGGCCTACACCTGTGACTTTTCCTATGACTACGTGAAGATCAACGCTTCCTACCGTTCCTGAGGGGGAGCATGGGATTCACAGGGGTCATTCGGTCTTCTTCATCCCTGGACCTTCGGTTCTTTTGAGCTCTTCAAGAAAAAAAGGCCTGAAGCTTCCATGATTTCCAGAAAGCTTCAGGCCTCTTCATACCCCATTGACCATCAATAGTAGTACTTGTGCAGATAATCCAGGACCATGCGGTGGGTGTTGAAAACGGGCGTGATGTCTGAGATGGAACGCCTCATGATGGAAAGCCACTGCTTGGGTTTTGAGTAATAAGTGGTCACCAGGTCGTCCAGGTTCTTGTAGAGGTCTGCCGCCGCATCATCGTCGTCCTGGTCTTCATCATCCCCAATGGCCCAGCCGTTCACTCGGTTTTTACACGCCTCCCTCCACCAGCCATCTAAGACGCTCATGTTCACTCCACCGTTGAAACAGACTTTCATGCCGCTTGTTCCGCTGGCTTCGCGGGGGCGCCTGGGAGTGTTGAGCCACACATCGGCTCCACGAGTCATGAGTGCTCCGGACCAGATGTTGTAGTTGGGAAGAAACACGAGCCGGATCCTGTTCTCGTATTGCTTGCTGGTGTTGACAATTTCGCGGATGAGGTCCTTTCCTGACAGGTCTTGAGGATGAGCCTTGCCGGCAAAGATCAACTGCACGCGGTCGAAAGAGAGATTGAAGAGATACTCCAGATCGCTGAAGATGAGAGTGGCTCGCTTATAGGCCGTCGCACGCCTTGCAAAACAGATGGTGAGGAGGTCCTCTGTGAAGCCGGCTCCCGAAACGGAGTTGATATAGTTAATGAGACGCTTCTTGGCAATGTATTTGGCGGTTTTCAATTCTTCGTCGGGGATGTGGTCGATTTTTGCCAGAGCCTGGGGATTCTGCCGCCACTGGGGCACGTATTTGTCGTAAAGAGTTCGAAATTCGGGGTCCGTCCATGTCAAATGGTGGACGCCATTGGTGATGTGCCCGATGTTGAAGCCCGGAAACATCTGCCTTGATATTTCACCGTGAAGTTCACTCACTCCATTGGCGGCCCGTGAAAGATTCAAGGCGAGCACCGTGGTATTGAGAAGATCATTCCCCGCAAGTTTTCGAATGTTGGAGGGCAGGTAAGGGCCGAGCACTTCATGGGCCATGGCATAGTCGAATTTGTCATGGCCGGCGGGGACGGGAGTGTGCGTGGTGAAAACACACTTTTCCCGCACCTTGTCCTCGTTTCCACCTTCGTCCTTCAGAAGGGCGAGGGTCAGAAAGACCGCGTGTCCTTCATTCATGTGATAAGTGGTGATTCCCTTTTCCAGTCTTTTGAGGACCAGATATCCCCCAATGCCCAGCACGGCCTCCTGGCAAATGCGGGTGTGGGTATCCCCTCCGTATAGAAATTGGGTGATCAGTCGATCGTCCGGTGCGTTGATGGGCAGATCCGTGTCAAGAAAATAAACGGGCACGCGACCTTTTATGCCCACCTGATTGTGCTTCCAGACCCCTACGTGGACATCCCGCCCTTCGATTTTTATGGTTACTTTGAAGGGCAGGGGTTCCATGAAGGCTCTGGGATCAAAATAGGGGTACATCTCCTCCTGCTGTCCCATGGGATTGATGCTCTGTATGAAGTATCCTCTCTTGTAGAGAAGTGTCACGGCCACCAGAGGAATATTCAGATCCGCCGCCGATTTAATGTGGTCCCCGGCCAGTATGCCGAGTCCGCCGCTGTAAGTGGGAATATTGGCAGTGAGGCCGATTTCCATACTCAAATAAGCAACTTTCATTGCCACTCCTTTCAATCTTTTCACAAAACGACGTCCGCCTGACAATTATCGTACTCTATAGCACAGTCTTTTGAGGCATGATATGGATTACCTCACGAAAGCATTAAAAAACAAAAGGATCTGTAGCTTTTGAGTGCAGAGTCCTTTGTTTGCACATGTTTTGCAAGGGGCCTGCCACAGTCATCTTAATTGCTTGCATGATGATCCTTTTCTCTTTTATAGTGCTGACCGGTGAGACATGAACGAACCTGGCAGCGACGACCGGTAGCCCGAGAGTCTCTGATCGAACATCTCGAGAAAGCACGGAGGAAGTCAATATGGCGGTGGCCAAAAAGATGATTCAATTTATGGAAAGCAGTTCATGGATTCGCAAAATGTTTGAAGAGGGCGCCCGGCTCAAGGCAATTCATGGAAATGAAAACGTCTACGATTTCAGCCTTGGAAATCCCAATGTGCCACCGCCCCCTGTGGTGAACGAGAGGATTTTGGAAGTCATCCAGAAAAATGTTCCCGGAATGCACAGCTACATGCCCAATGCCGGTTTGCTGGAAACGCGCACAGCCGTTGCACAGTACTTGGCCCAGGAACACGACTTTCCCCTCACGGCAGACTGGATCATAGCCACATGCGGTGCGGCGGGAGCACTCAACATCATTTTGAAGGCGCTGCTTGACTCGGGAGATGAAGTGCTCGTTCCAGCTCCTTATTTTGTGGAATATGGGTTTTATGCGGACAACCATGGGGGCAGCCTGAAAGTCGTTCCCACAAAAAGCGACTTCACTCTTGACCTGCAAGCCATCGAAAATGCCATTGGACCTGAAACGAAAGTTCTTCTGATCAACTCTCCCAACAATCCCAGTGGACAGATCTATTCGGCTTCTTCCTTGCAACAGCTGGGAGCAATGCTCAACAGAAAAGGGGCAGAGCTGGGGCGCCCTGTTTATCTGGTGTCCGATGAACCCTACCGGAAAATTGTCTATGACGGAGTGTCCGTGCCTTGCATCCTGAAATACTATCCCCATTCCATCATGGCCACAAGTTACTCAAAAGACTTGTCACTTCCTGGTGAGCGAATCGGGTTTGCAGCTGTCAATCCCGCAGCGGACCAAGGAAAGGAGATCATGGGTGCCATGACTCTGGCCAATCGAATTTTGGGGTTTGTCAATGCCCCTGCCCTCATGCAGCGGGCCATTTCTTCTCTGCAGGGTGTGTGCGTGGATGTGGGAGCTTACGCGCGTAAACGGGACATGTTGGTGACGGCTCTCAAGAGCTTCGGTTACGAGCTGATCAATCCTCCCGGAGCATTTTACCTTTTTCCTCGAAGCCCCTTGCCCGACGATGTGGATTTTGTGAAACTTCTCCAGGAAGAGAATATCCTCACAGTGCCGGGAAGCGGATTTGGAGGACCCGGGTATTTCAGAATAGCCTACTGTGTGGCGGATGAAACCATAGAGAGATCCTTGCCGGGATTTGAAAGGGCCATAAAGAAGGCTGAATCCATGCGTTAGGGGGTTAAAATGACAAAAAAAGTCTTCCTGCAGAAAGGGTCCAAAGGAAAAAAAGAAGGGGGTGCCCGATCCCATTTCAAAATCTTGTTGTGGGGTGCGCTGGCTTTCATCCTTCTGGTCGTTTTGACTCCATTGGTCACCAGGGACAGAGGCAGCCATGATGTTTCCAGAAAACCCGAAGCGGAAAAGGGTGTGGTTGTGAGGGAAATTCCCAGAGCACTGCAGCTCATGCAGGAAGATTCCCTCGGAAGAAGTGATGTGCCCGCCGACATGTTCAGAGCACAGGAGGACCCTTCAGCATTCAGCTTCCTTGACGGGCGGGAAGAAGCTGCCGAGGAAGAGAGAGTTCTGAGCACCGATGCGCGCGAATCCATGGAGCGCTTGCAAAGCCTGGAGAAAGGTGCGGAAGCACCTGCCAGGACAGCACCAACGGGAGATTCTGAACGCAGACAAGCACTGCCCGATTCTTCTACCCCAGCTCTTTCTCCCGACGCCGTGAAGCCCGAAAGGCATGAACTCCCCAAACAGGCTGCCCTGCAAAGGCCTTCCCCTGCGCAGCCCCCGCCCACGAGGCAGGATGCCCCTGCAGAAAGGTTCAGACCTTCGCCGCCCAGAGGGTCCATGGTGTATGGGGTACAAGTGGGTTCCTTCAGGGAACAGAAAAATGCTCTTGCCCTCAAGAAAAGACTCGAAAGCAAAGGGTACCAAGTCCTGGTGAAACCGATGAATCACGAAACCCTTGGCCTCCTGCATGTGGT
>SLCH01000076.1 GCA_007125915.1 Syntrophobacteraceae bacterium
CGCAGCAGCTCGCCCTGGGGGGTGTCGCTCTGGGCCAGCTGGTCCAGGTCGGCCGCCGGGCCCGTCTGCACCTGGACCTTTTCGATCCAGGCTTTGTTTCGGGAAACATCTGCTGCCACCGCACGGACATGGGCTGTCAACGCCATGGGATCGGAGCAAAGCCGCCCGTGAACGGGGGAGCGCCCCTTGAGAACCGCACGCACGCAGCAGGGCCGTCCCTCCTGGGTACTCATGGCGTCCCCCAGAGCAGTGCCAAAGAGGGAGGCGGCTTCTGCCATGCTTCCGGCCCCGCTGACGTCTGCACTGACGCTGAGCCAGCTCACAACGTCCAGGGGGACAAATTCGGTGGTCAGGGCCCCGGCGTCCCCTTCGACCCACACGCACCCTTTCCGGCCCGTTTCCCGGATATGCCGGCCCTGGCTGCAGCCGGCATAGACAATCCTCGGCGTTTCCCGCACAACGGAAAAATTGTGGACATGGCCTAGGGCCCAGTAATCGTAGCCCTTGGATGCCAGTTCATCGGCCGTGCACGGAGCGTAGGGCAAATGCCCCCGGGCGCCGGAGATGAGGCAGTGCAGCAATCCGATATTGAGCATGCCATCCACCGGGTCAGGATAGGAAGCGGCAAGGTTGTCCGTCACCTCCGGGGCTGCATAGCTCTGGCCGTGAATCGCGATCCCCAGGTCTTCCAGAAGCCACGTCTCGGGATTGCGCCATTTGAAGACTTTGACGTTTTCAGGCAGGGGCAGCGATTTTGTCATGGCATTGGCCGCATCGTGGTTGCCCCGAACGATGGCCACGCGCACCCCCATTTCTGCCAGACGCCGCATCTGGCCGGCGAAATAAAGGCCCGTGTTAAAATCCTGCCAGTCGCCGTCGTAAAGATCCCCGGCGATCAGCAGCAACGGCGCCTGTTCCGAAATGATGAAGCTGACCAGGTTGTCGAGGGCCTGCCGTGTGGCCCCCCGGATCTCCTCAACGGAAGGCGCACCCTCGTAAGGAAACAACCCCCTCAGGGGCGAATCCAAATGAATGTCAGCGGCATGAACGAATGCAGCCATGGAACCTCCGAACAACTGAATTTACGGATAACCGTCTAAGGGCCATTGGACCGGATGAACGAGCACTCCAGTTCGAGCCAGGTTCAAGTCCCCACAAACAATAATGGCTGGATGATAGGCCCACTGCAGCCTGAAATGTGATGTCGTCAGGCTCTTGCCATTTTCTTCTCTCAAAGCCAATGACCGAGGGCCAGGAAAAAGTGAACTGTGGGGGGCTTTGATTAGAAGCCATTTTGCCCTCGAAAATCGGCCCACGGGCGCTTTTCAGGGGCAATTTTTCCGTAAACGGGCATGGAGCAGGTGGATTTCATGCCCAAAGGGCTACTCGGCAAGAGGTTTCGTGGTGAGGGGCTCATTTTTAGCGCTCGAATATACGCTCAGCGCAGTGACTGTGACCAGAATCAGTCCCATGCCGAAGATCTGCAATGGGGCCAGGGTTTCCTTTAAAACCACGACGCCGAAGAGCGACGCGGTGACCGGCTCGACCATGGCCACAATGGACGCCACAGCCGGCGCAGTATGTTTCAGGCCGACGATATAGAAAATGAAAGACAATCCGGCGCCAAACACTCCCAGCACCACGAACAGTGGCCAGCTCGGCGTTTTCAGCACAGCCGCAGCTTGATCGGCATCGCTCAGTCCCATGAGTATGGTGGCGAGTACCGCGAACGCTATCACGAGGATCGCCTGCGGGCTGCCGTGCGGTGCCGCATACTTGAAGCCGAAAATGAAGACGGCGTAGGACAGGCCGGAAAGCAGCCCGGCACTGGCGGCGATCGGCGTGACCTCCCCCGCTCCAATTTCGTAAATGCCTGTGAGCAGCACGACGCCAAGCATCACCATCGCGATCGCGGCCCACTTGAAAAATGTGGGGCTTTCGAGTTTGAGTGTGAAAGAGACGAGATAGACGAACACCGGTGCGCAGTACATCAGGGTCGCAGCAACTGCGACACTGCCTTCGGCGATGCTTACAAAATAGAATGCGAAGTTGCCAGCTACCCCTACACCGGCGATTGCCGACCAGAACCATAATCGGCGACTTGCCAAGCCGCTGCCGTGCGGGCGCAGCGCCAGCCAGACGAGAACGAACGACAGCCCGATCAAGCCCCGGTAGAACGAAACCACAACCGGGTCCCAGCCCTGGGCCGTGAGAATGCCACCGATCCCGCCTGACAGCCCCCAGCATAGTGCCGCAAGCACCACGAACATCGTACTCAGACTGACCATTTTGTCTGAGGAAATTAACCCCGTCGGGGTTGATGAGTCCCGTGCCATTTCGCAAATCCTCTACCATCGGTTCCCATTGATTGCTTGGATGCATGGGCAAGAATGCATGGGGTCAGACCAGTTCAACAGATTGAGATCAATAGGAAGAATATCCAAAAGACCCCGGAACTGGATGCTATAGCTCGATTTTCGGGGTTAAAATCGCGATCCATTCCCCATGGCCTCTGACTTTTCTCTCACGGTCAATTACCGAGGGCCAGGAAGACGAAAAAGAACCCTCTAACCCGATGGACATGAAAGCATCCAGCGAAACCATGCCCTTTTTGAGAATGTGGCTCTCAATGAATCTCAGCCTGGAAGTGGTCATGCTGCCATATTGCCAGAACAAGACACGCAGTTTTTGGACACTTCCCCGCCTTGGTTTTTTCTCTCAATGGATGATCCATGAAAGTGCACATCACAAAACATGCTCGTTAGAAAATAGCTGATTTTCCTTGAGAACCACGTATTTTTATTCTACTCGTAAATGCTTGAGCAGCTGTTTTGTTATCCTTTGTCCTGATGAAACCGCATTTTTCCGTGGCACTTTTTTCTGTTGAACCTGGAAAGGCGGTGGGCAGGATGACCCCTCTGCCCACCCTACGGACTTGAGTTCCAAGATGCTGGCTTGGTCCGACCTCACAGGCACCGAACTCCACAGGCAGCCCGATCCCACAGGCACCCATGTCTTCCTTCGGCGACCGCGTGAAGTGAGCGTATCAGATCTTCAATAATTTTGCTTCCATTTGCCGGAGCAGCATGGATTCGCTGACCACTCCTTTGACCTCTCGCCTGAAAGCTATGTGACGATTATATTTTTCCTTGCAGTATTCGTGCAGCAAGGACGCGGCCTTTTCAACATCTCCCCGGGCCGCATGCACTTCGGCCAGGGATCCCAGGACCCATGCTGCCCGGTCATATGCCCCCCTGTGAGTATTGGAAACAATCCCATCCACCCGGTTCCTTCCGATCTGAAAGGCCCAGTTTGTAACCTGTTTCAACATGGACGGCTGGAACGGGGCCTGGCGGAGTCCTCTGATGATCTCATCCCGGAAAAAGCCGGTCGCATCATCTCTTAGAACAGGAAAATCATGTGAATATACGGAGCTGGTGCCGCAATACCACGTCAGCAGTTTTTGGATTGTTCCGGCGTTTTCATGATAATTGGCAGCCACAGCGCAGATGCTTCCGAAAACGAGTCCCGTTGCCGGTTCATAAGACCATCCCAGGCTTTTGGACCCTTTGACGATTTTCCAGGCGCTGTCAAGATGTCCGGCCATGAGCAAAGCTTTCAGGTACAGGGATTTCTTGTCGCGGTCCAATTCCTTTTGCCGTCCATAAAAATCAAGGATTTGTGCCAGGCTCTTTTCCCTTTGATCCTGTTGGGCCGCCTCGGTCAGAAATGCTTTGAGATTGGCATCGCATGGGTGGGAATAAAATTTTTCCCGATGGCCTCCCAGCACGACTGCCGGATCGCCTGTCATTCGGCCCGCCTCTGCCAGGAAATCACTGACCTTTCCCCGGGCTTTTCCCGTTTTCAGCACTGCCAGGGCCTCTCTGGCAATGTCCTTGATGCTTTCCCAGCGCTTTTCCTGCCTGAGCCGATCCAGCCAGAACAGGTATCCATGGGGCTGAACACTGCCCCATTTGCGCGCAAGTTTCCCGATTCCCGCCAGCCCCCTGTTAAAATAAACCACTTCCGCCAGGAGGCTTGCCGGCCTGCCCTGGGTTCCTTTTCGCTTAAGAAACTTCTCCCATAAGGGGAAAAAATCCTGAATTCCCGTCATCTCCTGTTCACGGGCATCCATCACATCCTGAAGCAGGGGATAGGCGTCATCGATTTTTTGCTTGTCAAAAGGACCAGAGGCATCCATGTCCATGGCATGGCCAAATTCACTCAGACGACGGTCTTCCTGGGATGTTTCATAGACGCACCTGGCATAACGGGCCCGCGCTTCCCGGAGTTCGACACCTGTATCGGGCATGAGGTAATGGGAGTCATCCAGCTCTTTGACCAGATCCAGCAGGGCCTCATACAGGCGTCTTGCATCCAGCAATTTGCCATCCAAAAAAAGGCGGCCCGCTTCATCAAACATAGCGGCCAGCTCATTCAGCTGCGTTTCACTGACCATTTCCGGTTCGTCATCAAAATGGGTGTCTTCCCAGTCCCAGTCGTCCAGGGCATCGTAATCACCCTTTTCGATGGCCTCCATCCTCTCCATGATGGACTTCTTGAGGGCCTGCACATCTTTCAACATTGTTGCGAGGTTCGGCCCCCTGGCTTTTGTGGCCTTCTTGCCCGCAGACGACAGGGATTTCAGTTTTTCAAGAAACTGGACCCGTCCGGATGAGGATTGATCCTTTGCCAGTGAGAGCACCAGCTGAACGATTTCCTCCCCGGATAATTGTCTGCAGAGCCCTTCTGCGGCTTCCAGGTAAGGTTTCAATGCGATTGGCTTATTCCGGTTTTTCATGGTTGTATTCAAATTCCTGAATTCAGCTGGTCATAATTGCGAATACTTCAATTTAAACACCCGATTGGATTGCGTTGATGACGACATCATTGAGCTGCGGGTAATAGAGTTTCTTTCTGGCCGCTTGTTTGATCGTCTCCTCCCACTGGCGGAATGAATCCACATTCTTCAGTGTGTGTTCGGCATCTTTTGGGTTGCCCTTTTCGGCAATTTCACGGATTCCCTCAAGGGTCCTGTCGTCGCCCGGAAAATACATGGGTATCATGCCTTTGTCCTTGGGAATTCCATCGAATACCATCTTGGAATGCCTTTCACGCTCGCAGTCTTCCAAAAA
>SLCH01000184.1 GCA_007125915.1 Syntrophobacteraceae bacterium
AAAAGGAAAATGATCTGCAAAAGGAGCAGGAGCCTTTTGAAAAACACAGGCATGAGATCAACATGACCCTTTATGAAATATCCCGCCGCCTCTTTTTCGCTCTCAACGGGATGTTTCTTGAGGGGAGAAGTTTCGTCTTTCCCATGCCCCATGTTGTGTCAGGACGGTTCATACAGGACTATTTCGCGGTGCTCCTGGAAGTGACTTCAGCGAAAGGTTCCCCCTTTTCGGCCTGACTTTTTCGAGCCTGGGCCTTCACCCTGAGGAGTCCGGGGCTCTTGTGAAAATACATGAAGGGCGAGTCCACACTGCGGGCCAGGAAGCACTTTTCCAAATCGTCAAAGAGCACTTGCCTGTCGGGCCAGGTGAAAGCCTTCTCCTCCCTCTGCATTTCCTTCCATTCCCTTTCCAGGACTGGATCTGCCTGCAGAAAGTTTTGTTTCACATCGTCGCAGAAAAACATGGCGCAGGAGATGGGTCTCACTTTCCAGAGACATCCTGCAGGTCCCAGGTAGACGCACCTCCGGGTGGTGTTGGGTTTTCTCAGGGTGGCCAGCAGGAAGGCCAATTCTTCCGGGCTGGAAAAAAGGACGTTGACCACCTGGTCAGCAAAGAAGGTGAAAATGCTCTCGAAGCCGCAGCAGGCACTGACCCCTTTTTCATAGCAGGCCCCGGTGCAGTGGGCTTCCACGTGGCCCTTGTGAAACAGATCCAGTTCCTCCCTGAAACAAAGGTAGGGCCGGCACTTCTCCTGAAGACCCAGCCGCTCCCGTTCATCCATGGCCGCCATGGCTTCCACGATGGCCTTGAAGCTTTTCCACTGATCCAGGTTGTAGAGGCTGACGCCCTCGGGCTCTTCCCCTTTCCTGTTACTCCAACTTTTCTCCATCATCCCTCCGCGCATCATCCTTAAGGAAAAAATGGAAAACTCACTTCGAAAACGAACAGGTAGAAGTGACAGGGATCCATGAAAGCGTACACCTTGTGCTCCGTGGCCTCGATGATTTCCTGGTCGGCGGTCACGAGCAGTGCGTTTCGATCTTTTCTTCTCCTGATGGCCTGGATGATGAAATTGTCCGCATCCACCCCTCGAACCCTGTCGGTGTAGATGATTTCCGTGTTTTTGATCTGATCTCGATAGTGCTCGATTCCATCAAAAACCAGGTGCACTTTCTTGAAAAAGCGGCTCTTTTCGCACACCCTTTCAATGAATTCCTCCCGGAGCTCCGCAAGGGGCGAGGAAGATGACTGCTCGATTCCCTGCGCATTCAGAAGAATGTTGTATCCATCCACGTACAGGTCATGGTTTTTGCCTCGGCCGCTGTGCACGAAATCTTCGAACTCCGGGAGGAATTTCTGTGTTGCCGGCTCCCCGCGAGGAGGTTGAAAGCGCCCGTAGAGGGGAGCGAAAATCTGGTATTTTTTTGCCTGAATGGTTTCTTTCAGGGCTTCGGCGTTTTCCAGGAAACCTTCGTTTTCCAGACGATGGACCACTTCCGTGAGCCTGGAAAGCCTTGGCAGGCTTTGGAGGGATGCATCCAGAAGGCGAATATGCTGTTCCAGGGACTGAGCAGTGATGCTGGATGGAAGATCACGCAAAACCTTTTCCATTCCCGGTGTTTCCAGGAGGCGCTTTTTCTCTCTTTCCAGCTCTCCTTTGACCCGGGTCACTTCCTGATGCACGAACATGGACTGGTCATGAATTTTTTCCATCTCCTCAAGAAGCCCGTCAAGTTCCAGAAGCTTCCGGCGCACGTCGCTCACCAGGCCGTATTTGTCGTCCGCCTCCTTTTGAAGTTCCAGGGCACGGTGGGCACGCGTCAGGACCTTTTCCAGACGACCCGCAGTCTCTCCCAGGACCGGCAGGTCGGCCTTTTGAAACCGTTGATACCAGGCTTCATGCTGCTTCCTCAAGGCTTCCTTCAGTTCCTTCTGAAAGCTGCCCTGAAGCTCAGTCAGGCTGCTCCGGGCTTCTTCCGCTTCGAGCCTGTACCGCTGCCCCTGTTCCCGCAGGGCCCGCATTTCTTCATGGGCACCGGCCAGCTTTCTTTCCAGCCGTTTTCGAGTTTCATCTTCCCGGTGATTTTTAGCTTCCCGCCCCCCTGGAGCAGGAGGGGGCTGCTTTTGCGTCTCTTTATGCGAGAGCCGGAGACCCGTCAACTCTTCCATCCACGTAGACAGCTGGGGGACTTCCCCTGTGATTTCCCGCCATAGTTCGAAGACGGGAACCAAAGGCTCCAGCACTTCCAGGTCCAGCTCTCTTTTCCAGAAGTGATCTTGGGTGATGTGGGGGTGCAGTTCTTCATGGAGGCAATCCAGCAGATGGAGTCCTGCCAGGAGCCTTTCGGGTTTCAGAAGATTCTTGAGATGGAGAAGGTTCTCCCGGATGAACTCATGGTGCAGCATTTCCAGAAAGGCCATGAGGGAGAGTTTTTCCTGCCCCCACGTTTGCAGGACTTCTTCGAGCAGGGAAGGGTCCCCCTGAAGGATTCGGCGCAGCCTTGCCATGGTCTGCCGCTGATGGATCAGTTTGGGGAGGCGGCTGGGGCGGCCCGAAAAGCCTTCCAAAACCTGGGTTCTTAAGCTAGGGTTGTGCTGCAGAAGGCGGGACCATGCAAGTGGTGAGATGTCTTCAATGATGACGTCGAAAAACGATTGCGGCAACTGTGTGGATGCATCGAGGAGTATGGAGGACTTATTCATGAGTGAAGTTTCAGTGGTTTTGGTGACGGTGGGCGATGACAAAGAGGCTATGGCCATTGCGGAAAAACTGGTGGAGGAAAAACTTGTGGCCTGCGTCAATATCCTCCCTCAAATCCGCTCCGTTTTTCTGTGGAAAGGGGAAGTTTGCCGTGAGGCTGAAATCCTCATGATCATGAAAACACCCACGTTCCTTTTCCCATCCCTGCAAAAGCGCGTGAAGGAGCTTCACAGCTATGAAGTCCCGGAAATCATCGCTTTTCCCGTTTCCCAGGGGCTTCCCCAATACCTTCAGTGGGTGGTGGAAAGCACGGCAGCGAAAGCTTAGTTCCCAGGGGGCTGTGGAGAGGGCCGGGCATCCTTTCGGAGACATCCGTTTCACACTCTCACAATGTCTCTGAAGGACCTTTTCCTTTCAGCCTTATTTCCACGGAGGCGGCATGGCCTTCCAGCCCTTCCAGGCGGGCCAGCCTCATGATGGCCTCTCCATCCCGTTCCAGGGCTGTGCGGGAATAGGAAATGACGCTCGTGCGCTTGAGGAAGCTTTCCACACTGAGAGCGGAAGCAAACCGGGCCGTGCCCGCCGTGGGCAGGACATGGTTGGGGCCGGCAAAATAGTCTCCCACCGCTTCGGGCGTCCAGTCCCCAAGAAAGATGGCTCCCGCATTTTCCACCTTTCCCAGGCTGGACCAGGGATCTTTCACCTGTAATTCCAAGTGTTCGGGAGCGAGCTTGTTGGAGAGGGCGAAGGCCGCATCGAGGTCTGGCACCATGAAGACGCCTCCGAAGTTTCGAAGGGATTCCAGGGCCGTGTCCCGGCGGGGAAGTTTTTCCAGTTGTTTTTCCAGTTCCAGGACAGTGCCCGCCGCAATTTGCCTGTCTGTGGTGAGCAAAAGGGCACTTGCCATGGAGTCGTGTTCCGCCTGACTCAGAAGGTCCGCAGCGATGTGCGAGGGGCAGGCGCTTTCATCGGCAATGATGAGAATTTCACTGGGTCCCGCGAGCAGATCGATCCCCACCTCTCCCGAAACCAGCCTTTTGGCGAGAGCCACGTAGATGTTCCCGGGTCCCACCACCACATCCACCCTTTTGATGGAGGATGTTCCATAGGCCAGGGCTCCGATGCCCCAGGCGCTTCCGGTTTTGTGCATGCGCGTGACGCCCACCTCCTGGGCGGCCACCAGGAGGTGAGGGTTGATGGAACCGTCTTTTCTGGGTGGCGTGATGAGAGCCAGGTCTTGCACTCCCGCAATCCTGGCTGGAATGCCGTTCATGAGCACCGAAGAGATGAGGGGCGTTTCTCCGGACCTTCCCCCGGGAATGTAAAGTCCTGCAGCCCTCACGGGGCGCACCATCCGTCCGAGAAAAGTGCCGTCGGGTCCCGTGAGAAAATGAGAAGAGGGCAGTTGTTGCCGATGAAAAGCCTCGATGTTGACGATGGCCTGGCGTAAAGTGCCGAGAAAAATCTCGTCCACCTCTTTGTAGGCGGCCTTCAGTTCTTCCTCTTGAACGGTGAGGTCATCCAGCTGCATCTGGGGCGCATCGAACTGGCGTGTGTAGCGAACGAGAGCTTCATCACCGTGGCTGCGCACCTGAGCGAGGATTTCCACCACCCGCTTTTCCGTTTCAAGGTCCGCTCCGAGTTTTCGGGTGGCGATTTGGGCCAGCTTTGTTTCTCCTTCCGAGGAAGGATAGGACAGAACTTTCAGCACGTCATCGTTCCTCCATGGCCACAACAAAAGCGTCTCCGAATCCTGAACTGCGAAGCCGCTGCCTCTCCTGTTCCGCCAGCACAAGGTCCCTGTATTTTCCAACCTGAACGCGGAAAAAAGCTCCTTCGTCGTTGTAGGCGGGCTGCACATGGACCACCTGGTAACCGGACCTCATAGCTTCCTGCAGGCGTTGGGCGTTGTCCCGGTCCTTGAAGGATCCGATCTGAATGGTGAAGTTTCCGTAACGAAGAGAAGGCATGTTTTCGGCCCTCCAGTAACTGCCGGCTCCCTGGTGTTCCCGTCTGGCCAGCTGCACCGCTTCAACACGCACTCGAGCGAGACCCTGCTGCTTGGTGCCCAGGTCTCTGGCCGCGGCGCGGGAAAGATCGATGATTCGGCCGTCCACAAAGGGTCCCCGATCATTGATGCGCAAGATGAGGGATCTGCCATTTTCCATATTGGTCACTTTGACGTGCGTGCCCATGGGAAGGGTTTTGTGCGCTGCCGTCATGGCGTTCATGTCGTAGCGCTCACCCGTGGATGTGGGTTTTCCGTGAAAACCGGGCCCATACCAGCTGGCGAGACCTTCCTCCACGTAGCCGGCTGCCGTGGGAATGGGGTAGTACCAGATGCCATTGATCTGGTAAGGCCTTTGAGTGCGCACGGTGCCTTCCATGACGGGAAAGGGCTCCTGGGA
>SLCH01000112.1 GCA_007125915.1 Syntrophobacteraceae bacterium
ACGACAACGTTTTTGCAGGCATGCTGAAAGGGGAGTGGAGTTTCTAACGGCACATTACAGATTTTCTCTTCCAAAGATCCCCCTGACCCATCTGACTTTGGGTTCGGGGGTTATTCTTTTCCCCCTTGACAAAGCAAGAAATTCAAAGACATAAAAAGTTCAGATGAACCGGGCACACCCGTAGAAAGATGAATCCCGGTTCTGACGACCCCTTCTGCCCTGGAATAATGAAATCACGGATGATTATCCGGCCCGTAAGGAGCGGAGTGAGCTTGGCACAAAATCAGCTTTTGAAGTCCTTCAAACCCCAGAATGTTCACCTTTTGGCAGCTCTGCCTCAAGAATACAGAGCTTTTCAAAGGCTTTTTCATTCCCGCTGGCATCAGCGCCACAAGGAACCCTTTAGGCAATTCCACTGCCGAAAGGGACGCCAAGACTTTTACCTCACGGAAACGGGCATGGGGCAGGATGCCATGCTCCGAGCCCTTCAGTGGATACTGTCGAGCACTCCTCACCCGGATTTTCTCCTTTCTTTTGGATATGCGGGAAGCCTTTCCACCGACCTGCACGTGGGGGATGTGTGTCTCGTGGTGCGTGTGAAAAACTTGGAGTCATTGGAAAAACCCTCAGTTGAATTCCGTGCAGAACCGGAGATGAAGGATATCCTCAGGAGAAGTGGAGCCTCACAGCCACTCGGGGTGAAACATGGGGTGAAAACATGCACCCTTGTCACCGTGAAAACCTTGACGCCCAAAAGCATGCTTTCTTCATGGTGTGGAGAAGAAAACGACCTGATGGCTGTGGACATGGAAAGCTTGCATGTGGCTCAAGCCGCCCATGAAACTGGTCTTCCTCTTCTGATATTGCGCGCCATCAGTGATGGCCACGCAGAAGAAATAATGCTGGATCCTGCCTCCATTGCGGACTCACGGGGACGTTTGTCACCGTTGAGCGTGCTCTTTGAAGTGGCCAAAAAACCTTCACTCGTTCCTTTTCTCATCAAGTCCTGGAAAAACTCATCCCTGGCTTCCCGGGCTCTGGCCCTTGTCCTGACAAGTTTTCTAGACAACGGTTGCCCTCAAGCCCATGAATATGGGTGGTCCAAAGGTCTGGAGTGACCTGTTCCCCCCCGAAACCTTCGGCCCAAACCTCACAAACATGAAGGGAAGTGTTTGTCCTTGCCGTGAAGTCAGTGCTGAAGCTCCCGCAGCTTTTTCCTCAGTGTTTCGCTTTCCAGTTCCGGGAAATCCTTGAGATGGTCTCTGATGTGGAAGGCATGGAGGTTCTGCACTTTGTACAAGGTGAAAAAGCCGGCCATGAGAAAAGTGTAGAAGACCAGCAGGCAGCCCACAGCCCCCAGGAGATCTTCTCCAATATGAAAGGTGACGGTGAGATTGAAACACAGGACAGACAAATAAAGAATGGGTCCCAGGAGCCGAACGGAGGGGAATTCCCTCTGCATTTTACCGGGTGGGGATTCCAGTCTGGCAAGGCGATCCAGGAGTTGCAGGGTTCCTATGAGGACAAATCCCACAAGGAGCCACCCTGCAAAATTGCTCATGGGAATGCCAAAGTAAACCCCTGGATGGTGGTATCCATAGATTTGGCCCAGAAACCAGCGGTAACCCTGCAGAGCAAGTGGATCTGTGAGCACATCGAGAAAAACAAAGAGAAAGGAGCCCAGAACAAGGGTCTGCCAGGAACGCCTGATGGCACGGGTTTCCAGCACCATGAAATGTCCCCGTGCTGTACCATTGGGGCTCAGAAGGGCAACGGCCAGGGAGTAACTGCAATAGGAGAGGAATACGTAGGAAAGGGAATCCATGAAAGGAACGCCCAGAACCCAGAGTTCCCGGTCCATAGTGTCGTGAAGATAGTAGTAGTCTCCATAAGGGAAGCCCCAGTGGATGGAGGAAAACTCCGAGGACCAGGCGATGAAATAGCCCACGGGTATGTAAAACAAAGTGCGTTTCCAGCCCATGTGAGTTCCGCCCGCCAGGAGGTAGACCGCCAGGAAGGCAAACACATAGGGACGCAGGGTCACCGTTCCCAAGAAAAGATGCAGGAAATCAGACATCCACGTTCCACCGTATCATGCGCAGAAGATCTTTTCCGGTCATCTGGCGGACCACCGTAGGCTCAAAGCCGCAGTGCACCATGCACTGGGCACAGCGCGGGTCCTTGCCCGAGACATAGTGTTCCCAGTCCGTCTTTTCCATGAGTTCAGAAAAAGATCCGTAGTGAGAGTCTGTGATGAGATAGCAGGGAGACTTCCACCCCTGGGGATTCCGCGTTGGGTTGCCCCAGGGGGTGCACTGCAAAAAGCGCTTTCCCGTCACAAAATCCAGGTATATGGGGTTGCTGATGATGGGGAAACGTTTGGCCCAGGTTTGAATGCGCCGAAACTTGTCCATGATTTCCTGCCGGGTGAGAAAGACTTGCTGGTGCACATCTTCGTAGCTGAATCCGGGAGCGACAAGAATACCATCCACTCGAGCCTCCGTGAGTTCCTGAAAGAGGATTTCCAGGTCATCCACATTGGTTTCCCGGTATACGGTGGTGTTGGTGCTCACACGAAACCCCCCCTTTTTTGCCCCCTTCAGCCCTGCAAGAGCTTTTCTGAACCCACCCTCCTTGCAGATGATCTGATCATGGATTTTTTCCGTTCCGTCCAGGTGAATGTTCCAGGTGAAGCGGGAGTGGGGTTGAAACCGGGGAAGGAATTCCTCCAGGAGAAGGCCGTTGGTGCAGAAGTAGATGTGCTTTTTCCTTGCAAGGAGCGCTTCCACCAGGGAAGAGATCTCGCCGTAGAGGAGCGGTTCCCCCCCCGTGATGGTGACCACCGGCGTCTTGGCCTCTTCCACCGAATGAAGGCAGTCCTCCAGCGTCATCTCCTCGTGAAGCGTTTTGTGGTATTCGCGAATGCGCCCGCATCCCGAGCAGGTGAGGTTGCACCTGTGAGTGGGTTCCAGCATGAGCACCAGGGGAAACCGCTCTTCCCCTCGAAGCTTTTTTTCCAGGAGATAGCGCGTCATGGAAGCGTAGAGACTCAAAGGAAAACGCATTGCAGCAAAACCTCAACTTGTTGTTATGGAAAGGGGAAAGGGTTCAGGGGGCGTAACCATGAGTGCGAAACCATGTGACAGCTTCCTGAAGGGCCTGCTCCACAGGGGTCTGTGGCATTCCCAGTTCTTTCACCGCCTTGCTCGAATCGAAGAACATGAATTTTTTCGCCATTTTCACCCCTTCCAGAGGAATGAGGGGCTCTTTTCCCGTCAAGGCGGATACGCCCGAAAAAACATGGGCAAGCCACAGGATGGGATGATAGGGAAGGCGAACACGTGGCGCCTTCACCTGGGACAGTTTCTCCAGGATAGCGAAAATCTGCTCCAGTGTGAGATTCTGGTTTCCCAGGATGTATTTCTCGCCGACGAGGCCTCGTTCGAAGGCCAGTGCGTGGCCTTCCGCCACATCCCGCACATGGACCAGATTAAGGCCCGTATTGAGGTAGGCGGGCATGCGTCCGTTGAGATAATCCACGATGATCTTTCCTGTGGGAGTGGGCTTGATGTCGCCGGGTCCCACGGGAGTGCTGGGATGGACCATCACGATGGGAAGACCTTCGAGGAGAAACTTTTCCGCTTCCCGCTCGGCGAGATACTTGGACCGCTTGTAGTGTCCGATCATGTCATCAAGGGACACGGGTGTATTTTCATCGGCGGGACGCCCATCGGCATTCAGACCCAGGGCGCCCACACTGCTCGTGTAAACAACCTTTTCCACGCCATTTTTCCGGGCGGCGCTCAGCACGTTGATGGTGCCCTGAACATTGCTCTCATAAATTTCGGCGGAATTGCGCACCCAGAGGCGGTAGTCGGCAGCCACGTGAAAAACGGCCTGGCAATTGGTGCTGGCCCGGAGCATCTCCGAAGCACTGCGCAAATCTCCTGTAACCCATTCCATTCCAACAGGGGACTGTGGCAGGGATGGGGTGGGACTCGCCCGCCGAAGGGCTCTGACCTTCCAGCCCCGTTCAAGGAGCACCTGAACCACGTGGCCACCGATGAATCCGCTGGCTCCCGTCACCAAAACCTGGGGCATGACCACACATTTCCTCCGTTCTCAAATAAGAAATTCCATATAACAGAACAAAACTGGAGATGCAACGCAACTGGGCCACAACCTCGAGGGTCCATGCGGTCAAAGAGTCCTGACCGATAAAAAACTTCCCTTAAAGGGGTAAAATTCGTTATACTGATTGATGTGTTATTTGTCGGAGACATTGAAAACACTGAGGCAGCGACAACAACAAGACTGGAGGAACAGGATGGGCAGATCTAGAGTTTTGGCCATTTTGATGGCGCTCGCATTTACCCTTGGCATGTTCGGATCGGCCTCGGCCGCGGAGACTGTCAGGATTGGGGTTTACCTCCCCATGACGGGTTCTGTTGCCGCATACGGGGAAATGGAATGGGCAGGTATTCGAATTGCCAATGAGATGCAGCCGGAAGTCTTGGGAAAAAAAGTGGAAATGGTTCTGGTGGACACCAAGAGCGACCGTATTGAAGCCGCCAACGCCATGACACGCCTCATAGAAAGGGAAAAGGTTGTGGGAGTGCTTGGTGAGGCCATCAGCGGCAACACCATGGCGGGCAATCCCATTTCCGAGGCGGCTCAAATACCCTCTGTGAGCCCCACGGCAACCAGTCCTCTGGTCAACCAGGGCAAGGAATACGCTTTCAGAGCCTGCTTCATAGATCCCTTTCAAGGGGAAGTGGCCGCAAGGTTTGCCAGGGAACAGCTTGAGGCGGATACCGCTGCCGTCATCATCGACATCGCCCAGGACTACTGTGTGGGTTTGGGCAATTTTTTCGTGAAGGAATTCGTGAGGCTCGGCGGTAAAGTCGTGTCCACCACCTACATTCAAACGGGAGACCAGGATTTTTCAGCTCAGCTTTCCGCCGTGCAGGCCACCAATCCCGACATCATCTATGCGCCCAACTACTACACGGAAGATGCCCTCATGGCCAGGCAGGCCCGTGATCTCGGCCTGGAGCAACCCATCCTCACAGGCGATGGCGCGCAGGCCGATGCCCTCATAGAGATTGGTGGAAGAGCCGTGGAAAACATGTATTTCACCGGTCATTTTCACAAGTCGGCCGCATCCACGGAAAGAGCCAAAGAATACATCAAACTTTTTGAGGAAAAGTACAACAAGGAAGCCGATGCGTTTGGTGCCCTCGGCGCTGACGCTTATTTCCTGCTTGTGGACGCAATGGAGAGAGCGGGAACCACGGAAGGACCCAAAGTTCGTGACGCTCTGGCGAGCACGGAAAATTTTCAGGGAGTTTCGGGAGTGATCACCATGGGTGAAAACGGAAATCCCATCAAAAGCATGGTCATCAATAAAGTGCAAGACGGTCAGTTTGTTTATGTGACCACCATCGACCCCTGATGGATCCTTTGTGAGCATCGACACCCCAGCTCCTTCATCTCTTTTTCCCATTTCATGAAGATAAACTTCCTTTTCCTTACTCACTCTGACCCGGGAGCGGGGGAGTCGTCGTTTCAGGATTTCCCCCTGAAGGGGGGAATCACGCAACATAAGGGAGTTGTGTGCTCCCATGCGCGTGCGGGCGTGCATCGGGAAGCGTATGTTTGAAAAAATGATTTTTGGTAATCGTTCATCGCCATTTGCATGATCGCAGATCAGGCAGCTGGAGCACAAGGAGCAATCAGGAAGGTTTTCGAGCTCCCTTCACTTCCGTGCCCCTCGCCCCCTCTGCAGTGACCTGCATGGGGTCTTCCATGAAGGCCCTCTGTGCACATGGCAGCAGTGAGGAGAAAAAATGGCAAGTATCGCAGGAATCATTTCCCAGCATGGCAAAATCGAGTTCAACTCCACCAAGCAGGTGGGAAGAATGTTGAAGCTGATGCGTCATCGGGGACCTGACAATACGTTTATTCGAACCCTATTTGATGACCGAGGAGCCATAGGCGCCAGCGAGATCAACTTGACGCACAAGACAACCCACGCCACTTCCATCACTGAGGCGCCTTTCATCCTCTTCGATGGGGAGCTCTACAACGACAGAACCGGTGATCAGAGCGACGTGGAACTTTTCAGGGAATACTACGAAAAATACGAGAGAGGCTGCTTCAAGCATCTGAACGGCACCTTTTCATGCGCGATCATCGAAAAGGATGACGAAGTCATCCTGGCTCGGGACCATGTGGGACCGCACCCTCTTTTTTATGGTGAAAGCGATGGCCTTTTTTTCTTCAGCTCAGAAATGAAGGGGCTCAAGGACCACGTTCAATTCAACATTCAGGAACTGCCTCCCGGTCACATCTACAGCAGCAAGAAAGGCCTGAGAGAATTTGAGGGCTACACACCCGATGTTCCCGAAATTGGGGACATGAAGCAGACTGCGGAAATTTTGAGAGATCTTCTCATCGATGCGGTGAGAATTCGAGTGAAGGGTGTCAACGCCATATCTCTCAGTGGAGGCCTGGACAGCTCCATCATTGCCGCCATCGCCAAAGAATTCAACCCTCATATCAAGCTTTTCACGGGTGTTGTGGAGGCTGCGCCGGGTCCCGATCTCAAAATGGCTCAACTGATGGCAAAATACCTTGGGCTTGAGCACCACATCTGCACCATCACCAATGATGACGTGAGAAACTTCCTTTCCGATGCGGTGTGGTACCTGGAGAGCTTTGACGAAGACTGCATTTCTGGAATCATTTCAAACTATTTTGTTTCAAAGGCCGTCAAGGAGCATTCCAACCTGGTCCTGGTGGGAGAAGGGGCCGACGAGTTGTTTGGCGGATATCGGCTGGTTTTGAAAAATCCCCGGGTGAAAAGCGTGGAGCAAAGGGACAGGCTGGCGGAGCAGCTTTTAAACATCGCCTACAACACGGCTCTCAGGAGGCTGGATCGCGCCTGGATGGCCAATGGCGTGCAGTACCAGACGCCTTTTCTGGACTCACGCGTTGTGGCATTCAGCAAAAAAATCCCCATGAGCATGAAAATATACGGTGAAAACCAGATCGAAAAATTTGTGCTCCGTGAAGCGTTTCGTGAAATGCTCCCCAGAGAAATCGCCGAACGCGAAAAACTCCGTTTTGCCATGGGTGTGGGCATGGATGACGTGATGGATGAAATTGTTGCGAGCATCATGGATCCCGATGAAATCAAGCACCGGCCCAAAGCTGCCTACGGAATGCCTTTCGCCTCCTTCAAGGAAGTTTATTATTACGACGAGTTTCTCCAACAGTTCCCCCCGTCCTATGAAAAGCAAACGGTTCGATGGGACCCCTTCAAATAGGCTTTTGATCCACACATGGACTTTCTGGAAAGCGATGTGAAACGTTTTTCATGAAAGGGAAAACACTGAAAGGGCAGGGAAGATGATTCTTCCCGGCCCTTTTTTTCTGATAATGATTTTCCAATTTACTTTTGAGGTCGAAATTCTATATAGCCTTTGTGAGTGCCCTTTGAAACCGGTTCATTCCGTTTAAAGCCACCCATGAACAGGGGAGATCACCCTTGACTTCGACCATTTTTTTTCAACAGTTGATCAATGCCATCTCTCTGGGGAGTTTGTATGGTCTCGTGGCCATCGGTTACACCATGGTCTACGGCATTCTTCGTCTGATCAACTTCGCCCATGGCGATCTCCTGATGTTTGCAGCCTATGTGGCCATTTACATGGGCGCTCTCACGGTCTTTCCCTGGTATCTTTCTTTCCCCGCCGCCATTCTGGCCACGGGAATTCTTGGAATTCTGCTGGACCGGGCGGCTTACAGGCCCTTGCGGGATGCCCCGCGCATATCTCTGCTCATTTCAGCCATCGGCGCCTCCTTTCTCATGCAGAATCTCGCCCTCGTGATCATCGGGGGTGTGCCCAAGGCTTTTCCAAGGCCCGAAGTTTTTGACAGAGTCATCACTCTCTTTGACGTGAGAATCCAGGTTCTCGCCATTTACACACCCATCATCACCATCATTCTTCTCCTGGGACTTCTGTTCATCGTCTATCGAACAAAAGTGGGAAAAGCCATGCGTGCGGCATCCAAGGACTTTGAAACCACAAGGCTCATGGGGATCAATGTGAATGCGGTCATTGCCATGACCTTTTTTCTGGGCTCCACGCTTGCCGCTGCAGGGGGGCTCATGTGGGCCATGCGGTTTCCTCAGGTAAACCCCTTCATGGGGGTGTTTCCCGGTTTGAAAGCTTTCATCGCGGCCGTTGTAGGAGGCATCGGCAATATTGTGGGCGCCGTGATCGGCGGTTTTATCCTGGGCCTCGGTGAGATCCTCATCGTGGCCTTTGTGCCGCAACTGGCGCAGTACAGGGATGCCTTCGCATTCGTCATTCTCATCCTGGTATTGCTCTTCCGCCCCACGGGAATCATGGGCGAACCCATCACCGACAAAAGCTGAAGCCATTGCAGGGGAATGATCATGACTCGTGACAGAGTGAAACTCGTGCTGAACATCCTTGCATTGCTCCTGCTTTTCAGCATCCTCTACTTTTTTGACCGCTATGGATCTCCCTACCATGTGCGCATTCTCAACAATATGGGAATTTTCATCACTCTCGCTGTGAGCTACAACCTGGTCAACGGTTATTGCGGTGTGCTGCATCTCGGCCCCAACGCCTTCATCGCCATTGGCGCCTACACTTCCTCACTTCTGACCATGAGCCCTCTCGAGAAGCAGATGAACTTCATCATTGAGCCTCTCATGTGGCCATTGAGTGTTCTTCAGGCACCTTTTTCCCTTTCGCTCATCTGTGGAGGAGTGGCCGCTGCCCTTTTTGCCTTCTTGATCAGTTTTCCCGTTTTTCGCGTGCGCGGCGACTATCTGGCCATCGTGACCCTGGGTTTTGGGGAGGTGGTCCGCGTTCTTTGCAATGCGTCACAGAGTGTGACCAACGGCCCTCTGGGCTTGAAAGGGCTCACTCCCCACACCAACCTCTGGTGGTCCTGGGGAATCGCGGTGCTGACACTGATCCTCGTGGTCCGGCTGGTCAACAGCAGCTACGGAAGAGCCATGAAAGCCATTCGAGACAACGAGCCGGCAGCCATGGCCATGGGTGTGAACCCCTTCAGGCACTTGCTCATGGCCTTTCTCATCAGTGCATTCTTCTGCGGCGTGGGAGGCGGCCTGCTGGCGCATCTCATCACCACCATCTCGCCCACGCTTTTCACTTTTTTTCTGACCTTCAACCTGCTCATCATCGTGGTTGTTGGAGGTCTCGGCAGCACCACCGGCGCGGTTTTGGGCGCCATTCTCTTTGCCTGGGGAGGAGAAGCTCTTCGGGTGGTTGAGAGCCCCATGAACTTGGGGTTTATGACTTTGCCGGGCATTCCTGGAATGCGCATGGTTCTTTTCAGTGTCATTCTCATGCTTGTCATCATCTTCATGAGAAGAGGCATCATGGGTCACAGGGAGTTCAGCTGGGACTGGATTCTCGACAAGTTACAGCGCAAAGAAGCGGAGCTGAAAAAACCGTGAACTGTCCAGTTCACCTGTTTTCTCCCCTTTTTCACCTTAGGGGGAAAGAGGGTGCCTGCGCCTTTCCTGTCGCCCGAGCGGAATATGCCCATGTTCTTAAAAATTGAAAAGCTTGTCATGCAGTTCGGGGGTCTCACAGCGGTGGATTCCTTTTCCCTTGAATTGCAGCCCGGTGAACTGGTGGGCCTCATTGGACCCAACGGTGCCGGCAAGACCACCGTGTTCAACATGGTAACGGGCACCTACAAACCCTCTGCCGGTAAAATTCACTGGCTGGATCAAGACATCACGGGGCTTCCCGTGCATCAGATCACGGCGAAAGGCCTGGCCAGAACCTTTCAGAATGTTCGTCTTTTTGCGGAAATGACCGTTTTGGAGAACGTGATGGTTTCCATGCACATCACGCTGCAGGCTTCTTTCTGGAAAGCCATGCTCGGCCTTCCCCATTATAGAAAAGAAGAACGAAGGATCCGCGATGAAGCTCTGGAATACCTGAGAGAGCTGGGCCTTGCACATCTGGCCGATGAAAAAGCTTCTTCACTTGCCTACGGGCAGCAAAGGCGGCTTGAAATCGCCAGAGCCCTGGCCACAAAACCCCGCCTGCTGCTCCTGGATGAACCTGCTGCGGGGATGAATCCTCTTGAGACCAAGGACCTGGCCCAGCTTGTTCGGGAGATTCGCGACAAATATGGACTCACGGTGCTCCTTATCGAACACGACATGAAATTTGTCATGGGTCTTTGTGAAAGGATCAAGGTTCTCGATCATGGAATCACCATTGCTGAGGGAACACCTTCCGAGATACAAAGCAATCCTCACGTGATCAAGGCCTACCTTGGAGAGCCCAAACATGCTTGATGTGCATGAACTCCATGTTTACTACGGCGGCATCCATGCCTTGAAAGGTGTTCATCTCAAAGTGAACGAAGGTCAGGTTGTGACGCTCATTGGCGCCAATGGTGCAGGAAAGAGCAGCACCTTGAGGGCCATTGTGGGATTGGTGAAGCCCCAAAAGGGTCATATACGGTTCAAGGGCGAAGACCTCACTCGACTGTCCACCCACCAGATCATTAGAAAAGGCATGGGCATAAGCCCCGAGGGAAGGCGTGTGTTCGCCAACCTCACAGTGCTGGAAAACCTGGAATTGGGCGCCTATCACCAGACGGCCAAAGACTTCGCACAACAGCAGGAGTGGGTTTACTCTCTCTTTCCGAGACTCAGGGAGAGGGAAGGGCAGCTCACAGGAACCCTGAGCGGAGGAGAACAGCAAATGGTCGCTCTTGGAAGAGCCCTCATGTCCAAGCCTCGTCTGCTGCTCCTGGATGAACCCTCACTGGGGCTGGCGCCTCTCGTTGTGGAAGAGGTTTTTCGAATCATCCAAACCATCAATGAACAGGGGGCAACCATCCTTCTGGTGGAACAGAATGCCATGGCCGCTCTCAGCATCGCCCACTACGCCTATGTGCTTGAAACGGGAAGGGTTATTCTGGAAGGAGAGGGCATGGAGCTTCTTCAGGATGACCGAGTCCGCCACGCCTACCTGGGAGAGTGAACCCATCGAACCCTCTCTCTTTTTATCCTTCTTTCCATCGGTTATTATTACTTCCTGCTTTTCTCTGTGTGTATTTCAGGCTCTTTCTCGGTGACCTTCCTGCACCTGTCATGACGAGGCCCTGGAATGCCATGGTTCACGCATCATGAAAAGGATGAATTGGCTGGGGTCATCAGTTGTTGCGCCTTTTTTCCAGGAAGGAAGACAAGCCAGTGCACATGGAACAGGAGCTATGGGAAAACGGTCCGTGACAGGCCCAGAGAAGGATGAATCCACAGGAAATGCCTGAACAAATCAATTTATTTCAAAGACTCGATCAGAAGGGTGCCCGGGAAAAAGCTCCATTGGCCGAGAGAGTGAGGCCCAACTGCCTGGAAGAATTCGTCGGTCAGGAGCATCTCACGAAACCCGGCAAACTCATCCACAGACTGATCAAGAACAATCAGTTACAGTCCGTGATTTTATGGGGACCCCCTGGATGCGGGAAAACCACGCTGGCCAGGATCATTGCCAGTGAGACGCAAACTCATTTCATCGCCCTGTCCGCGGTCATGGCGGGAACCAGGGAGATCAGGGCTGCCACGGAGGAGGCAAGGACGCAGTGGGTGAAGCAAAAAAGCCGCACGTGGTTGTTCCTGGACGAGATTCACCGGTTGAACAAGGCGCAGCAGGATCTGTTGCTGCCCCATGTGGAAAACGGAACCTTTTACCTCCTTGGCGCCACCACGGAGAATCCTTCCTTTGAAGTGATCAGGCCCCTTTTGTCAAGGGCTCAGGTGCTGGTCCTGGAACCTCTCGGGGGTCACCACCTGGAAAGTATCATGGAGAGGGTGCTGAACGACAAGGAAAGAGGGCTGGGAAACACCCCCGCCAGACTCACGGAAGAGGCAAAGCAGTACCTTGTGGCTGCCTCAGGGGGGGACGCCAGGGTCCTGCTCAATTGTCTCGAAATGGCCGTGGTGACAACGCCCCCCCAGAAGGGGGAAACGGGTGAGCGGATCATTGATGTGGAAATCATGAAGGCTTCCCTGTGCCGAAGTGCTGTCCATTATGACAAGAGTGGTGAAGAACACTTCAATCTCATTTCAGCCCTTCACAAAAGCATTCGAGGAAGCGATCCCGATGCCGCCCTTTACTGGCTGGCCCGAATGCTCAATGGAGGAGAGGATCCCATTTACATTGCCCGGCGCCTCATGAGAATGGCTTCGGAAGATGTGGGCCTTGCCGACCCCTTTGCCCTTTTGGAAGTCAATGCCGCCCTTCAGGCCTACCAGCTTATGGGCAGCCCCGAGGGTGACCTTGCTCTCGCCCAGGCCGCTGTCTATTTGGCTCTGGCACCCAAGAGCAACGCCCTCTACAAGGCCTTCGGGCATGCACGAAGCGTGGCCTCGCGGACGGGCGCTTTCCCCGTTCCCCTCCACCTGAGAAATGCCCCCACAGGGCTCATGAAAAATCTTGGTCATGGAAAAGATTATCAATATCCCCACGACCATGCTTCAGGGTGGGTTCCCGAAAGGTATTTTCCCGATTCCCTGGAAACAGTGTATTTTTTTGATCCCGTCTCCCGCGGATGGGAAGGCAAATTCCGGGACATCATCGCCCAGAGGCGAAGAACCGTGGAAAGTAAAAGAAACAATAAAATCTAGGATTTTCAGGAACCCATTTTCAGGGTCTGTTGTCCGCACTGTGATATCCTGGTTGCATGGCCCTTGGAATTTACAGCAAATGTGTGGGCCTGCACAAAACCTTGTCCCTGGAATAACTCGGAAGGAAATCTTGTGGATCGAGCGACTCCCTTTGACGTATCGGAACCCCTCGCCAATGAAAAGGAGCGGGTCGCTGCAGCGGTCGCCAATGAAAATTTGAGAGAGAACGGCAAACCCTTTCAGCTGGTGAAGTACATCTCATTTTCCAGCTTGGCGGTCATCCTCATCTCTTTGATTGTTTTTTCGGGATTCATCACTCAGCGAGCCAAAGGAATTCTCATGCACAAGAGCGAGCAGTATGCTTCTCTCCTGGCTGAGAATTTGAATCACCAGGTTTTTTTTCAATTCACTCTTCCGACCCTCATAGCCGATGGGGAAATCCGTCTCAGTCGTGAAAACCAGTATGCGCGGCTGGACCGGGTCGTGAGAAACACCATTCATGGCTTCACGGTGGAAAAGGTCAACATCTACAATCCTGAAATGATCCTCACCTACAGCACGGACCCGGAAAAAATCGGCACCCAGGGTGACTTGGGCAAAGTGTTTGAAAGAACTCTTCAGCAGGAATCCGTGTCCGTTCTCGAGGGAGAGATAAAATCCTTTCTGGGCGTCAAGTGGACGGGGGGAATGCGCCAGCTCGTGACCTATGTTCCCATGTGGGAGGAGCGCCCCTTGACCTACAAGAAAGGCAAGGTTTTGGGAGTCTTTGAAATCATACAGGATGTGACCGACGACTATGTGAACATACAGCGATTTCAGTTCATCGTGATTCTATCCTGTCTCACGTTGATGGGAGTGGTCTTTGCAACCATACTCATCCTTTCAAGTAGAGCGGAAAAAATCATCGCGGGCAGGGCGGCTGTCCAGAAAAAACTGGAGGAAAAACTCCACCAGTCGGAACGGCTGGCTGCCTTGGGGGAAATGATCGCGGGAGTCTCCCACGAGATTCGAAATCCACTGGGCATCATTCGAAGCTGTGCGGAACTGCTCAATTCACGCATAGAAAACGAAAAGCAGAAAAAGTACAGTTCCATCATTGTGGAAGAAGCCACACGCCTCAATGGCATCGTCACGGAATTTCTTGACTTTGCCCGGCCCAAAAACGTACGCCCCCATGAGTGCCGGCTGGAAAATATCCTGGAGAGAAACCTTTCCGTCATTGAACCGGAATGCCAGAAGCGGGGTGTTGTTCTCGAACGTCATTACGCAGAGGGAGATTTCACGTGCCAGGGCGACCCGGATCTTCTCTACCGTGCCTTTCTGAATTTACTGGCCAATGCCATTCAGGCAATGCCCGAGGGAGGAACACTCCACGTGGCCACCCGTGTGCTGCAGGGGTCAAACGGCAACCAGATGGAGGTCCGGGTCAAGGATACGGGCGTGGGCATTCCTGAGGAGATGCGCAAGAAAATCTTCAACCCTTTCTTCACAAACAGGGAAAAGGGCACAGGATTGGGACTGGCTATTGTCAAAAGCATCATCGACAGCCATCATGGGGACATTGAAGTGCAGAGCGAAGAAGGAGAGGGCACCACGATGATCATTCGTTTTCCCGTGCACCATCAGGGAAAACGCCCAGTAGATAACGAAGGTTGATGATTCACTGTTATGGAAAACATTCTCATCATAGACGACGAAAAGAACTACCTGTTCATCCTGGAAGACCTCCTGACCGATGAGGGCTATCAAGTGTTCACAGCGGAAACGGCAGAGCAGGGGCTGCATATTTTCCAGGAAAACGAACTGGATGTGGTCATTACGGACATGAAAATGCCGGGGATGGATGGCATGTCCCTTCTGGAGCGGGTCCACATGGCCGACCCGGAACTTCCCGTTATCATGCTGACAGCTTTCGGAAGCGTGGAAAAAGCTGTTGAAGCCATGCGGAAAGGGGCCTACGACTACATTGAAAAACCCTTCAAGAATGAAGAGCTCAAACTCACCATACGGAAAGCCATAGACCTCTATCATCTGATCAAAGAAAATCGTCTCATGAGCCGTGCGCTCCAGGAGCGTTATGGCTTCAGCAACATCGTGGGCAAGAGTGCCCCCATGCAGAGAGTCTATGAACTCATTGAAAAAGTCGCACCCACCAAGGCCACCGTTCTCATCACGGGAGAGTCGGGCACCGGCAAGGAATTGATTGCCAGGGCGATCCATTACAACAGCAATCGAAGGACAAAAGCGTTCATTTCGGTCAATTGCGGAGCCCTGCCCGAGAGTCTTCTGGAAAGTGAGCTCTTCGGACATGAAAAAGGCGCTTTCAGTGGGGCTGTGAGTCAGCGCAAGGGGCGTTTCGAAATGGCCCATGGAGGAACACTGTTTCTCGATGAAATCAGTGAGATGTCTCCTCCTCTTCAGGTGAAGCTTCTGCGCGTGCTTCAGGAAATGGAATTCGAACGGGTGGGAAGCAGCGAGAGCATTCGAGTGGACGTGCGTGTGGTGGCCGCGTCCAACCGGAACCTCAAGGAGGAGGTGGCGGCCAATCGTTTTCGAGGCGACCTTTTTTACAGGCTGAACGTGCTTCACATTCCTCTTCCACCCTTGAGAAACAGAACCGATGACATCCCTTTGCTCGTGAACCATTTTCTGGCCAAGTACTGTTCGGAAAACAATGAACAGAAACCTTTGACCATTGAGCAGGAGGCCTTCCGCAGACTGCTCGAATATTCATGGCCCGGAAATGTTCGAGAGCTTGAAAACGCGGTGGAAAGGGCCGTCATCCTCGCCACGGGAAATCAAATCACCTTGCAGGACCTCCCGTCGGAAATTCGAGAAGCCCGATTCGACAACTCAATGGGCGATGACAGCCCCAAAAACATGGGGGCTGCTGCCGGGCACCAGCCTGAAGCCATTGAAAAAGAACCCTTTCCTCATGTGGCTCCGGGAGAGCGGCTGCACGCAACGGGGCTCAAACCTCGGCACATGAAAGCCCTGGAGTTTTTGCGTGTTCATGGTTTCATCACCAACAAGTACTATTCCCAGATCAATGACATATCTGAGCGTCAGGCATTGCGGGAACTGAACGAGATGGTCGAAGCCGGCCTGCTGGAGAGGCTGGGGAAGGGCAGGGCCTGCCGTTATATACTCACGCCAGGCGCACACCGGGACTAAATCACCTTTTGTAGGGAGACAGTTTTTTTCGCACGAACTTTTCCACTCTGGAAGGATTCACTTTCCCTATGACGAGGCTGAGATTTTCCAGGGGTATTTCCGCGCGGGCCATGGATGCGTGACCGCCGGCACAGCCGATGGATCCGAAGGCTTCCCGCACCGCTTTCCCCGCGTCCTTGCGGTATCCATCATTGCGAATCACCACGATGAGCGCGTTGTCAAAAATCCCCGAAATGATGCTCCAGGAGATATCGTGAATTTTAAGAAAGAATTCGGCGACTTCCACCAGAATATCTGCCAGCGGCACTTCATCCAGATGGGCATATATTCTGTCTTTGACCACGTGTTTTTTTTCCACCGCTTTTTGGAAGAATTTCAGGTCTTCAAGGGCAAGGTCTGAAATTTCGATTTTCCGCAGCGCACTGTGGTTTGCCAAAGGGTAAACGGTCCGAAATGCCTCGATGTCCTCCACGAGTGTGTGCCGTTCAAAGTTGCGTGTGTCTGTTTTGATGCCATACAGGAGAGCGGTGGCCAGGGTTGCCGATGGTTTGATTTTTGCGGCTTTCAGGTAACTGATCAGAATGGTTGAAGTGGATCCATAATCGGAGCGCACATCTTTGAAAGGGGCGTCGACAGGGTGAGTCATGGGGTGATGATCGATCACCACACCGTAGGAGAGTTTCTGAAACAACTCATTATGAACGGGTTGAGCATCCACGAGGACAAATTTGTCATAAACGGAAAGATCCGTTTTGTTGTTGAGCAGAGTGAGGGGCAGTTTGAGCAGGCGCACCATGGTGACGTTGTTGAGACGTCGAATGGGCCGAATCATGCCGATGGTGGTGGATTGAACCTTCCGCCAGAGAAGTCTTCTCACGGCGAGGGCGCTGGCAATGGCATCGGGGTCGGGGTCGATGGTCACAAGCACTTGGTCTTTTGAGCTGAACTGAGCATAGAATTTGTCCAGCAGGTCCCTCTTGGAACGTTTCTTGGGGGCTTTCTTTGCTGAGGAGCGAGATTCATCGGCCATGTGGCACGCTCGATGTAGTGAAATGTGGTAA
>SLCH01000058.1 GCA_007125915.1 Syntrophobacteraceae bacterium
CCCACGTCTTGAAGGTCCACCATGAGCACATCCACGAGCTGCAACATTTCTTGAGTGGGTTGTCGTTCTTTTCCGTAAAGGCTCATGACCGGAACATGGAGGGCGTCATGCCATCCATGATCCGATTCAATCATGTTGGCCTGCTTTTCCCCGTGAAAGCCATGCTGCGGGGAAAAAATACAGGAAATTTTCCCGCCCGCTCGAGCAATCACCGCCCATGTTGCTTCGAAGTTTTGAGTCCATGAGGCCTGGTTCACAAGAAGCCCCAATCGGGCCGATCTGAACCAGGATGGAGGCTCATGGATGAGGGTTTCTATTCCAAGCATGAACTGGCGGGACATGGGAAAAATCCTCGAGTGCAATTAAGGGGTCAGAAAAAAGCTGACAATGAGACAATGAAAAGATGTCACACATGGATATTGCGCGTATCGAAGGGTTCAGCTGCCATTCCGCTGATTTCGCCAAAAGCGGGGGCAGGAGAACACGCAAGTTAATAACAGAGAATCTCCTGCCTTCAAAAAGGAAAAAGTCACGACATGAATTTTCTGAGAGAGAACTATTGCCGCCATGTGTCAAAAAAATCGAGACCTTCCTTGCACATGTGATCGAATGTGAACTTGCAGCATGACTGTGCTTCTACTATATGGAAGAGTCACTCCATCATTCTGCTTTCAGCCGCACGGCGGCGCATTTCAGACGAGTGAACCCTGGAAAGACCCGTGAGTTGCTGTATAATGATGTTTCTTGCGTGAAATGCGCATACCGCCTTGACACCAGTCCCATCAATTGAAAGACGAGCACATGCATGGATCCATGTCCCCTTCCCTTGTCTGAAATCAATGCCATCGTCGGCCGGGAAAATGTCCTCACCTCTCAGGAAGATTGCGCCTGCTACGCCTACGATGCGAGCAAGCTTCGCGCTTTTCCTCAATGTGTTGTGTTTCCAAACACGGTGCAGGAAGTGTCAGAACTCCTGAAGCTGGCCAATCGCCATCTTCTGCCCGTTTTTCCCAGAGGCGCGGGGAGTGGAATTGTCGGTGCCGCCGTTCCCAGAGGTGGAGGCATGGTGCTCGCCATGAACCATTTCAACCGAATCCTGGAGATCGACGAGGATGACATGATTGCCATTGTGGAACCCGCTGTCATCACCGGTGAACTCCAGAGGCGGGTTCTGGAGCACGGCCTCTTTTATCCCCCGGATCCAGCGAGCCTGCACTTTTCGACCCTGGGCGGCAACGTGGCCATGTGCGCCGGGGGCCCCAAAGCGGTCAAATACGGTGTCACTCGGGACTATCTTCTGGGAATGGAACTGGTGCTGCCCACAGGTTCCATTCTGCAGACGGGAAAAAAAACCTACAAAGGCGTGGTGGGATATGATCTCACCCGGCTCATGGTGGGCTCGGAAGGGACGCTGGGAGTGTTCACGAAACTCATTTTTCGGCTTCTGCCGGCCCCCGAAGCCGTGCGCACCATGATGGCCGCTTTCCCACGCATCGAGAACGCGGCGCAGACCGTTTCCCAAATCCTGAAATCGCGCATCATTCCGTCCACCCTGGAGCTGATGGATCAATCCACCCTGCAGGTGGTGGAAAATTATCTCCATATGGGCCTTCCTCAGGACTGCGAAGCGATCCTGATCATAGAAGTGGATGGCCGAGAAGATCTCCTGGACCACGACATGGCCAAAATCCAATCCATATGCGAAACAAACGGAGCGCGCAACATGGACGTTGCTGCCGAATCCTCAGACCGGGAAAGGATATGGAGGGCAAGAAGATCCATCTCTCCCGCTCTGGGCCGAATAAAACCCGGTAAAATCAACGAGGACGTCACCGTCCCCCGCGCTCAAATTCCCTCGTTGATTCGACACATAAGAAGGCTGGCGGACAAGTACGGGCTGACCATCGTGAGTTTCGGCCATGCGGGCGATGGAAACATTCACACAAACATCATGCTCGATCGAAAGAATCATGAAGAACTCAACAGGGCGGAAAAGGCTGTTGAAGAGCTCTTCCGAGTTGTGCTCGATCTTGGGGGGACTCTCTCCGGTGAGCATGGCGTCGGCATCACCAAGTCCCCCTTTTTCATGTGGGAAGTGGGAAAGGCCGGCTATGAGGCCATGCTGCGCATCAAGCAGGCTCTTGATCCCAACAACATCATGAATCCAGGAAAAATGTTCCTGCCCGACAGAGCATTTTTCCAACCATAGTTCTCAACAGATTGCGCCATTTGCACTTTCCTTGTACTTTTCCGCTCATGGGAGACGACATGGCAGGTACTCTAAAGACTGAACTGGAAGATGTGGTCTGGAAACTGGAGGATCTTTATGCAAGCCCGCAGGCACCACCCCTGCTCGCAGATCGTGAGTGGTGTCTGAACGCTGCAGCGGAATTTTCAAAAAGATATTCCGGACGTTTGAATTCGCTGGATGCCCATGAATTTTTACAGGCCTTGAAGCAGTATGAAGAGTTGCAGGAGCGGCTGAGGCGCCTTGGCTCCTACGCCTATCTCAATTTTTCCACTCAGACTCATAGCCCTGAGGCAAGCGCCCTCCTTCAATCTTTGAGAGAATTTCACAGCAAGGTGCACCGCGACACTCTTTTTTTCCAACTGGAATGGATCCAGCTTCCCGACTCCAGCGCAGAAAAGCTCCTCAAAGCGCCGCAACTTTCCCATTACCGCCATCATCTGGCTTCTCTTCGAAGATACAAAAATCATATTCTCGGCGAAACGGAAGAAAAGCTCCTCACAGAACGTGAACCTGCAGGCAGAAGCGCCTGGACCACTCTTTTTGACAAACTGCTCAGCGGCCTTCAGTTCGGACCCCATAAGCGAACCCAGTCGGAAGTGCTCAAGGATCTCTATCACCAGGACCGAGAGGTTCGAAAATCCGCGGCGGAAGAACTCACCCAAGGCCTTGAGGGAAACCTGCACGTTCTTACCCACATCACCAACACTCTTCTCCTGGAAAAAGCCATCGACGACCGCCAAAGAGATTATCCCCACTGGCTGCGAGCAAGAAACCTCGCCAATGAAGCAGATGATGAGATGGTCGAGGCTCTTGTGAGCTCGGTGGTTTCCAGGTATGACCTCGTCCAGCGCTACTATGCATTGAAAAAAGGAATCCTTGGCCTGGAAATGCTTTTTGATTATGACCGCTACGCGCCTCTGCCCGGCCTTCCCCAAAAGACCTTCACATGGGGGGAAGCCCGGGAAACGGTTTTGTCGGCTCTGGAGGGCTTCTCACCTCAAATGGCTGAGATAGCGGGTCATTTCTTCGAAAAAAGGTGGATCCACGCGCCCATCATTCCGGGAAAGAGGGGCGGGGCCTTTTCCCACCCCACCGTTCCCTCTGTGCACCCTTACATCCTTCTCAATTTCAGCGGGTCACCCCGAGACGTGATGACCCTGGCCCACGAACTGGGCCACGGCATTCATCAGTTCCTGGCACGGGAGCAGGGACTTTTCAATGGGGAAACGCCCTTGACCACCGCGGAAACGGCATCTGTTTTTGGAGAAATGCTCGTCTTTCAGCATGTCTTGAAAAAAACGCCTTCTCCCCGGGAAAAACTGGCTTTTGTCTGCGCCAAGGTGGAAGACATCTTCGCGACCGTTTTTCGGCAAGTGGCGATGAACCGTTTTGAAGAGGCAACCCATCTGGCCAGGCGAAATGAGGGTGAACTCTCCAGCGATCAAATCTCTGAAATCTGGATGGAAACTCAAAAAGCCATGTTTGGCGATTCTGTTGAGCTTCTGGACCACTACAGGATCTGGTGGTCCTACATCCCTCACTTTATTCACTCTCCGGGATACGTGTACGCTTACGCCTTTGGCGAACTCCTTGTGCTCGCCCTCTATGACCTCTACCAAAAAGAAGGGAAGCCTTTCACGGACAAATACCGCGCATTGCTCGCGGCGGGAGGCAAGGAAGAGCCCCGGGAATTGCTCTCTTCCTTTGGAATCGACCTGACCCGGAAAGAATTTTGGCATGGGGGCCTTAGCTTCGTGGAGGAGTTGCTTGGAGAAGCTGAGCGTCTCTTCGCCCTGGTTCAAGGCCAGACTCCGTGAGCCCATGCGTTTGGGCTGAGATGCTCGATGGAATGGCTGGAGAAATTTCTGGAATGATTTCAGCAGCCTGATTTAAGATCACCCCCATATGAGAAGAGGACCCCTTCATGAGATCCACATCCGCTTTCCGCCGTACGAAGATTGTCTGCACCATCGGCCCCAAAACCAGCAGTCCCGAGCAGATCCAGAGGCTCATTCGCAGCGGAATGAACGTGGCCAGGCTGAATTTTTCACATGGGGACAGGGAGAGTCACCGAAAAACCATACGCATGCTGCGGGACGTTTCAAGCTCCATCGGGCAGGAAATCGGGATCCTGCAGGATTTGGGAGGACCCAAAATCAGGTTGGGCTTTCTCAAGAGGCCTGAAATGCTTTTGGAGCGCGGCACACAGGTTGCCCTGAGCCCTGAGGGGCGCCATGGCGCCGATGATATACCCGTGAATTATCCCTTCCTCCTGGAGGACATTCATGTGGGCGATCACATTCTGCTGGCCGATGGAACGGTGCAGGTCACGGTGAGGGAGATACAGAGAGATCGGGCCATCTGTGAGGTCATTGCCAGCGGTGTCATACGATCTCAGAAGGGGGTGAACCTTCCTTCCAGTCACCTGCGTATCAACGCCTTCACGGAAAAGGACCGTGCAGACCTGGTCATCGGGCTGGAAGAGGAAGTGGATTTCGTAGCCCTGTCTTTTGTTCGCACCGAAGACGATCTGAAGCAGATCCGTGAGGTGCTGGATCGACATGAAAAACCACCCCACCTCATCGCGAAGATAGAAAAGCCGCAGGCCGTAGAAAGTTTTGAAAAGATCCTGGAAAAGGTCGATGGTGTCATGGTGGCCAGGGGAGACCTGGGAGTGGAAATGCCTCTCGAAGAAGTCCCCATCATTCAGAAAAAAATCATTCGCCTGGCCCGCCAGGCCGGCAAACCTGTCATCACCGCCAC
>SLCH01000086.1 GCA_007125915.1 Syntrophobacteraceae bacterium
CAGGACAAACCCCAGGATTTTGTCCTGGCCACGGGGGAAAGCCGTTCCCTCACGGACTTCGTCGCTTCCGCCTTTTCCCATGTGGGATTGGACTGGAAAGACCACGTGACCACCGATCCTCACCTCATGAGGCCCACGGACATCATGGTCAGCCGCGGGGACCCCTCCCGGGCCCGGGAAGTGCTGGGATGGGAAGCACGGTATAGAATGGAGGATGTGGCCCGAATGCTCATCCAGGACCTTTCCCCATGAATCCCCCTCGGGTCATGAGTTCAACCAACTCAAGGAAAACACCATGAAAAAAGCGCTCATCACCGGAATCACCGGTCAGGACGGCGCCTACCTGGCCGCTCTCCTCCTGGAAAAAGGCTATGAAGTTCACGGCCTGGTGCGCCGGGTTTCCGTGGACACCACTCAAAGGCTGGAAAGCCTCTGCCCCGCCCATGCGGACCTGGAAAAAAGGCTCCATCTGCACTGCGGGGACCTCTCCGACACATCGGGAATCTTTCGGGTGGTCCAGGAAATCCAGCCCCATGAGATCTACAACCTGGCGGCCCAGAGCCATGTGAAGGACTCCTTCGCCGTGCCCGAATACACGGGGGACGTGGGCGGTCTGGGCGCTCTGCGTATCCTGGAAGCCATTCGAAACCTGGGCTTTCAAGACCACACGCGCTTTTATCAGGCTTCCACGTCGGAGTTGTTCGGCAAAATCCACGAAAGCCCCCAGACGGAAAAAACCCCCTTTTACCCCCGGTCTCCCTATGGGGTGGCCAAGCTTTACGCCTACTGGATCACCATCAATTACCGTGAAGCCTACGGCATCTTTGCCTGCAACGGCATCCTTTTCAACCACGAATCCCCCTTGCGCGGGGAAACCTTCGTCACCCGCAAGATCACCATGGGCCTGGCACGCATCAAGATGGGCCTTCAGGACTGCCTGCACATGGGCAACCTGGATGCGGGAAGGGACTGGGGCCACGCCAGGGATTACGTGCGCATGCAGTGGCTCATGCTCCAGCAGCAGGAACCGGACGACTATGTCATCGCCACGGGACGGCAGCACACCGTCCGCCAGTTCCTGGAAATTGCCGCCTCGGAATTGGGCATGGTCATGGTGTGGCAGGGCGAAGGGGTGGACGAAGTGGGTGTGGATGAGAAGACGGGCCGGACCATCGTGCGGATCGATCCCCGGTTTTTCCGCCCTACGGAAGTGGAAAGTCTCCTGGGCGATGCCTCCAGGGCCCGGGAGAAGCTGGGTTGGACTCCCGAGATTTCCTTTGAAGACCTGGTGCGGGAAATGGTGGCTCACGATCTTCGTGCCTGCCAGAAGGACGATTTGTGCCGGCGGCAGGGATTTTAGGATGTGCGTCCCTACCCGTTGAGATGAGCCCTGCAGACTTCTGAGGGGAGTGTCACCCCCCCTTCCGGCAACCAGGTCATCCAGCTTCGGAGGATGTCGCATTTTCGGGGAGTTTGAATGTTGGACCTTTTCACCAGCCTCTGGCACTACCGGGGCTTCGTCTTCAGTTCCATTCGCAACGAGTTCGTCGCTCGCTTTGTGCGCAGCCGCCTGGGGGCCATCTGGATGATCCTCAATCCCCTGGCCCAGGTGACCATCTACGCCCTCATTCTCTCCGCCGTGCTGGCCGCCAAGCTTCCGGGAATCGACAACCGCTACGCCTACGCCATCTATCTCACGGCAGGCATCCTTGCCTGGACTCTTTTCAGCGAAATCGTCCTGCGCAGTGTGACCCTTTTCATCGAAAACGGCAACCTGATGAAAAAAATCATGTTTCCCCGCATCGCTCTCCCCACCATCACCGTGGGCTCCTGTCTTCTGAACAACGTCATGCTCCTTCTGGCCATCCTCATCATTTTCACCCTTTTGGGGCATCCTCCCGCGGCGGCTCTGCTCTGGCTCCCTTTCCTCACACTGATCACCGTGGCTCTGGCAGTGGGGTTCGGCATGATCCTCGGTGTGCTCAATGTTTTCATCCGTGACATCGGGCAGGTGGTGCCCATCGGTCTGCAGTTTCTCTTCTGGTTCACCCCCATTGTTTATCCCGTGAGCATCATCCCCGAGAGGCTGCAGCACTGGCTGCTGCTCAACCCCGTTTATCCCGTGGTGCATGCGTACCAGAATGTGCTCGTTTACCATGCTCCGCCCGACTTTAAGAAGCTCGCCCTGGTCGCCCTGGTGTCCCTGGGGCTCATGACCCTGGGGCTGTTCATGTTCCGCAAAGCGGGCCCCGAAATGGTGGATGCCCTGTGACGTGCCTCTCGGTTCAAAACCTCGGCAAAGCCTTTCGGACCTACAAGTCCGAGTGGCAGCGCGTGGCCCGCTGGTTTGGCCTGCCCGTTAAGGCCCATGAGGAGCAGTGGGTTCTTCGCAGCGTCACCTTTCAGGTCCACTGTGGGGAGGCGGTGGGCATCGTGGGTCAGAACGGTGCGGGAAAAAGCACCCTGCTCAAAATGGTCACGGGAACCCTTCGTCCCTCGGAAGGCCATGTGGAGGTTCATGGGCGCATCGCCGCCATCCTTGAATTGGGGATGGGGTTCAACCCCGAACTGACAGGACGCCAGAATGTGTGGCACGCGGCGGGGCTCATGGGCTTTCAGCGGGACCAGATCGAACACGTCATGCCCCACATTGAGGGCTTCGCCGAAATTGGCGATTATTTCGACCACCCCGTCCGCACCTACTCCAGCGGCATGCAGATGCGCGTGGCCTTCGCCGTGGTGACGGCATACCGGCCCGAAATCCTCATCATCGACGAAGCCCTTTCCGTGGGAGACGCTTACTTTCAGCACAAAAGCTTCAACCGCATTCGCCAGTTTCAGAAGGAAGGAACCACCCTGCTCATTGTGTCCCACGACCGCGGTGCTATCCAGGGTTTGTGCGACCGGGCCATCCTCCTGGATCAGGGGAGCGTCATCAAGGACGGAGATCCCCAGGAGGTCATGGATCACTACAATGCCCTCATCGCTGAAAAGGACCAGAGCACCGTGCAGATCACGCCCCTGGAAAACGGCAAGAACCAGGTGTGCTCGGGAACGGGTGAAGCCCGGGTGGAATCCATCGCCCTTTTCAACGAGAAAAATCAGCCCATGGAACTGGTCAATGTGGGCACTCCCGTCCGCATGCAGGTGGACGTGGCCGTGCACAAGGACCTGCCTTCCCTGATTTTTGGGTATGTCATCAAAGACCGTCTGGGCCAGGACATCTACGGCACCAACACCTGGTACACGCATCAGCCTCTGAAAGACGTGAAAGGGGGACAGCGCCTTCGACTGCACATCCATTTCCCCATGAACCTGGGCCCGGGAAGTTACTCCGTTTCCACGGCCCTGGTGAGCACGGAAAACCACCTCGAAGACAACTATGAGTGGAGGGACCTGGCCCTGGTGTTCAACGTGGTGAACCTGGACAAGACCGTTTTTGTGGGCTGCAACTGGATGGAACCCCGCATCACTGTGGAGATGTCATGACTTTCATTTCCTATGCTCAGAACTATGAAGACGTCATGCTGCGCCGTGCCTTCCAAGGGGTGGAGCACGGGTTTTACATGGACGTGGGGGCCAATAACCCTCATGGAGACTCGGTCACCCGGGCCTTCTACGAACAGGGCTGGTGCGGCATCAACATCGAACCCACCGATCACTGGTTCCAGGAGCTGCAGCGGGCGCGGCCCAACGACATCAACCTGCAGGTGGCCGCGGGAGACCAAGATGGGGAAATCGTCCTTTATGAAATTCCCTACACGGGCCTTTCCACCACCGATCCCGCCATCGCCCGGCGTCACCGGGAAGAGAGCGGCCATTCCATCGTGGAACGAAAGGTTCCGGTGCTCACTCTCAACACCATCTGCAAAACCTACCACGAAGCTCCCATCCACTTTTTGAACATCGACGTGGAAGGGGCGGAAAAGGCCGTTTTGCAGGGACTGGACCTTCAGCGCTTTCGCCCCTGGATCATCATCGTGGAATCGACCCTGCCCAACACCACGGTCCAGAGCTATGAAGAGTGGGAGCCTATGCTCACTCAGGCCGACTACGTTTTCACCTACTTTGACGGCCTCAACCGCTTCTACCTGGCAAGGGAACACGAGGAACTGGCCCTTGCCTTTGAGCTTCCCCCTCACATTTTTGATGATTTCATTCGGCTGGCCCAATGGGAAGCGGAACGCCGGGCCCAGGAGGCGGAAGTGGATGCGGCGGCGGCCAGAGCCAAGGGCCAGGCGGCCATGATGCGCATTGAGGAACTGGAGACGGAGAGGAATGAGCAGGAAGCCCGGGTTCGGGAAGCTCAGAGCGATGCCCGGGAAGGCAGGCAGACGAGGGAAATGCTGGATGAAAAGAATGCAGAACTGGAGCAAAAACTTGAAGAACTGGAGCAGGCTCAGGATTTTATTCACCAGCTGGTAAGCCAGCTGAAGGCCATGGAGTCCAGCTGGTCCTGGCGCGTCACATGGCCCCTGCGAAAAGCCAAATCCCTGGTGCCCCAAAGCGTCCGGTTCCTGAAGGATTTTCTCGGGAAAGCCAGGCAATGGGCGGTGGCGCTGCTGAAAAGAGCATTCAACCGGCTGGTTCGTCTTTTCCTGGATCGTCCCTCCATACGGGAGCGGGTGGAAAGAATTCTCCTTCCTTTTCCTTCCCTCAGGGACCGGTTGGCGGGCGCGGCCCGCAATGCGGGCCAGACACAGAGCACTTTTGTGCACCCGGAGGGGCCCCAGGAGGATTCCATGAGCGAGAATGCTCAAAGGATCTACCTGGAAATTCAGGACATGGCGCAAAAAGCCAGGGAGAAGCGCTGACATGCGGCTGGTCATCGATCTTCAGGGAGCCCAGACCAAAGGAAGCCGTCAAAGGGGGATCGGGCGCTACTCCCTGGCCATCGCTCAAGCCCTGGCGCGCAACAATTCGGGCCATGACGTGCACATCGCCCTCAACGGTCTTTTTCCCGAAACCCTCGAACCCCTGCGTGCCGCCTTTGCCCATCTGCTCCCTTCCCGGA
>SLCH01000098.1 GCA_007125915.1 Syntrophobacteraceae bacterium
GACAGAAAGGCCCAACGAAGGAAGTAGTTTTTGTGAGAAAAAACAAGAAAAACGAAGATCCATTTGTTCTGTATCGGAAAGAATCCTCTCCATACCCACATAAAGTCTCGAAATTTCAATAAAAGCTGAAATATGAGAAAATGCATAGGTGTCAACATGTTAACTGTCACAGATTCGTAACATCCATGGATCCTGACGAATTCTTCACCTCCGAGGATTTTCTCTGAACTCCTTTCAAACTGACCATATCGACTTTGACCCGGCTGTGAATCTTGGATATGAAGAATCCCGACCGGAACACGAGTCGATGCGGTCTACATCGAAAACACTTTCCTCATGCTGTTTTTTCCTCCGTCCAATTGGATCTGAACCGGGATATGGAAGACTGCGGTTCTGTCTTCGATTCTGCCTGCGTATGGGACAGGAGGCTTTCCCGTGGGTTTATTCCTGAAGAACTGCTGATTTTTGCGCTTGGAAAATGGAAACAGAGATTTTGACTGTCAATCTTTTGAAAGGGAAAAGCTTTAGTATGGACCGAGAATGGCAGCAGATCAAAAAGAGTCTCCAGAAATTCCTGTCCAAGGGTCAGTATGATTTGTGGGTTTCAACCATCGAACCCATGGGAATGGAGCAAAACACGCTGGTCCTGGGATGCAGAAATCGATTTCACATCGAATGGTTGAAAGAAAAGCTGGAAGAACGTCTCATTCCTGCGGCACGGGAATTGTTTCCCAGACTGGAACAGGTCGAATACCAGATCATGCGTGATGGCCATGTACAGAGCGTGCAGGAGGAAGAAAAAGAAGGGCCCAGGCAAATCTCTTTCCATGACCTGATCAAAAGATCAGGACCCTCCTTCAATCCACGATTCACCTTTGATCATTTTGTTGTGGGAAACTCCAATCATTTTGCCTTCGCTGCATCCTTGGCCATGGTGAATGGTTCTCAATTTCACAATCAGTCCCTTTATCTCATGTCAGAGACAGGCCTTGGCAAGAGTCATCTGTCCCACGCTGTGGGAAATCATTTCGTTTCCCAAAATCCGTCACTCAGAGTCCAGTACGTCACAGCGGAACAGTTTGCCAACGAAATGATCTTCGCTCTCAAACATGGAAGCATCGAAGCTTTCAAGAATAAGTTCAGAATGGGTTGCGATGTCCTTCTTCTGGAAAGGGTGGAGTTTTTAAGCGGCAAAGAAAAGGTGCAGAACGAACTGGTTTACACCCTCGATGAACTGATGGACCGGGGCAAGCACGTCCTTTGCACCGGGAACTCTCATCCCCGGGACATTCCGAGGCTTTCGGGTGAACTCAAGTCAAGGCTCAGTGGGAGTCTCATGGCACCCATCGAAACTCCCGATTTCAGGACCAGGCTGGAAATCATCAAGCGCAAAGCAAAATGTGAAAATTTGGTCATGCCCATGGAAGTGGCGGAATTCCTGGCTGAGCGAATGGCGGGAGACGTGAGGCAAATTGAAAGCTGCCTGGTGGGAATAATGGCCAAAACGAGCATTCTGGGCATCCCCCTATCCTTGGAATTGGCCCGGGAAGTCACTGAGACCATGCTTGACAACCTGCCCAAAATCACCGTGGAGCACATTCAGAAAATAATCTGCGCCACCTTCCAGGTGACCATGGAGCAGCTCGCTTCTCCCCAGAGACGCAAAGACATTGCCCTGGCAAGAAAAATAGGCATGTATCTCTCCCGCCAGTACACCACTGAATCGTTGAGCACCATTGGGAAGCGGTTCAATCGAAGTCACAGTTCGGTGCTTTACGCGGTGAACGGGGTCATGAAGGAGCTGGATGGAAAGAACAACAGATTCAAGCAGCAACTGGAATATGTGAGCCGTCGGCTGGAACGGAGCTGCCTGACCATTTGAAGTGACGGAAAACTTGGACTGAAGGAAGGGGTTTCTTTTCTTTCCCTTGGAATGCCCTTCGTGATGGCACCCACAGAGGCAGTTCATGAAAAGGTTTGAACGGGTGGCGGTGTCCGGCACGGCACAGGCAACGCAAAATACCCGAGAGGGGACAAAAAACCTCCTGGGAAAGGTCTCACCGGTCATGCCCAGAACTCATTTGCCTTCGTTAATCCTCTCCCTGAGCACCCCCGAACACTTGAAGGTCACAACCTTTCGAGGAGAAAGCATGATGGGGTCTCCCGTCTGAGGATTGCGTCCTCGCCTCTGGTTTTTTTCCTTGACGCTGAATTTCCCAAACCCGCTGATGAGAACATCTTCCCCTTCTTCAAGGGTTTGCTTCACTATTTCGAACAGGGTCTCGATGATCTCGGCGGACTCGGTCTTGGTGAAAATGTTTTTGGCAAATAAGTTTTCGACAATATGTGCCTTTGTCAGCGTCATGATGATTCCTCTCCCAACTCAATGCGCGCCCTTTTCAAGGGGCTCCGTGTGAACACGATCAAGAGCTTTCCTATAACTTCAAAGGATACTTAATAAAATACAATTTGCTGTTTTTCAACAAAAAAATAGGGCTCCCGTCTGCTGTCGGGAACCCCATCATTGGGCGATACTGGTGGCGGTGCAGGGCTTCGAACCCCGGACACTACGGATATGAGCCGTATGCTCTGACCGACTGAGCTACACCGCCACAGGCACGGTGATATGTAATGGAAAATGTTTTTGGAGTCAACCTCAAAATGACCATTTGATCCATACGGCGGGTCGAGGCTCCGCAAGGGATTGGGTTTGACAAAGAAGACCCTTTCGGCTAAATGTGGTCAATCTTATTGTGCCCAAAGCCACTTTTGCCTCACTCATCTGAATATTTGCTGCTGACACAGATCCCAGGCCGTCGGCGGGTCATGCGGAGGTGGAAACGAATGGATTCTGCATGTATGGAAATTTTGGTGGGGAGACTCTGATTTGATCACAGAAAACAGCGGCCACCGCGGAATCTATGAACTGAAGATCATAAGCGATTTCTCTGCGGCGCATCACCTTCGAAACTTTCGGGGGCGGTGCGAGAACCTTCACGGCCACAACTGGAAGATTGAAGTGGTGCTGAGAGGCACTCAGCTTGAAGAGAGCGGAGTGCTGATCGACTTTGGTGAAGTGAAACATGCCACCCGGGTTCTTCTTGCGGAGCTGGATCACGGTTATTTGAACCAGCACCCCTTCTTTCAGGAACGAAACCCCTCTTCAGAAAACATTGCACGCTTCCTATTTGAAGGCTTGGCCTCAAGGCTCAACACAAAAACACACTGGGTACACAGCGTGTCTGCATGGGAGTCCACGGATGCATGCGCCACTTACATGAGGGAAGCTTTCAGTTCATGAAGGACCCTTCCTGAACACACCATGAGGAGCGAAGAATGGAAGGTGCAAACTCCCGGAATGAAGAACAAAAGCCGCCAAGGGGTCCATTTGTTTTGAGCCGGCTCGGGTGGGCATACCTGCTCGTCTCCCTTTGTGCCCTGCTGATCACCCTGCACACCGCTGGTGTTCCGCAGCGGTTCTTCACATTTGCCCATGAAGCGCTGCAGGGTGAAGCTGGAGGCTTGAAAGAGGAACCCGGCACCCACCCGCGAGTGGCAGCAGCGGACCCCCAAACTCCCGCCACCCATTCCTCTCCTCAGGAGCTGAAAGCCCGTGAGACTTCAGGGCCTCCTTTGGCGCGAGGCCAGGGGCAAGAAAAGACGAAGGCCTCCACGGCATCTTCAGTGGAAGTTCTGGGGGATCAGGTCGCCCTTCTGGCGGTTTCTTCCCGGAATCTCAATCCCATGGCCGATTTTGGAAGCTCCGATGAGGTCTATTATGGCGATGTGCAGGTTGAGGGAGTCGTTCTTCCGGAAATTTCTCCCGTGCCCGGCGTCACCTTCGTGGAGACGATGATCGCATTGCTCGACCATGAGCTCAATGGACGCTTTTTGGGGTGGCGCCCCAACGACATCCTCATTGGCCGGGTCACGGACAATGTGAACAATTTTCAGCTGGGTGTTCTTGAAGCATTGCGATTCACAGCTCTGCGCTTGAAAGACAGCCTCACCCGCATGGGCGAGGCCGACAGTTATGACCCGGACTTGGAGAAGGCTCTGAGTCATCTCATGATCAGTCCCACCCGGTTCATGTTCCCCTCAGCGGAGAAATCCTACTCTGACGCCCTCAAGCATTTGAACAAGTTCGTGACCAAGCTGGAAAGCGGACAAAGGAGCTTTTACTATCGCAAAGACACCCTCCTCAGCCTCCTTGGAACCTACAAGGATCTTCTTGGAAATGTGAACAAGACTCTCGTGGCCTCTCCCGTCGGCTGGTTCGAAACGGACGATCAATTCTACTATGCCAAGGGGGTTGCCCACGTATATTTTGAGATGCTCAAAGTGGTGAGGGTGGGATTTGAAACACCCCTGGAAAACACTCTTTACGGAATCGAAGTGATGGATCAGATGCTCCATCAGTTGCACCGGGTGGAAGAGATGAACCCATGGTATGTGATGAATTCGAGCCTCGATGGGTTTTTTGCCAACCATCGAGCGAATCTCAATGCGCCACTCAGCGAGGTTTTACACCTGATGGGAGTGATGGGTCGCCTCTAGACTCACTTGTCCTCGCCCGTTGAGCGCTCTTGTGAGCGCTCCTGCCATTGGAGTTTTTCTCGATCCTTAAAACCCGCCGCATCTCAAGGGTTTTACTTGAGGCCATTGAAGGTGATATCCCATTGGCCATGAACGGCGGTGCACTCCCCAAAGCGGGTGTGGGCAACCATCCCCGCCTCTCCCTTCACCCTGGCTTTCAGAAGATTTTGCCAAAGGCTCATGGGACACCTGAGGAGCCACCCTTCTTTTTCTCCAATGACCGCAAGGCCTCTTCGAATTTCCGCTTCTGATCGATGTAGTATTCCAGGTTGGCCGGCTCCTGATCGATGGCTTTCTGAATGGTTTTTAAGGCCGCGTCATATTCCCCTTTGGCGTAATAAGCCTCTGCGAGGGTGTCTATGATGTAGGGCTCCCTTTCCAATTGAACGGCTTGCTGAGCGAGCCTGAGTGCTTTCTCAGGGTTGAAGTAGGGCTCAGGGGCCGTGGCGTAAAGCCAGGCCAGGTTGTTGAGGTTGACCGCATGTTCGGGGTCTATGGTCAGTGCTTTCTGAAAGATCCTTTCCGATTCACCATAAGCCCCGGCTTCGAGGAGAACTCCCGCGTAAGCTCCAAGAAGTGTCGCATCGTGGGCGTCTCTTTCAAGGGCTTTCACCAAAATTTGAACCTGCACCGTCCTCTCCCAGGCAGCAAAAGCATCTGTTCGCTGGAACTGGTGCAGCCCGTAGGTCGCTCCGAGAGTGATCGCAAAGAAGACTGCCGCTGCCGAGTAAAGTTTCAAATGGTGTCGCTGGCGCACCCTTGTGTCGTGAAAAGCGTCAAGGAGGAAGGCGACGCGTTCCCCGATGCTGAAGTGGTGCCAACTGGGCAAGTCTTCCCTGTTTCCCGAGAAGAGGGCGATCTTTTTCAAAGAGTTCACCAGCGCATAGGGGTGTCCCTGCAATTCCATTGCATAAAGGTCCGCCTGACGCTCACTGTTTCTCAAAAAAAAACCAAAAATAAATCGAAAATACAGGAGCAGCATGAGAAGGAACGGCAGTCCGTAAATCAACGAAAACAAGGAATGCCCCAAACCGTCATCGCCGAAGCTCCAGGAGAAGACGCTGCTGTTTTGAAGCAGCCACAGTACGACCAAATCGTTTGCCCCATAGGCAAATACAAAAAATAGAATGAACAGGAAAAAGAAAAATGGGAGATGCAGTCGGCGAACATGCCCCATTTCATGGGCCATGACCGCTTCCAGTTCCTCCTTGTTCAGAATGGACAGCAATCCCCGGGTGATGAGAATGTATCTCAAGCGGGGAAGGATTCCGATGATGGCTGCGGTGAGCGATTCGCCGCCCATGACGGGCCACTGATACAAATTGGCCACGGGAAACCTGTGCTTGTGGCAAAAAGCTTCCATTTCCTGGAGAGAGCGGGGATCGGCAATGGGTTCACAACGCCAGAGCCGAACCACGAGCCATGGTCCCAGGAGCATGAACAAAAGCATCAGGGAGCCCAGCAGGAACACCTGGCCCCAGGTTGAGTCAAGGAGATCCGCAAAACCCATGGCCACAATGAAATCGATTGCGAGGGATATGACGAGCCATGGTGCCAGAATCCCCAGGCTGAATGTCCACTGGCTTCTGATGTATGCCCCTCTCGTCAACCGGGATTCATGAACCATCACATGGGCGGCGTGGCTTTGAGACCACATGACCGTCAAGTGAAGGCCGTAGATGAAAAGAGCTGTCAGGCCTGTTGCGGTGAGCGATTCTCCGGTCAAGGGAATTTTCACCAGATGATACTTGATGTTGAGAACATACACGTGGATTGCGAGAAAGCCGAGGGCCAGAAGAGACAGAATGTTTTGAAGGGTCTGGCAGCGGGACACGGCCAGAGAGCGATGAACGCCGGCTTTTACAAGCTGAATGACCCTGCTGTACAGGATTCGGCAGAGGAGACCGTAAAGGCCCAGAAGGCCGAGGACCCCCACCAGCGTGGCATGACCGGAAAGAACGGGTTGAACTGCCGGTTGCTGCAGGCCGAACAGGGAGAGGGCGATCACGAAATAAATGATTTGAGTATACATGTATTTATCCAGGATTCATTTTTACTTTGAATTCAATTTGAACCGCCAAACAAGAAAGGGTTTGCTCATGGACAGGAGCGTCACGTTTCATCCCATCGGAATCATTCATTCACCCTTCAAAACAAGAGAGGGCATGCCCATTCAGTCGGCGGCCGCCAGGGACATTCGGGGCGAAATCCAGCTTGAAGAGCAATATGTCTCCGGTTTGCAGGACCTGGACGGTTTTTCTCACATATATCTGATCTATCATTTTCATCTCTCGCGGGGATATGACCTCCAGGTCATTCCCTTCATGGATGAGGAACACCGTGGAGTTTTTGCCACGCGTGCCCCCAGGCGCCCCAATGCCATAGGCCTTTCCATCGTCCGCCTCGCAGAAGTAACGGGGAATGTCCTCCACATTCTGGATGTGGACATTTTGGATGGTACTCCACTTTTGGACATAAAACCATATGTCACTCAAATGGATGCTCATGTCACACAAAAGGAGGGATGGCTCACGGGCAAAATTGAAAAGATGGAGGAAATGGTTTCCGATTCCAGGTTTGTGAATCGGTGAAGGGTCCTGGTGTGAGCTGCCTTCAGCCGCATGATTCGGTGCGGCGCCATTGCGATGAAGGAGTCTATGCGGTGAACTTGATGCGGCCTTTGCCCAGAAGGTCGTGGAGGTGAAGGATTCCCTCGAGTTCGCCGCAGGCGGAAACCACAGGCAGCACTGTGATGAGATTCTGTTCCATCATTTCCAAAGCATCGGCGACGGATTTTTCGGAAACGATGCACATGGGGTTTGCGGTCATGACTTCCACGATGAATTTGGAGCTCCAGCCCGCCTCCTGATTGAGAGTCCGCCGCAGATCACCGTCGGTGTAGATCCCTGTGAGCTGCCCCTGGGAGTTCACAACGAGGGTCGCGCCCACGCCTTTTCGGCTCATTTCCTTAAGAGCCTCCGGGATGAGGGTGTTTTCCTCCACCTTGGGAATGGCATCCCCTTGTTTCATCACCTCAAAAAGGGGCACACGAAGGCGCTCTCCAAGATGGCCGCCGGGATGAAAGCGACGGAAATCCTGCGGTTGGAAATTCCTCATTTTGATGAGAGCCACCGCAAGGGCATCCCCCATGGCCAACTGGGCGGTGGAACTGGCTGTGGGGGCAAGTCCGAAAGGACAGGCTTCCCTCTGGACACCCGTGTATATGGCCAGGTCGCAATGGCGCGCCAGCGTCGAGGCCGGGTTGCCCGTGAAAGCGATGATTCGGGTTCCGGTCCTTTTGAGACTGGGAAGGATCATGTTGAGTTCATCAGTCTCTCCGCTATTGGACAGAGCGAGAACGATGTCGTCGCTTCGCACCATTCCAAGATCTCCGTGCATGGCTTCAGCCGGGTGCAGAAAGAAGGACGGTGTCCCTGTGCTGCTGAGGGTCGCCACGATTTTCCTTCCCACAATGCCCGACTTGCCGATGCCCGTCACAATGACTCTGCCGCTGGTGTCCAAAATCCACTGCACCGCCACACAAATGGAATCATCCATGCGCTCCATGAGATGAAGGATTCCTTCGGCCTCTGTTTTCAGGACGTCCCGGGCCGTTTTGAATATTTCCTCCCTTGTGAAGGTTTGTCTGCTGGAATCGCGGCCGCAGGCCATGGGCTGTGATGAAAACCGCCCGTTTTCAAGAGTGGGTTCCTGTGATGAGTTCAAAATAGGGTTCTTTTTCAAAGGAGTTTCCTGTCGTTTTCCACTTCTGGAAAGCATTGGATTGGGTGTCCCCGCATCACCTCACCTGGTGTTCGAGGCAGTCTTTTCTGACCCGGTCTTCAAAGGGGACGGAATAATCCCCATTGAAGCACGCCAGGCAATAGGGATGGTTGTCCAGGGAAGATCCGGCACCACGCAGGAGCCCTTCAAGGCTCAGGTAGTGCAGGGAATCAAGCCCAATGAAGTCCCGGATTTCATCCAGGGTGTGCGTGGCGGCCACCAATTCTCCCTTGGTGGAAAAATCAATGCCGTAGGGACATGGAAATCGATGGGGAGGACAGCTCACCAGCATGTGGATTTCTTTGGCCCCCGACTGTTTCAAAGCCTTGATGCGTGTGCGTGTGGTGGTCCCGCGAATGATCGAGTCTTCCACCACGACGACATTCTTGTTTTTCAGGACATCACGAACGGGGTTGAGCTTGACGCGCACGCCGAAGTCCCTCATGGCCTGACTGGGCTGGATGAATGTTCTGCCCACATAATGGTTCCGTATGATTCCCATTTCAAAAGGGATTCGGGAGGCTTCGGCCACTCCAAGGGCAGCGTAATTGCCCGAATCGGGAAAAGGAAGGATGAGGTCCCCTGCGAGGGGCGCTTTTTCTTCGGCCAAGAGGCGGCCAAGCCGCTTGCGGAACTCGTAGACGTTCTGCCCAAAAATGATGCTGTCCGGACGGGCAAAATAGATGAACTCAAAAATGCAGTGGGCAGGGCGCACTGGAGGGAGGGGCTTGATGGACCGCAGACCGTTCTTGTCCAGGATCACTATTTCACCGGGTTCAATGTCACGGACATAATCCGCTTCGATCAAATCAAGAGCGCAGGTTTCTGATGCCAGCACGTGGCTGTCGTTGAGCTTTCCCAGGCACAGGGGGCGGAAGCCGCGTGGGTCCCTCACCCCAATGAGCTTATCCTTGGTGCACATCACAAGGGAGTAGGCTCCTTTGATGCGCGTCATCACCTCCACCAGGGCCTGGTCAATGCCATGCTTCAAGTTTTTGGCCATGAGGTGCATGACCACTTCCGTATCCATGGTGGATTGAAATATGGCGCCATTGGATTCCAGTTCCCGCCTCAACTCGTAAGCATTGATGAGGTTTCCGTTGTGACCGATGGCGTAATGTTCGTTGTCATGGAAGACGACAAAGGGCTGAGCGTTGCTCAGAAGTGATGAGCCTGTGGTGGAATAGCGCACGTGGCCTATGGCCATGTGGCCCCGGAGCTGGTTGAGGGTCTGTTCGTCGAAAACATCGGGCACAAGTCCCATGTGCTTGTAGTCCTGTATCTGGCACCCGTCGGAGACCGCAATGCCCGCGCTTTCCTGACCTCGATGCTGAAGGGCGTAAAGGCCGAAGTAAGTGAGTTTTGCCGCATCTTCATGCCCATAAATCCCAAAGATGCCGCATTCTTCGCGCTTTCTGGGCTCGTAAGGGGCGAGTTTTCCAGGGAGTGATCGCATGTTCATGGGTGAGAGAGAAACTCCAATTTTTGTGAAAGTGAGTGTGAGGAGGCGCCAATGGCGGGGGGCATAAGGCCTCGTGGCTGTCCCCTTCACGATCAACGCCCTCTGGAACCCATTCAGGCGCCGTGCCTCAGTTCTTTATGGGTGAGTCGCTGTGATACTCCTGAATGCTTTTGACACTCCAGGTGCCCCGCTGCAGTTCTTCAACGGCTTCAGCCATGGCTTTTGCCCCAGCGATGGTGGTGGCGTAGGGGACATTGTAGGTTAAAGTCGTCCAGCGAATCTCGTAGGCATCCGAATGTGTCTTTTTACCAAGACTCGTGTTGATCACAAGGCTTATTTGGTGATTCTTTATGAAATCCAAAATGTTAGGGCGACCCTGACTCAGTTTCCAGACTTCTTCTGCACCCACCCCATGGTCCCGCAGATAGCGAGCCGTTCCTTCGGTGGCAATGAGGTGGAATCCAAGATCTCTGAACTTTTCAGCCACAGGAACTACTGAGGGTTTGTCCCCGTCATGGACGCTGATGAAAAGGGTCCCTTCAGTGGGAAGCCCGTATCCTGCGCCGGCCTGAGCTTTGGCGAAGGCGATGCCAAAGTTGTGTCCCATGCCCATGACTTCACCCGTGGATTTCATTTCGGGACCCAAAAGCAGATCCACACCGGGAAACCGCGCAAAAGGAAAGACCGATTCTTTCACGGACACGTGCTTGGGCACCACTTCCTTGTCAAACCCCAGTTCTTTCAAAGATTTCCCAAGCATAACTTTGGTTGCCAGCTTTGCCAAGGGCACTCCGATGGCTTTGCTGACGAAAGGAACCGTTCTGGAGGCTCTGGGGTTCACTTCCAAAATGAACACCTCGTCGTTCTGAATGGCAAACTGCACATTCATGAGGCCCACCACTCCCAGTTCCCTGGCCAAAAGCCGGGTCTGGCGCCGAATTTCCTCCTGCATGGAAGAAGAGACGGTGATGGGGGGCAGCACACAGGAACTGTCCCCCGAATGAATGCCCGCCTTCTCGATGTGCTCCATGATTCCGCCGGTGACGGTTGCCTGCCCGTCGCTAAGGGCATCCACGTCCAATTCGACGGCATCTTCCAGGAATTGGTCAATGAGTATGGGATGGCCGGGAGAGACATGCACAGCCGTCTCCATGAACGTTTGCAGCATGGAGTCATCATAGACGATTTCCATGGCGCGCCCCCCAAGAACATAGGAGGGACGGACCACAACGGGATATCCGATCTCCCGTGCTGCCAGGAGAGCTTCCTCGTAAGTGAAGGCGGTGGCGTTTCTGGGCTGCTTCAGGCCCAGCTTGTGCAACATCGTCTGAAAGCGCTTTCTGTCTTCGGCCAGATCGATGGCATCGGGAGAAGTGCCAAGGATTTTTGCACCGCAGTTTTCAAGGGAAACGGCGAGGTTGAGGGGCGTTTGACCTCCAAACTGAACAATCATGCCCAGGGGTTTTTCCCTTTCCACAATGTGAAGCACATCTTCCCTGGTGAGCGGCTCAAAATAAAGCTTGTCGGAAGTGTCATAATCTGTGGAAACAGTCTCCGGGTTGGAATTGACCATAATGGATTCAATGTTGTCTTCCCGCAGGGAAAATGACGCATGCACGCAACAATAATCGAACTCGATGCCCTGGCCAATGCGGTTGGGGCCTCCTCCCAGGATGATCACTTTGGGACGGTCTGAAGCTCTCGACTCGTCTTCCATCTCATAGGTGGAATAGTAATAGGGAGTGTGAGCCTCGAATTCAGCGGCGCAGGTGTCCACCAGTTTGTAGACAGGGATGACTCCTTTTTCCATGCGGGCCTGTCGCACCGTGTCTTCGTCCGTAAATGTGAGCTGACCGAGCCTTCCATCGGAAAATCCCCAGGATTTGGCGAATCGAAGCTTTTCGGGATCCCGGAGAAATTCGCGGCCCTCGTAGCCAATGGCTTCCTCCAGTTGGACAATCTCCCGTATGTGGTGCAGAAACCAGGGATCGATCCAGGTGAGATCGTGCACGTCCGCGACGCTGACCCCCAGCTTGAAGGCTTCTGCAACCTGGAAAAGTCTTTTGGAATTGGGTGTTCGGATCTTTTGTTTCAGCTGCTCCAGATACGATGGGTCCCGGGATGCGGGGGGGTCTGTGAAACCCCAGTGACCCGTTTCCAGCGAACGGATGGCTTTGTGGAGGGCTTCCTTGAAGGTTCGCCCGATGGCCATGGTTTCTCCCACCGATTTCATGGCCGTGGTGAGAAAATCCTGAGTCTTGGGAAACTTTTCAAAGGTGAACCTGGGCATCTTCACCACACAGTAGTCAATGGTGGGTTCAAAGGAAGCCCTTGTTTCACGGGTGATGTCATTGGCGATCTCGTCCAGGGAATATCCCACGGCCAGTTTGGCCGCAATCTTGGCGATGGGGAAACCCGTTGCCTTGGAGGCCAGGGCGGAAGAGCGGGATACGCGAGGGTTCATCTCGATGACCACCATCTCACCATTTTGGGGATTGACGGCGAATTGAACGTTGGAACCGCCCGTTTCCACGCCGATTTCTCTCAGGATGTGGATGGAGGCATCCCGCATCACCTGGTATTCGCGGTCGGTGAGTGTCTGGGCGGGCGCCACGGTGATGGAGTCTCCCGTGTGGACTCCCATGGGATCCATGTTTTCGATGGAGCAAATGATCACCACGTTGTCCATGTGATCGCGCATGACTTCCAGCTCAAATTCTTTCCATCCAAGAATCGATTCTTCCAGCATCACCTGATTCACGGGACTGGCGTCCAGTCCGCCCTGGGCGATGTGGAGGAGCTCCTCCCGGTTATAAGCCACCCCTCCTCCCGTTCCTCCCAGAGTGAAAGAGGGACGGACGATGATGGGAAATCCTATCTGGAGGGCAATGCTTTCCACCTCCTTCATGTCCTGGGCGATGCCGCTCCTGGGAACACGAAGCCCAATGCGGTTCATGGCTTCTCGAAAAAGATGGCGATCCTCAGCCTTCTGAATCACCTCCACCCGCGCGCCCAGCATCTCCACGCCAAACTTCTCAAGCACACCCATTTGAGCCACCTGAACGGCCACATTGAGAGCTGTCTGTCCTCCAAGGGTGGGCAAAAGGGCGTGGGGGCGTTCCCGTTCGATGACCTTGGAAACCGCCTCAGGGGTGATGGGCTCAATATACGTTCTGTCCGCAAGCTCTGGATCGGTCATGATGGTTGCGGGGTTGCTGTTGATCAAAATGACTTGGTAGCCTTCTTCACGTAGGGCTTTGCAGGCTTGCGTTCCCGAGTAGTCGAATTCACACGCCTGGCTGATGATGATGGGACCGGAACCTATGATGAGAATCTTTTGAATGTCCGTTCGCTTGGGCATGAGCTCCTATCCTCAGAAAATCGCCGTTGACTCGAGCCGGTTCATTTTTTGTGGAGACGTCGCCGGGTTGCCGTCTCAGTCTTTGCAATGGATGAAAAAAATAAAGACCGTTTCGGTGGATGCTTTCACATCAAACGATCGCGGGATCACTTGCCATGGAGGCATGGCGTGAAGGCATCCTTTCAGCTTCCTTTGCATTTTTTCATGAGATGGGTGAACCTTTCAAAAAGATAGGACGCGTCATGGGGTCCGGGCGCCGCTTCCGGATGATACTGCACACTGAACGCCGGAATCTCCAGGTGTTCCATTCCTTCGAGGGTGTTATCGTTGAGATTCACATGCGTCAGCCTCACGGGCACCTTTTCCAGGGAATCCATGGCCACGCAAAAGCCGTGGTTCTGTGAAGTGATCTCCACCTTACCCGTGGTGAGGTCTTTCACGGGCTGGTTTCCTCCCCGATGACCGAATTTGAGCTTGAATGTTTTTCCACCCAGGGCAAGTCCCATCATCTGGTGTCCCAGGCAGATGCCAAAAAGGGGCTTTTTGCCCAGGAGTTCCCCAACGGTGTTGATGACGTAGTGGACGGCTGCCGGGTCTCCAGGTCCATTGGAGAGAAAAATGCCATCGGGTTGGGTTGCCAGGATCTCTGATGAAGGGGTGTGAGCGGGAAATACGACCACCTGGCATCCCGACTGCTCCAGTTTTCTGAGAATGTTGTACTTGATGCCACAGTCAATGGCGGCGACACGCAGTTGATTGTCAACGGGTGCCCATGGGTTGCCGAGGTCCACTTTTTGAGGGCCGTTCATCCATCGGTAGGGCTTGGAACAGGTCACGTGCCGCACCAGGTCCACTCCTGAAAGGGGTGGAAAGGCGTGAACCACCTGGAGCAACCCCTTGATATTGTCCGTATCCGTGGCAATGACCCCCCGCAGGGCACCCGCCAGGCGAATGTGGCGTGTCAGGGCCCGCGTGTCGATGCCTTCAATGCCGATTTTCTGATGTTCATTCAAAAAGTCACGCAGGCTTCGTGTGCTGCGCCAGTTGCTGGCGAATTCCTGGTATTCTTTCACCACGAAACCTTCCACCTGAACCGCTGAAGATTCCAGATCCTGATCATTGATCCCGTACGTTCCCATGAGCGGATACGTCATGGCAACGATTTGACCCTTATAGGACGGGTCGGTGAGCACTTCCTGGTATCCCGTCATGCTCGTGTTGAAGACCACTTCTCCCAAAGTCCGTCCTTGTCCCGCAAATGCGTAACCTCTGAAAACCGTTCCGTCTTCAAGGAGAAGGATTGCCCTGTTTTTCTTCCATGGAGAGATCATGCCTCTTTCCTCACAATTTCAATGTATTTTTCGGCGATTCCCAGGCGTTATCCTGGGGTTTAGTCTCAGCCGATCCTCCACCACGACGCGTGGTGAGGTTTTTTCCCTCAAAAACGAAGGCTCTGAAGCCCATCTGACCTGTCACCACCCTGAACCGAGAGACTTTACTCATAATTCAGCTCATGGCAAATGATAATTGTCTTCTTTGCTCCATTCCAGGTGGAGTTTGATCGGCTCGCCCCTTCATTCCCCCCCGAGTTCCTTCCAGCGGCGTTCAATTCTTGCCAGATCCTCGGGAGTGTCCACTCCATGGGTGTCCTGGGGGGAGATGGCCACCACAATGGGGTGGCCGTGCTCCAGGGCGCGCAATTGCTCCAGTTTTTCCATGGCCTCCAGTCTGCCCTCGGGCAACTGGGTGAAGGTCTGAAGAAACGCGTTCCCATAAGCATAAAAGCCCAGATGCTTCAAGTATGAAATGGAAGCATTTCCCGGGTCGCGCATGAAGGGCAGGGGAGAGCGGGAAAAGTAAAGAGCCCGCCCATCCATGGCCACAACCACTTTCACAACGTGAGGGTCCTGGTAGCCCTCAAGGCTCTCGGAAGGGAAGGCAAGAGTTGCCATGGCTGCCCCATTTGAGTTCTTCAGGGCGCCCACAAGAACCTCGATCATCTTCCCTGATACCAGCGGCTCGTCACCCTGAACGTTCACGATGATGTCACTCTCGTCCAGTTGCAGGATGCGGGCTGCCTCGGCAATGCGATCGGTTCCGCTCAGGTGATCGGCACGGGTGAAAACGAATTCTCCCCCAAAAGAATCCACGGCCCGGGCCACTCTGTCATCATCCGTGGCCACCACCACCCTCTGTAAGGCTCCGGACCGGGCTGATCTTTCGTAGACATGCTCTATCATGGGCCGCCCGGCGATGAGGGCAAGGGGTTTTCCCGGAAATCTTGTGGATTGGTATCGCGCGGGGATGATGGCAATGATTTTCATCTCTTTTCCTCTACTCTTTGATACGCTTCGACTGGGCTGCTGCTTCTCCGGCACCTGACAGACAAGGGGCCACCGCAGATGACGGGTCTGGAAGAGTGAAATCCCTGGGCCCCCTTCAGACTTGGAAATGCCTGCTTCAGCGGCAAGTCAAAAATTATTAGTAGCATATACCTATGAATTTTATCCATCATCAATGAAAACAAAAAAAACTTAAGACGCTGAATGGTTTTTTCAAAAAAGAAGTCAACGGGGCCATGGGCTGTGATATTTTTTCTGACGATGGCAAAAGAAAGCTGACTCACGAGCATTTGAAAGGAAACGGTGAAATTGAAAAATGGATGTGATCGAACGCCTCGGCCGTTGTTCCAATTATTTTGCAACCCTCATTCGGCGCAAGCCGGAATACGTGGCGTGGCTCCTCGACGACCGAAACCTCTACCGCAGATATCCTCTCACGGGTCTCTATCAGAGTTTTCTGGAAAAGGCCAACGGGGCAGAGAACTTTCTGCAGCTTCTTAAAATATTTAGAGAATTCAAACAATTGCATTTTCTTCGCATTGGTGCCAGGGACCTGGTCGGCCTTGCGGATTTGGCTGAAACCACTTCACAGGTGAGCGATCTGGCCTGTGTTGCCCTGCAGGTGGGCTTGAAGTCCCTCACGGATCGCCCGGAACTCTGGGCGTCCCATGGAGAAGGTTCCGATCTTTCCCGGGTTCTGGAGGACTTTCCTCTCACCATTCTGGGGCTGGGCAAACTTGGAGGACAGGAACTCAACTATGTCTCCGATGTGGATCTCATCTTTCTCCACACCCCGCGCAAAGGCGTTGCGGCGGAACTTTCGGGGGAACCAGCGGGTCTCAATCGTCTGTGCCGGCAATTGTCAAGGCTCCTCAGTGACCGGGCGGAGGGGGACCGGGTTTTCGAGGTGGACCTCAGGCTTCGGCCCCAGGGAAAAGACGGGCCGCTCGTGTCTCCATCCGCCATGGCCATTGACCATTACCTGCTGCGAGGACATCCCTGGGAGCGGCAAATGCTTTTGAAGGCCAGGCCCGTGGCGGGAAACCGTTCTCTGGGAATGGCTTTTATCCAAGAAGTTCGGCCCTTTGTGTTCAGGAGGTTTTTGGATTTTCAGGCCTTGGACGAACTGAGGAGCATGCGGGATCGCATTCTTGCGGAAGCGGTGAAGCGCACAACGGGATGGAGAGGATTTGATGTCAAGCTGGGAATCGGCGGCATTCGAGAAATAGAGTTCCTGGTGCAGTCTCTCCAGTTGGTTTACGGCGGTCGGCACCCGGA
>SLCH01000245.1 GCA_007125915.1 Syntrophobacteraceae bacterium
GAGGCAGAGGATGAAGAGCCCGTTGGTGTTGATGCAGCCGTTTCGGCCGATGTGCCCGCGGAGCCGGAAGTTACCGAGGTGTATGAGCCGGAGCGTTCTGCGGTGGCCGAGGAAGCTGTGGCGAAAGAGAAGGCTCCCGGGGAGCCTGAAGCAGTGGCAGAGGAGCAGGTCTCCGAGGTCGTTCCTTCCCATGTTGAAACGCCTCCCTCTGAATCGAAGGAGCAGGTGACGCAAGAACCTTCTGCAGAGGCTCCACCCAAAGGCGAAGTCCCCTCAGATCCGCCCGGGGAAGCTCCTGCAAAAGGGGAGAAACCCAAAAAGGCCACCACCGCAAAGAAGCAAACCAAGCCCAAAAAGTCCAAGTCCACCAAGACAAAGGAAAAAGCTGAAAAAACGGAAACCAAGAAAAAAAAGAAGAGCTCCACAAGCGGAAAATCCACCAAGAAGTAGGGCGCACCGCAAGATTTCCCGGCGGTGAATCACCAATGATCCCTGATTTTTTTGCGTGAGCCAGCGCAGGAACTTAAAGGCCGACTCAGCCTCCACAGCCGGGTTGGTCTTTTCATTTTGGCAATGTCTTTCAGGGCAGAATGTTGTGACGTGCTGCTTCTCCTTCAGAGAGAAGGGTACGCGCCACCTGCAGCTTCAAGGGCCTGAAAGGCGTGGCAAAGTGAATTTTCATGTTGGGATGAGCTACCTGCAGGGTGTTTCCCTCTTCATCGTGAAATTCATCGAGTCGGAAAGGGATGGTGTTTCCATCTGGAAAAAGGAATTCGATGGTTTGCCCTTTGAACAATCGGGACCTGGCCTCGAGGAGTACAGAAAACAAAAGGGAAGGCTTGGCAGAAGGCATTGGAAGTGCCTGGCGCACTATTCCTGCCAGAGTGTGGGTTTTGATGATGGGTGTTTCAAAGTCGACCCCAACCCAGTTGTCTTCGTTCTGAGAAAAGGTGAAGCCCATGGTGTAGGGACGGTGACTTATTCGGCTCAGGTCCGTGATCCAGGCTTGCGATGCAACAAATGCTTCAGGGTTTTGCCAATGGCTGTCGATGGCCTGGCGATAGGCGCGAGTGACAGCGGCAAGATACAGTGCCCCCTTCATGCGTCCTTCAATTTTGAAAGAGTCCAGCCCCACGGCCATGAGATTCCCCATTTTTTCCAAAAGGCACAGGTCTTTGGAGTTGAAGATGTACGTTCCCATGGAATCTTCCAGGATGGGGAAATACTGACCGGGCCTTTTTTCCTCCATCAGCCCGTAAGACCAGCGGCAGGGCTGGGAGCACTCACCGCTGTTGGCGCTTCTTGCACTCATGGCGGCGCTCAGGAGGCAGCGCCCCGAATACGAGACACACATGGCTCCGTGGACGAACACTTCCAGTTCCATGCTGGACTGCTCGCGAATCCCTTTGATTTCTCCAAAGGTGAGTTCCCGCGCCAGGTTGATCCTTCGTACTCCCTGTTTTTCCCAGAAGTGGACACTCAGAGAGTTGGTCGTATTGGCTTGAGTGCTGAGATGAATGGGGATGCTGGGAGCATGCTTCCCAGCCAGAAGCATAGTGCCCGGATCGGTCACGATGATGGCATCCACGCCTATGTCTTCAAGGGTTCTCAAATACTTGATGAGCGATTGCACCTCATGCTGCCTTGGGTAGACATTGACGGTGACATAGAGTTTTTTTTGCAGAGAATGGGCCAGTGCACATGCTTTCTGCAACTCTTCTTCGTCAAGGTTGGTGGCGAAAGCTCGCAGGCTGAAACTTTTTCCTCCCACATACACGGCGTCAGCACCATAAAGAAATGCGATGCGGCACTTTTCCAGGCTTCCCCCCGGGGCTAGAAGTTCCGGTTTTCCCTTTTTCCGGGCTTCCCTTGTCATGCTTTTTTCCCTCAAAGTCGCCATCTTCTGGAATTGGTTTAATCTCGGGAGTACTTTTCGCCGATCACTATTGCAATCAAACCGGATGCAAAAGTACGGGGGGCCTCCAGGAGAAAGTGGACGCGCAACTGGATTGTTTTTTCCTGACTTGGACAGACCTCCAATTTGACAAAACCGAAGAGCATCTGTACTTATCATCCGAACGAACACCAAGGCAAGTGAATCGCCTTTCACTGAAACACCTGTCATGATTCTGCACAGTGAGACTTATGTGGGCCAGCCACTCTGAAAAGACGAAAATATCCAGTGAAGAACGTTTTGCCTGGCTTAGCCTTAAGCTGGTTGAGCATCTGGGCAATCGCTCTCTTTTGCGCCTTCACAGGCACTTTGGTTCCGCAGTCAGAATTCTGCAGGCTACGGAAGCTGATTTGAATGGTGTTTCCGGTCTTCGCCATAAGAGCAAAAGAGCCCTTTTGAAGAAGAAAATGTTACGCCCGCCAGAAGAGGAATGGAAACGGCTGCAGAGAGAAGATATAGAAGTCGTCACCCTCGGGGATGCTCATTACCCTTCCAACTTGGCTGCCATTCACGATCCTCCAGTGGTGTTTTTCATGCATGGGAGACTGGAGCCGCGGGATTTGGTCGCCGTCGCTGTCGTGGGTTCGAGGGTGGCATCTCCCGCGGGCTTGTGCTATACGGAGCGACTCTGCGCGGAACTGGTGCAGTATGGTGTGACCATTGTGAGCGGGTTTGCTGTTGGAATTGACAGCGCTGCGCATCGCGGGGCCCTTCAGGGGCGTGGAAGGACTCTGGCCGTATTGGGCTGTGGACTGAATGTGAATTATCCTCAGTCCAACAGGAACCTGCGGGAAAAGATCTCCCGGTCGGGGGCTCTGTTGAGCGAGTTTCCCCTGGAAACGCAGCCGGCTGCTGGCCATTTTCCTCTCCGAAACCGCATCATCAGCGGTCTTGCCCTGGGCGTGGTGGTGGTGGAAGCTGCCCAGCGGAGCGGGTCCCTCATCACTGCCAAAATGGCCCTGGAGCAGGGGCGTGAGGTCTTTGCCGTGCCAGGCCTGGCGGGGAGCTTTCTCAGTGCCGGTCCTCATAATCTTTTGAAGCAGGGAGCCAAGCTGGTGGAATCGGCTGAGGACATTCTGGAGGAGATAAGGCCGCTGGTGATCCGGCCCAGGATGGGCACCGGCGGTCTTGTGCAGAAGGGGGAAGAGGAAGTTGTGAACCCTGAGGAACGGATGGTTTTGAGTGCCCTTGGAAGTGGAAGAAAGCACATCGATGAATTGAGTCGATCTGTTGAAATACCCGTATCCAGGCTTCTGGCCACTCTTCTCCAGCTGGAATTGAAAGGTCTTGTGCATCAGCTGCCCGGGAAGAATTACACCACTGGTGGGTGATATTTATCAAAAAAAGTTTTGAATGCATTGATGCATTGACGAACATGAGGATGAATGGATGTCAAAATCGCTCCTGATTGTAGAATCGCCAACGAAAGCTAAAACCCTCGGACGTTATCTGGGCAAGGACTTTGAGGTCAAAGCATCCGTCGGACACGTGAAAGATCTGCCCAAAAGCAAACTGGGGATCAATACGGACTCAGGGTTCCAGCCTGAATATCAGATCATCAGGGGGAAGAGAAAGGTTCTCAATGAGCTGCAGGCAGCAGCCAAGAAGGCCGATGAAATCTACCTGGGACCGGATCCCGACCGGGAAGGTGAGGCCATAGCCTGGCATATTGCCGAAGAAATCGGAGTCAAAGACAAACCTGTTCATCGTGTGCTTTTCTATGAGTTGACCAAAAAAGCCATCGGCGAATCCCTGGCCCGTCCCAACCCCCTCAATAAATCACTTTACGAGGCTCAGCAGGCCAGGAGAACGCTGGATCGACTGGTGGGATACCTCATTTCCCCCATCCTTTGGGAAAAGGTAAGAAGAGGGCTCAGTGCGGGGCGCGTCCAATCGGTGGCTCTCAGGCTCATCTGTGAGCGGGAAAAGGAAATACGTGCCTTTGAACAGGAAGAATATTGGACCATCGAGGCTTCATTTCTTCCCGGCTCGGACCAGCTTCAGGCACAGGGGAAGGACCTTCGTCCTTTCACCAGTCAGCTTTGGCGCTGCAAAGGGAAAAAATGCAAGATATCGACAGCTGAGGAAGCCACTGAACTGGTCAGTCATCTTCGATCCCTTTCGTATGAAGTTTCCAGGGTGGAGAGGAAAAAGAGGAAGCGCAATCCTTCGCCACCCTTCATCACGAGCACTCTTCAACAGGAGGCGGCCAGAAAGCTGAGGTTTTCCGCAAAGCTCACCATGTCTGTTGCACAAAAGCTTTACGAAGGTGCGGAAATCGGAGATGAGGGAGCCGTGGGTCTCATCACTTACATGAGGACGGATTCCACACGAATTTCCGGGGAGGCAGTGCGGGCTGCAAGAGACTACATTGGGGAGAGGTGGGGAAAGGACTATCTGCCTTCCAAGCCCGCGGGGTATAAGTCCAAAGCCGGTGCCCAGGATGCCCACGAGGCCATTCGCCCTACGGATGTGCGACTCACTCCCGAGGTGGTGGCGCCCCATCTCACGCAGGAACAACTGAAGCTTTACACGCTCATCTGGAAGCGCTTCATCGCCTGCCAGATGGCTCCCGCTGTCATTGCGCAGACTCGCGTTGTAATTCCAGGGGATGATTATGTGTTTTTAACCACCGGTTCCACCATAGAATTTCCGGGTTTCATGACTCTGTATGTGGAAAGTGTTGAAAATGGCGAGAAAAATGGCTTTGAAGAAGGTGTGCTTCCAGACTTGAAAGAGGGACAGGCCCTGACCCTGACGGACATGGTCCCTCACCAGCATTTCACTCAACCTCCTCCGCGGTATTCGGAAGCGAGCCTTATTCGCGAGCTGGAAGAATTGGGTGTCGGAAGACCCAGCACTTACGCGACGATATTGTCCACCATCCTCGATCGTCAATATGTATCCCTTGATAGACAGAGGTTGTCTCCCACCGAGCTGGGCTGGCTCATTGACTCTTTGCTCAGGCAGAATTTTCCAAGCATTGTGGACGTAGACTTCACGGTTCAAATGGAAAAGA
>SLCH01000225.1 GCA_007125915.1 Syntrophobacteraceae bacterium
CTTCCCTATGCGGTTTTGTGCAACCCTCGCAATGCCTATCAAAACTACAATTGCGCCGTGAACCTGTCCTCCAAGACCATTTTCACCTACATGGGAGTGCTCAAGCCCCGAATGGGCAATGCCAATTATTCCACCTCGGGACAGTTGAGCCCCCTTCTCAACGATCCCTATTATCGAACCCTGGGTTTGGGCACCCGCATCTTTCTTGGAGGAGCGCAGGGGTACATCACGTGGTTCGGCTCCCAGCACAATCCCAGGGCACCGCGTTTGGCCAACGGAGTCCCCTCGACTCCTGCGGGAACACTCATGGTCACGGGAGACCTCAAGCAAATGAAGCCCCGCTGGCTTCTGGGCACCAGCCTTCAGGGCTACGGTTGTTCCCTGGCTGTGGGCATCGGGATTCCCATTCCCATTCTCAATGAAAAAATGGCCTTTTACGCGGGGGTCTCCGATGAAGACATCGTGACGCAAGTGAAAGACTACAGCTTCACCCAGTCGGAACCCCTTGCCCAGGTGACCTACGCCCAACTGAAGTCCGGCACCATCACCATCGAGGGGCAGGAAATTCCCACCGTGCCCCTGTCCAGTTATGTTCGGGCTCAGGAAATCGCCGGCATTCTCAAGCAATGGATCCAAAGGGGTGAGTTTTTCCTGGGAGAACCTCAACACCTTCTGCCCACTGTGCCCGAGGATGAAGGGGCTTTGGCGGATCCATCCCGGGACGAAAGCCCTCCACTGGCATGACGTCAAAAGAGATGGATTTTTCAAAGTTTCCCCAACTGCGGGAAAAATGTGAGCAAATGGGGAGAGGTCTTGAGTCCTGCAGATCCATAGGTGTGGCTTTTTCCGGTGGAGTGGACAGCGGATTTCTAGCATGGTTCCTTCAGAACATGCTCTCCAGGAAGGTCCACGCCCTCATCGCCCTCTCTCCTCTCTTGAGCGTGCGGGAGAGGAGAATGGCGCGAAAGTTCGCCGGGCAAATGGAGTTGAACCTGCATGAAGTCCAGGTGAATCCCCTGCTTTTGGAGGAAGTGCGCACAAACTCCCCCAAGCGCTGCTATTTTTGCAAACGCGCCATCATGCAGGCTCTCCGTGACCGAGCCCTCGAGCTGGAGTGCGATGTCCTCGTGGAAGGAAGCCACGCAGGAGACTTTGAAATCCACCGGCCGGGCCATTCCGCCTTGAAAGAACTGGGCATTGAAAGCCCCCTTGCACAGGGGGGCCTCACCAAGGACGAAATCAGGATGCTGGCCCGCTCTGCGGGCCTTTCCCATTGGAACCGGCCCTCCCAATCATGCCTGGCCACAAGGGTTCCCTATGGCGTGGAACTTTCACACGACCTCCTTAAAACCATTGAAGAAGCCGAGAACATTCTCTGGGAAGCGGGGTGCCGCCAGGTGCGGGTGCGTCTCCATGGACCCCTGGCTCGCATCGAAGTGGATCCGCAAGACATGGTCTTTTTCCTGGATGACAAATTCCGAAAAGAAATCCTGGTGTCCTATGGCCGTTTGGGTTTTCTCCATGTGGCTCTCGACCTTGCCGGTTTTCACAGCGGCAGCATGGACAAAGAGGTGAAAAACTCTTCTGGAAGGGCGAGGAATTTGGGCGACGCTGACAATGCAAGGTGAAAAAGTGTTCCATAAAAAGAATCAGAATGAGAGGCGGTGATTCAAAGTGCCCAAAAGAGCCAAAGGAATCGGACTCCTTTCAGGAGGCCTGGACAGCATCCTGGCAGTGAAAGTTCTCCAGGAGCAGGACCTGGAAATTCTCGGGATCACTTTCACAACCCCCTTTTTCCAGGCGGAACCGGGAATCAGGGCCGGCCGAACGGCCGGAATACCCGTCCGGGCCCTGGACATCACCGAAGAATTCCTTCGAATGCTGAGAAAACCTCGATACGGCTTTGGCAGCCAGATGAATCCCTGCATAGACTGTCATGCCCTCATGCTCCAAAGGGGGGGGAGGATCATGGAGGAAGAGGAAGGGGACTTTCTCTTCACGGGAGAAGTTCTGGGCCAGAGACCCATGAGTCAGCGGCGGGACTCCCTGAAGAGCGTGGAAAACCTTTCGGGATATGGCGGTCTCGTGCTGCGCCCCTTGAGCGCCAAGCTCCTGGACCCCACGCGCGTGGAACTGGAGGGGCTGGTGGACAGGGAGCGCCTGCTGGATATTCATGGACGGTCGCGAAAGCGCCAGGTGGAACTGGCGGCACACTACGGCATTGGGCAATACCCTCAGCCGGGAGGGGGGTGCATGCTGACCAAGGAAGGATTTGCACGTAAGCTTCGCGAGCTGTTGAAGCTCTACCCCGATGCATCGGGGCGGGAGGTGGAAATGCTCAAGTATGGCCGCCACTTCTACCTGCCCGGGGACATTCTTTTCATGGTGGGAAGAAATCTGCGGGACAACGACAAACTGGAAGCCCTTTCGTCCTCGGAGGACGTCCTCCTGCGCATTCCCGATTACCCAAGCCCATTGGGGATCATGGTCCGGCCCCCTTCCCTCCAAAAGGAAAGCCTGGAGGTGGCGGCCCGCGTGCTCATCGCTTACAGCGATGCTCCGGTCAGCCATTCCATTGGAGTGGAGTGGACACACCGGGAAAGAAAAAACATGATGACAACCGGCGGCATGACGAGAGCAGAAAGCCAGAAGCTCATGATCACCTGAGCCCATAAGAAGGGTCAATGGCTTCGCAAGTCTCCCTGCGCGCCCTCACGGCTGTTCCCCCCTGCCCCAAATGGGCCTTTGAAGGGTGGTGAAAAACCTTTCTGCCCTCACGGCTTTTGAGCATGATCGCAGAGGGAATTGAGAGGACAGATGGCTGTCTTGGGTTTGCGCGCCTGGCAAAGGCTTCTGCCATGGAGAATGAGCTGGTGGCTGAAAAGCACCCAGCGTTCTCGAGGAATGACTGCCATCAGGTCCCTTTCGATTTTTTCGGGATCTTTTTCCACCGTGAGCCCCAGCCTGTGGGAAACTCTTGCCACATGCGTGTCCACCACAATGCCCGGCACCCCATAGGCGTTCCCCAGGACCACATTGGCCGTCTTGCGCCCGATTCCCGGCAGTTTGACGAGAGCGTCCAGATCGTTGGGCACCTTCCCCCCGTAGTCTTGGTGCAGGACCCGGCAACATTCCTTGATGTTTTTTGCCTTGTTGCGGTAAAAGCCCGTGGACCGGATGGCTTCTTCCAGGTCTTCCAGGGGAGCTTCTCCAAAAGCCTGAGCCGTTGGATACTGTTTGAAGAGGCCTGGGGTCACCTTATTGACACGTTCATCGGTGCATTGGGCGGACAAAATGGTGGCAATGAGCAGCTGGAGGGGGTCTTTGTAATCCAGGGAGCAGCGTGCTTCGGGGTAATTTTCATCGAGGACGGCCAGTATGGACGGTATTTTTTCCAGGGCATGGGCATGCTTCCCTTTTGACTGCACTTTTTTTGAATGCGGCATGGATTTCCTCTCACCAGGACGGTTCACGGGCAGAAGATTAGAAAACCGGGGGACAAATTTTGCCCTTAAAGGGTCAAACTCCCATTGGTTTTACGGGAAAAAGCAATTATACTGTGTCTCTGAGAACGAAACAGTTCAGGTGACCGTTTGCGTTGCATAGCAATATTCACCTGATTTCACAAGATTGGAAACACCAGGAAGACCAGAACGCACAAACTTTGCACATGCACCCACCTACAGGGAGGCAAGTTTTAAGAGCATGTTTGAACGACATTATTTCCATTGCGGCATCCTTGAAGACACAACATTTTCGGCAAACGCTCCTTTTAAAGGCATTCAGAGGGAAAGGCGGCAAATGTTGAGTCACGTCATCCTGTGTCCCTTCTGTGACAATGGGCATCCCATTCCCATTGATTTCGACTCGATCCATCGATGCACCTGCGGTGCATGTTACAAGATTTGCGGAAGTCAGTCTCTGGAAAAAGGAGTGGGAGACATTGCCCAAGAACTCTGGAATGGTGAAGAGCTGGATTTTGTGCGAACCATCCCCGTGGACTTCTGCAACATCGTTATTGAAAGAGAATTTGACCGGTTGCTGTCCATCAAGCAGACCTCCGAATTCAGTGTGATGGAACGTTTTTGCAAGTATGATTCAGAAAACCATCTAAGCTTGGTGTGGGTGAAGCGCTTGTTCTGATCCCCATGGAGACGAAGGGGGCACTGAAGATGCTATTGAAAGCCATGAGAGATGCATTGAAAGCTTGATCGCCTCCCAGTTCATGGGGTCAAATTTCCACGTTCTTTTCATCAGTTCCCCGGCAACATCGGTTTATTTTCAATTGTGAACTGTCACTGAACCTCCTTGAAAGCCCGGCTTTCCTGTCAGGAGGAGACCTTGTTGGCTAGAGAGGCTCCCGAAGTGGGCCTCTTTTTGTTTTTGCCCTGCACGAGGGGCAGAAATGAGGCGATCTCATGGAAAAGTCGGTCAGTCAGGTGGCGATGGAATCAGCGGGCATTCGGTCGGCCCTCGAGCGCATAGCAGAAGAGATCCTCAAATCCCCCTCGGATCCTTCCAAGCTGGTCCTCATAGGAATCCACACGGGAGGCGTGCAGCTCGCCAGGCGGCTTCAAGGCATTTTTCTCAAGGGCCATCGCCTTTCCATTCCCATGGGCACCCTGGACATCAATCTTTACCGTGACGACTGGACTCGCCTGCACAAACAGCCCCTGGTGCGTTCCACGAATTTTCCTTTTCCCATGGATGAACAGGAAGTGGTGCTGGTGGACGATGTCCTCTACACGGGCAGGACCATCCGTGCAGCCCTCGATGCCATCATGGACTATGGTCGCCCGCAGAGGGTTCAGCTGGCGGTCCTGGTGGACAGAGGCCACCGCGAGCTCCCCATATGTGCTCAATTCGTGGGCATTTCCATGCAGACGGAAGCGGAGCAGCAGGTGCATGTGGTGCTCTCTGAAAAAGAAGATGAAGA
>SLCH01000143.1 GCA_007125915.1 Syntrophobacteraceae bacterium
CGTTGAGCACTTCACAGCCTTCATGTGTCACACGAACCATGTTTTCGAGCCTCACCCCACCAGTTCCCGGCAGGTAGATTCCCGGCTCCACAGTGATCACCATGTTTTCCTCCAGAATCATGGGATTTCTTTTTCTCAGGCCGGGCTTTTCATGCACAGCCAGTCCGACCCCGTGCCCCAGTCCATGGCCGAAATGATCTCCATAACCCGCCCTCTCGATGACCCCACGGGCCACGGCGTCCATCTGCACCGTGTCCTGCCCCGCACGGATTTGCCCGATGGCAGCCTCCTGAGCCTCACGGACAATTCTGTAAATCTCCTGAAGTTTTCGAGAAGTTCCTTTTCCCATCCAGGTGCGGGTCATGTCCGAGCAATAGTGATCAAGCCGGGACCCGAGGTCCAGAATGATCATTTCCCCGCTCTCGACCCTTCTCTCGGAAGGAACGGCGTGGGGCAGAGCTCCATGGGGCCCTGACGCCACGATGGGAGGAAAAGAAATGCCTTCCGCCCCCTGTTCCCGAATGAAACGCTCGATCTCCCAGGCCATGTCCTTCTCTTTCACCCCGGGCTTCAACATGTCCCACACGTGCTGCAGGGCCGCTTCGGTGATTCTCAGAGACTTTTTGATCGCTTCCACTTCCAGGGGCTCTTTGATGATCCTCATCTCTTCCACCAAACCACCCGAAGAAAACAGTTCCACACCGGGGGAAACCTCTTTAACACTTGTTTCAATGTGAAGGTAGGTGTCATGACTGACATAATGCCCTTCTATTCCCACACTTCGAAGCCCCAGGGCCTCCACAATTCCGGGCAGCACCTGAGCCACCCCTTCCGAGTACACGGCCAGCTCGAACTGGGGTGCCGCCTCTTTGGCCGACTCCATGTAGCGGAAATCAGTGAAAAGGTACTGCTCCCCGGGCGTGATGAAAAGATAGCCGGAACTTTCCGTGGGGGAGAGGTCCTCCTCTCCATAGCCACTGAGATAAAATCGATTCTCCGGCGTGCAAACCAGAAAAGCTTCCAGGCTTTTTTGAACCAGCTTCTCCCGAAATCTATCCAGCCGTGATGAAAATGGCTCTTGTATCATGTGGCTCTCCTCCCTTAGGGTCTCTCGTCAGAGTCTCTCTTCATGCAATGATGTGGAATGAAAAACCGTATCTTGAAGATGTGCAATCCTGATCATTTCATGGAGCATAAAACAGAACTGTGATGGTTTTGCAAGTTTGAGAAAAAATCGTTGGGCATTTTCCCCGAACATGTTATTTTTCCGCGTTTTGATTATGCCGATATGAGAGGAGTTTTGAAAAATGTTCTCCAAAATGCTGGTTCTTCGATTCCCAAGGGAAATCGTGGACAAACCCATCATTTCCAACCTGGTTCGCAACTACGACCTCACCTTCAATATACTCAAAGCACAAATTTATCCGCGCAAAGAAGGAATCGTGGTTCTCGAGCTTTGCGGCAGCCAAAAGGACTTCAAGCAAGGGCTCCAGTACATGAAAGACATTGGAGTCCGGGTGGAGCCCGTCACTCAGGGGATCAGAAGGGATGAGGAGAAGTGTTACCAGTGTGGCGCCTGCACCGCCGTGTGCCCCACGGGAGCACTGCACATCAAGCGCCCGGAAATGCTGGTTCTCTTTGAGTCGGAAAGGTGCAGCGCCTGTGAACTCTGTGTGAAGACCTGCCCTGCACGAGCCATGATCGTGACCTTCGACAAAGGGCTGGACATATGAAATTTGCCGGCGCGCCCTCATTCCAGGGCTCTCCGCCACGCCCGGCTTTTGCGCATCTCGCGTGGCCGTTGTGGTCAAGGGTTTGAGCCATGAGCGGTGGACCCCTTTCGGGAGACGTGCGGACACTTCTAAAGACGCTGCGCTCCGGGCCTCCCTGAACCACGAGGAGGAACCCGGCTGAAACCAGGGGGCGAAGAGGGCACCCATGGGGCGTCGCTTTCATTGAGGAGCCAGAACATGAATTACGGTGACAAGGTGATGGAACACTTCATGAATCCCAGAAACGTGGGTGAACTGGACAATCCCGATGGAGTGGGACAAGTGGGAAGTGTCAACTGCGGGGACATCATGCGCATGACCATCAGGGTGGAAGACAACCGCATCGCGGATATCAACTTCAAGACTTTTGGCTGTGGAGCAGCCATTGCGGTGAGTTCCATGGTCACCGAAATGGCCCGTGGAAAAAATCTTGACGATGCTGTCAAAATCAAGGGGGACGACGTGGCCGCAGCCCTCGGAGGCCTTTCCCATGAGACCCTCCACTGTTCCAACCTTGGCACGGATGCTCTGAAGGCAGCGGTCAACGACTACTGGAAGAAAAATGGCAAGGCCCACATGATGGTGCCCCTGAAAGATGAACATCTGGCACAGGAAACGGATCAGAACGGTGCGTGTTGCGATGGCAATGAGCGGGGGTGTGGACAGTCTTCGTGCAGCAGCACTGCTTAAGGAAGAAGGACACGACGTCTTCGCCCTTCACATGCGGTTGCCGCCTCCTTTCATAAAAGCGGGAAAGCAAGGGGACGCCCCCTGGGAGGAGGAGCAGGCCAGCCTCAAAGACCTTGCTTCGAAGCTTTCCATTCCCTTGCTTTTCGTGGATGTGAGGAAGGAGTTCGAGGACCAGGTCATCACCCCATTCCTCAAAGATTACGAACGGGGGTTGACTCCCAACCCCTGCTTCATCTGCAATTCGAAAATCAAGTTTGGGGCCCTCTGGAAGGAAGCTCGCAGGCATGGAGCCCAGCGTCTCGCCACGGGCCATTACGCCCGCACCCTTCCCGCCGGTGGTCTGCATCCACGCCACCAGCTCCTGAGAGGCCTGGACCGCTCCAAAGACCAATCCTACTTCCTTGCCCTTCTCTCCCAGGATCAGCTTTCCATCTCCATCTTTCCTCTCGGCGGGGAACGCAAGAAAAATGTCCGCCTTTGGGCCGAGCACGCAAATTTCTCAGAACATCTTCGCAAAGAAAGCCAGGAAATTTGTTTCATACCCGAAGGCAACTACCGGGAATATCTTCAGGAGCGTCTTCCCATGCCATGTGAGGGAAACCCCGGCCCCATTGTTGACATGGCGGGAAACCGGCTGGGAGAGCACAGAGGCCTCTTTGCCTACACGGTGGGCCAGCGCAGGGGACTGGGAATCCCCTCCCATGCTCCCTACTATGTGGTTGAACTGGACCCCCGGAGCAACACCCTTCGTGTGGGGCGGGACCAGGACCTTTTCAAGTCCCAATTCACCGTCCTCCAAATCAACTGGGTCGCCATGGACCCGCCGTCAAAAGCTTTTGAAGCCTTGGTCCAGATCCGCTACAGACATGAAGGGGCTCCCGCCCGGATCATTCCCTTTGGTGAGACAGGCGCCGTGGTGCGCTTCAAGTCGCCCCAGCGAGCGGTAACTCCCGGGCAGGCCGCGGTCTTTTACCAGGGTGACCAAGTCCTGGGCGGTGGAGTGATCCGCCGTGAGCACAAGGGGGAATCCCCCGCACACTGGTGAGAGGAGGACCATGAGCCTCACAATTGCCCTGGAAACCCTGGGCTGCAAAGTGAATCAGTACGAAACGTCCTACATGGTCGAAGCCCTCGAAGAGGGAGGCCACTCCATCGTGTCCTTCAAGGACAGGGCAGACATCTATGTGGTTCACGGGTGCGCGGTCACATCCAGGGCCAGCTATGAAACCCGACAGCTTCTGAGGCGAGGGCGAAAGATGAACCCAAAGGCCGCGCTCGTGGCCGTGGGCTGTGAAGCGCAACGAGACCCCGGTCGCCTGGCCCGGGAGAAGCTGGCCACACATATTCTCGGCAATTCCCACAAGCATGACATCCTTCGCCATCTGAGTGTTTCTGCCACCATGGAAAACCCTTTCATTTCCGTGACCAGCATGGTTGGCAAGGTCCCCTTTCACCCCCTTCCCGTGAAAAAAATGTACAAAGGGCGCACACGCGCCTACCTTAAAATCCAGGATGGATGCAACGCCTTCTGTTCCTATTGCGTGGTCCCGTTCACCCGTGGCAGAAGTCGAAGCCTGGAGCCTCTCGACGTGCTGGAACAGGCCGCTCGCTTTTTGAATCACGGCTACCGGGAACTGGTTCTCACGGGCATTAACCTGGGACAATGGGGCAGAGACCTCACACCGCCCATGGAACTGGCAGAACTTCTGCAAGGGATGGACGCGGGGAAAAAACCGAGTCGCCTGCGGCTGAGTTCCCTCGAGCCCGGAGAATGGACTCCGCGCCTCCTTGGGGCCATGCCCAACTGGAAATGGCTTTGCCCACATTTTCATGTTCCTTTGCAGAGCGGCAGCGATGAAATCCTTCAGCTGATGGAGCGCCCCTACAAAAGAAAAGAATATTGGGAACTGGTTCAAACCCTCCGGTCTCTTTTTCCTCATGGTGCCCTGGGCGCGGATGTGCTCGTGGGATTTCCCGGTGAAACAGGCCAGCACTTTGCCGCCACGTTGGAGTTCGTTGAAAGTCTCCCCCTCACTTATCTGCATGTCTTTCCCTTTTCCCCTCGCCCTGGAACAAAGGCATTTTCAAGGAAAGACCGGGTCACAGGACCCGAACTCAAGTTGAGAGCCAGAGCCCTTCAAGAACTGAGCCTTCGGAAACGGGTTCGTTTTCAGGAAACTTTCATGGGAAAATGGGTGAACGTTCTTGTGGAATCGCAGGTGGAAGAGGGATGGTGGCGAGGCACCTCCAGCAATTACCTGCAGGTGGTTTTTCAGGGATCCTCACGCACAAGAGCGGGCTCCATGGCGAAAGTGCATATCTCCCATCAAAAAGGAGCTGTATTAATGGGAGCGACTTGAATGAAAGGCTAACCGGTGAAAAGAAAGAACCGAATGTATTCAGGATCAGGGGGGGTATCCCCGGAGAAAGTTTCCATTTCCCGCATGTACTCGTCCAACAAAGGCTTCAAGTA
>SLCH01000192.1 GCA_007125915.1 Syntrophobacteraceae bacterium
GAAAGGCGCTGTCCATGTCCACCGATCATCTGCAACGCATTGTTTATGCCTCCCTCTTTGCCGCCCTCATCGCTGTGGGCGCCTACATTCACATTCCCATGGTTCCCGTGCCCATCGTCCTTCAGAACTTTTTCGTCCTCCTGGCGGGACTGCTCCTGGGAAGTCGATGGGCGTTCATCAGTGTCTGCATCTACCTGCTGGTGGGAGCTCTGGGACTGCCCGTTTTTTCCGGGGGAAGAGGCGGTCTGGGACATTTTCTCGGCCCCACGGGAGGCTATCTTTTTGGATTCGCCCTTTCCGCCTACGTGTGCGGCTGGATTTCGGAAAGATCCCGGGAAACGGTCATGTTCAGCGCTTTGGCCGTGACAGTGGCATCCCTGACGGTTTACGCCATTGGAGTGCCGTGGCTCAAGATGGTGACCCAAATGGACTGGCAAAGGGCGGCTCTTCTGGGCATGGTTCCCTTTCTGGTGGGTGACGTTCTGAAAGCGGCTGCAGCTGTTGTGGTGGCCAAAGCCCTCCGCCCCATGTTCAGCCGACGTTTGAGGATGGCCACGCCCGCATGATTCGCCTGGAAAACCTGCAATATAAATACGCTGACGGAACCACTGCCCTCAAAAGCATCCACCTGGAGATTCAGAAGGGAGAATTCCTGCTCATCTGCGGCCCCAACGGCAGCGGAAAAACCACCTTGATTCGGCACTTGAACGGTCTTCTGCTGCCCTCCTCGGGCCGCGTTGTGGTGGACGGTGTGGACACAGCCACCAATGCCAAACACGCTTTGAAACGGGTGGGCATGGTTTTTCAAGACGCCGACAGTCAGATCATCGGGGAAACGGTATGGGAAGACGTGGCCTTCGGACCCGAAAACATGGGTCTGGACTCCACGGAGATTCAAGAGCGCGTGGATCACGCGCTGGATTTGGTGGGCTTGCAGGCTCTCGCTCAAAAATCCTGCCACCTTCTTTCGGGGGGCGAAAAGAGACGGGTGGCCATAGCCGGAGTCCTGGCCATGCAGCCGGCCATCCTTGTTTTCGATGAACCCTTTGCCAACCTGGACTACCTGGGAGTGACACAGGTGCTCCAGCAAATCGTTCGACTGCATGCCATGGGCCACACCATTGTCATGACCACCCACGACGTGGAAAAAGTGGTGGCCCACGTGGACACCATCGCCATCGTTCATGGTGGAGAGCTCAAGACGGTGGGATTCCCTGAGAAGATCATTCCTCAGCTGTCCCAATATGGCATAAGACCTCCCTGTTTCAGCCTTTTTGGAGAGAAAACGGTCTCGTGGCTCACAGAATAGGATTTCATTTTCATCCAGGATCCTCCCCCCTTCACAGGTGGGATGCCCGCTGCAAGTTCTTCGCCATGATGGCTCTCACTATCGGGCTCTTCAAAATGCAGTTTGCGGGACTCACCCTCTTCACCCTGGTCATGGTCCTGGGCTTCGCCGCTTCCAGGCTTCCCCTCAAGCCCTTCCTTCGGGACTGCCGCACCTGGGCCTATCTCCTGAGCGCCATCTTCCTGCTCCAGGCCCTCTTCCATCCCTCCGCGGATCATGTGTGGACATCTTCCATTCCCCTGACCTGGACAGGCCTTGAACTGGCAACCCTCACCTGCTGGAGGCTGCTGCTCGTTCTGTGTTTTGCCACGCTCTTCACCTTCACCACCCGCCCCAAAGACCTTCAGGACGCCATCACCTGGCTCCTGGGCCCCATTCCTTTCATTCCCGCACGGCGCGTCGCCCTGATGGTCAGCCTCATGCTTCGTTTTCTGCCGCTCATCATGGACCAGGCCGACGAAGTGCGCATGGCCATGAAATCCAGGCTGGGAACGGAGCGGAAAAATCCCCTTCGCAAAATCAAGGGGATGGCCCTTCCCATTTTCCGCAAATCTCTCGGCCGGGCTGACGAACTGGCCCTGGCCCTTTCCGCCCGCGGCTACCGGGAAGATTTGCCCCTTCAATTGCCCCCCGTCCCCGGAAAGCACCTCCTTCCCACCCTGGCGCTGGCTCTCCTGGTGCTCTGCAGCACACCTCTGGTTACAGAAGCCATCGCAGGCAAGCTGCCCCCGTGGTTCTGAAGGCTTGCGGAATCCCGTCCCTTTAGGGGTTCTCGCAGAGGCGCAGAGGACGCAGAGCAAACTTCCCAGCATCTTCCATTCATGCTTCGGCCTGGATGGGCCACAAGGCCTGACTGCTGTCAGTCACCCTCCCCTTTGGGTCCCGATCGAATTCTGTTTCTCAAATCCCTCACGGCTCCCGCAATGTCCTCCGCCTGGGTGATGGCGGTCACCATGGCCACTTTGGTGGCACCCTTTGCGATCACCCGGTCTATGTTGCCCTGGTTGATGCCCCCCATCGCCGTGAAGGGAACCTCCACTCGCGTGCCGATGGTCCTGATGGCGTCAGGTCCCAGGGCCTGCGCCACCCCCTCTTTGGTCTCGGTAGGAAAGATGGGACCGATGTTGATGTAGTCCGCCCCCTCCTCCTGAGCCCTCAGGGCTTCTTCCAGGGAGTGGGTGGAAGCCCCGAGAATCATGTGAGGCGCCAGCAGCCTCGCCGCAGGAATGGGAAGGTCATCCTGGCCCAGATGGACTCCGTCGGCACCCACCCCCATGGCGATGTCCAGGTGATCGTTGATGATGAGGAGCACACGGGCGGCGGCGGTGACGGCTCTGAACTTTTCCGCCATCTGGTAGAGTTCCCGCCTGGAAATGTCTTTTTCTCTGAGCTGGATGATCCGCGCTCCTCCGGCAATGACCCCCTGCAGCACTTCCAGGTTGGTGCGCCCCCAAGAGAGGCGTTCGCAGGTGACGGGGTAGACATCCACCTGTTGAAACATGGCAAGCCGCGCTGCCCTGTCCATTCAGCCACCTCCCACAAATCTTATGATTTCGATGACATCCCCAGCCTCAACGGGGGTTGCACCATAGGCTTCGCGGTGCACGATGGCCAGGTTCTGTTCCACGGCAACGGCTCCCGGTGTGATCCCCAGGGAGTGAAGAAGTTCTTCGACGGAGAGAGGTCCCTCCACCTGTCGCGTCTCTCCATTGACGGTGATTTCCACGAGTTTCATCCTCCACTTTTCTCTGTATGCAATATTTTTTTCCCGCGGGGACTCGGCGGCGATGTTTCTGACTTAAGGGCGTTCACCCTGAATCAAAGCCCCTGCCCTTCATTCCCTGAAACGGGGAATCCGGTCCTTTCAAATTCTTTCTGGAACCTCGCCTGGGCGAGGTTGACGGGACAGGACAACCCACGATCATTTATATCCATATCAACAGCATTGGACTCGGCGGTCCCCACGGTGATTCAAAAGCCCTTCATGGCAAGACGGGGACAAGGGGTGGAAACGGCTCCTCCCTTTTCGCAGGAAGGATCAGACGAAGGGGTGATTCCCCGGTGTTCCGCCCCTGAACCTTTCCCTTCAAAAAATGGGTTCCCGCAGCTCCACACAGGTGCTTCATGCCACGTCCCCTTCCATGAACACGGCGTCCCAGTCCTTCCACACGGGTTCGTAGCCTTTTTGCCGGATGACTTCGGCGAACTCCTCGGGGGATCGCTCATCCGCAATCTGAAATTGCGCTTCCGCCTCATGGGCGTGAGTGTACCCGCCCGGTTCGGTGCGGGATCCGGCGCTCATGGAGGTGATGCCCAAGGGGATGAGGTGGTCCCTGAAATGAGGGTTTTCCCGGGTGGAGAGAATGAGTCCCACATCGGGCAAAAGAATTCGAAGGGCCGTGACCATTTGCACCAGTTCCCGGTCAGATACGGGTTTTGCCGGTTCGTAGGCCCCCGCTGCCGGTCGCAGGCGTGGAAAGGACACGGTGACGTGAGACATCCAGTACTTCCTGAGGAGGTAACGGGCATGGAGCCCCAGAAAAAAAGCCTCCGCCCTCCAGTCGCTCAGACCCAGAAGGGCGCCCAGCCCCAACCGGCGGAATCCTGCCCGGCCGCCTCTCTCGGGGGTCTCCATGCGCCAGAGGTAATCCCTTTTTTTTCCGGCGGGATGCACCTTGTCGTAGCAATCCCGATTGTAGGTTTCCTGGTAAATGACCAGGCCATCCACCCCATTGTCCACGAGCAGGGAATATTCCTCGGTGGCCATGGGATAAACTTCCACGGCCATGGAGGAAAAGAGGGGGCGGAGAAGCCGGGCCGTTTGAGCGAAGTATTGGGGGGGGACGAGTGCCGGGGCCTCCCCGGAAACAAGAAGCAGATGCCGGAACCCCAGGCCATGTATCTTTTTCCCTTCCTCAAAGGCTTCCTGGGGAGTCAGGGTTCTTCGCTCTATGGCATTGCAGGCGTTGAACCCGCAGTACACACATTGGTTCGTGCACTCGTTGGACAGGTAAAGGGGTGCAAAGAGGGAGATGATTTTTCCGAACCTCTGCTCCGTGATCCTGTGCGCCTTCTGGGCCATTTCCTCCAGGCACTTGTCAGCGGCGGGAGAAAGGAGGCTCATGAGATCATCACTGGAGGGCATGGCCTCTCCCAGAGCCTTCTCCACATCAGCAGGCGTTCGGCTCTCTATTTCCTTGAGAACGTCATTCCAGTCGTATTCGCGTATGGTGTCATAAAAGCTCATGGCTGCTACCTCAAGAATCCCGTGAGGGGGCTGGAGGGTTCCGCTTTTTTCTGAGGCTGCCTCATTCCCGCCAAAAAGGCCTCCCTGCCCGCCTCAACTCCTTTCTTAAATGCCTTCGCCATGAGCACGGGGTCCCCGGCCACGGCAATGGCTGTGTTCACCAGCACTGCATCGGCTCCCATTTCCATGGCTTCAGCGGCATGAGAAGGAGCGCCCAGCCCCGCATCCACCACCACGGGAACGGTGGCCCTTTCGATGATGATCTCGATGGAATC
>SLCH01000036.1 GCA_007125915.1 Syntrophobacteraceae bacterium
AGAGAAAAAATCAAGGCGGGGAAGTGTCCAAGAACTGCGTGTCTTGTTCTGGCAATATGGAAGCATGACCACTTCCAGGCTGAGTTTCATTGAGAGCCACAAAATCTTTTTGCCGAGCTGGGGCTCAGCGGTCCCAGGGAAGAACCCGGAAGTCCGGCCGCCGAGAAACGAAATTGGAGTGGGAAAACCATACTTTCGGATGAGCCTTTTCAGGACACCACGGAGGGTTTGCGAGGTTGGGCAATGGTTGATGGAAGTAAAGTCCGTAGGGTGGGCAGAGGGGTCATCCTGCCCACCGCCTTTCCAGGTTCAACAGAACAAAGTGCCACGGAAAAATGCGGTTTCATCAGGACAAAGGACAACAAAACAGCTGCTCAAGCATTTACGAGTAGAATAAAAATACGTGGTTCTCAAGGAAAATCAGCTATTTTCTACCGAGCATGTTTTGTGATGTGCAGTTTCATGGATCATCCATTGAGAGAAAAAATCAAGGCGGGGAAGTGTCCAAGAACTGCGTGTCTTGTTCTGGCAATATGGAAGCATGACCACTTCCAGGCTGAGTTTCATTGAGAGCCACATTACGTTATAAAGAGGTGTTCGAGGCTCCCCCTGAGCCGTGCCGTGTTCATGAACTCAATCCATCAGTCGAAAGGGTTCGGGGCAGGGTTTTTCAGCAGACCTTTTGGAACCGAACGCTCCCGCGGCTTCCGGGAAGTTCAGGTGGTTCCTGAGGTCTCAGGGGTCATGGACCGATCTTTGGCGCATGTCCGCAAAAACCTCGGCCTGGAGAGGCAAGTCTTGTTCCACATGAAGCATGTCACACTTCCTTCCCATGGATTTCAAACCTCGATGCCATGTTCATGGAGGATCTGCCGCATCTGGGTTTTGAGGGTGGGAATGTCCTGCTCGATCAAGCGCCACACCAGTTCCAGGTTGATTCCCAGGTAGTCGTGGACCAGCACGTTGCGAAAGCTGGAAGGGGACGCCATTCCACTTCGGGGTGAGCGTCTTTCAGTTCCTTTGAAAGGCGCTGTGTGGATTCGGACAGGGTATGAAGGTTCCTCAACACGGCATCCTGCGTTTTTGGGTCGGCCAGAAAATGATCCCGGCCCTCGGCAGTGTAAAGTTCAATCCGCGGGATGCATTCCCAGATGTGAATCAGGTAGAGACGGTCATCTTTCAAAGGGGCTTCGCCTCCTCCAGGATTTTGTCCCGGATGTACCAGTGGAGACTCTCCGTGTCCACAACATGGACCTTGCACTGAAGGAGATCTTCCAGGTCCTGGAGGAGCAGGGACAGGTCTTTGAGGCTCCTCCCCCGGGCCATCTCCACGAGAAAGTCCACGTCGCTTCCGGGACGATCCTCGCCGCGCGCCACCGAGCCAAAGATCCGAAGGTTCGAAGCCCCGTTGCGTTCGGCGGCTTCAAGGATCTCCTTTCGCTTCATTTGGAGCTTTTGCTGCAGACTCATGTTTTTCAGCCTCCCCTGGGCATTTATCCTTGCTGAGCGGGCTGTAGATCAAAGTTCTACTCATCCTTGGACCCGGTGACCGCTTTGACTTCGGCCAGGAGTTTTCCGAACTTTCCGTAGTCCACCTTCACCCCGTCATCCAGGTCCAGTCCGCAGGTCTTTTAGCCGTCATGATCGCTCCTTTTTCTGTTGGATTGCCCCTCTCAGGGAATCGGGCCATTCTAACAGCATCTCGAAGCCATCGCGAGAGAGTGGTCTGCGAAATCCCTGCCTGGCGGGCCAGAGCGTTGGCTGACAAAGGGCGCGGGCCTGTCATTTTTTTGAATTATGATGGATCCCCAGGAACAGCGCGGTGCGAAAAACCATCCACACGCCAACTACGCTGTCACAGGGGGCCCCCGTCTACAAGTTCACCGAAGCGGTTCGAGTATTTCGTGCCGAATGTCCTCCGCAGTTCGAAACTCGACAATGCTACCATGGGTGTCTCCGCCAAGCTGACGGAGCAGACAACCTTAGGCGCATTCAACTTGCAGGAGATACCTCCAACACTTGCAAGAGTTGCTGTCGGATTTCTTTGGTCGTCGATCCAAGATCAACAGTGGCAAACCGAATTTCATGATTCTGGATTACGACTGACTCGTACACCATGTCACCCACCGAAGGGTGAAGGAGCAATCCTGTGGCATTCGCCGCAAGCGGGTCACCAGTATCTTCCTGGGACCTCAAATAAGCGTAAATCTGATAGATATATCCGCTTCGCAGTGTTTCTTCCCGATACCAGCCACGAGTCACCACGGAGTTGAACTTGGTGTCGATGACAATCCGGCGTCCTTCAGCCAAATCGTCTAAGATGATGTCGGTTCGCATGGAGGGTAAGAATTTGTCGATGCCCGAACTCCTGCTTTCAATAGGCCAGTTGATTGTTTTGCCTGCATTGACAAGCCATCCTTTCCCAGAAAGCACGACATCGTAGAACCCAGCGATCCCTTTCTCGTAAAGCTTCCTGATCCATGTGATTTCTCTATCCGGAAAGGAGAGATGCTTCGCGCCTGAGGCTTCCGTAGGCAGGGCAAGGTCGAAGGCCAGATGCGCCGCAGCAACCATCGCCTGGTCATCTGCGTTGTGTCTGCCGAAACGCTCGATGAACAGCGCGCCACGCGCTGGGTGCTCACCGGTTACGCCCATGCGCCGCAAGCCTGCCGCCATGGACCTGCATCGATGAGCCAGTGCATCACGGCAGACTATCTTGGAAATTTCCTCCAGGGCTGCCCGGACAAACCGGTTACGCGCAGTATCGACGGTCAATTCCTCGAAACGGCAGGCAACCTTTCCTCGATCAAGCAATCGGTGCCGTTCGGTGTTCAGCAGGTCAATGCGCCCGCGCACACGGCCCAGTAGAGCTTTCCGTGGTTGGTACCCATAGCTCAAATTGCGTTGAATGCGGCGCTCGACCTGACGACAGAGGATCTCTGCCACGAGATCCGGGATATCATCGGGGTTTTCCTCTACGGCGATCTTTGCGAATTCGAGATCCCGGAAGAGGGCCGATGCGTACAGCATAAGCAACCAAAGGTTGCGCACCGGGATCCGGCCGATCCGCCGAATCCCTTCCTGATCGTCTGACATCGAGTTGGCTGCATCAAGAGACACAATCAGAATCCTTCAAGAAGGCGTTTCCTGGCCTTCTGTGCCTTTTCAAGCGCATCGAACCAATATTCATCGAGCAGTGGACCGATCTCGGTGTCAACGACTTGGCGGAACCATTCCCGGGCATCACTGATCGGAAAACCAAACGGTGGGGTCACATAGCTGTGCCCTAATCGAAACTGCGGCCCGAGACCTGTGTCAGCAGAAATGTTGTTATTCAGAGCGGTGAGACGCTTCTCGATCTCAATGAGGATTTCCGAATCAACACCGCACTGGGATTGAACCCAGTCACGCCAGGACTTACCGAGAGTGGGCTCCAGATCAATGAAGGCAAAACGGCGGCGTAACGCCAGATCGACCAGTGCAAGAGAACGGTCGGCAATGTTCATCGTGCCGATGACGTACAGGTTGTCCGGGATAAAAACGCGCTCGCCCCTCGACCGTTTGTAAGTAAGCTCCAAAGCTTCATTCGGCGTTCTCTTGTCCACCTCGAGCAGCGTCAGCATCTCGCCGAAAATCTGTGCAGGATTTCCGCGATTGATCTCTTCGATGACGACGACATGCCTCGACGTGGGATCTTTCGCAGCTGCCTCCATCATCTCCATAAAAGGTCCCTCGACCAATGTGAGTTTGCCGTCGCCCACCGGTCGCCAGCCGCGAATAAAATCCTCATAGGAAAGATTCGGGTGAAACTGGACCGCTCGGACTTTGCTGTCATCTCGCTGCCCGATCAAAGCGAAAGCCAATCGCTTTGCGAGCCAGGTCTTCCCTGTTCCCGGCGGACCCTGGAGGATAAGGTTCTTTTTGGTTCGAAGGCGTTCGAGAATCTTTTCGAGTTTTTCTCGGGCGATGAAACATCCATCCGTCAGAATCTCATCGACTGAGTACGGTTCGATGGGTGCAGCCGTGTCCTCTGCTTCGGGGATTGCATTCGGTTCGTCATATTGGGCATCAGGGTCTGTACCATTCGGGTTGGCGGATGTCCCGCTGTCCTTGGAAAGCCAGGCGGCAAGTGACAGCTCCGGGAATGAGTGAACGGGATAGGCATCCTCTTGGAAGCGAGCCTGCAGCGTTTCCAGAACCGCAAGATAATCAGTGCCATTACAACGCCCCTTGGGGCCGTTCATGCCAATCTGAATGTTGAGCTTCTTGCTGATATAAAGCTGGGACTTGGCATCAAGGGTCGGGAAATTCCAGGGACGAATCCAGTATAGCCCCATGGTAAGGTTCCACCCGACTCCCCAAGATTCCGTTGCATTGTCGTAGGCCGCCGCAAATGTCGTCCGAGCTTCGGCATCATCCGATTCCGCGAAAGCAATTGCCTGGGCGAAGGCTTCCCATAGGGTGTCAATGTCATCAGGTTTGCGTCTATAACTGTAACCAAAAAACCACGTCCGCTGATTGTTTAGAACAGGAATCCCTTCAAATGACTTGGGAACAGGTGCTGAAACACCGAGCAGATTGGCCAATTCGCTCGCTATGGTTTTGCGATTGGAATCGGTGATCCCACGGTTGAAGATGCCCATGACTGTAAATGGGCAGATATCTTTCAGTGGGCCGCCTGGAACGTTTTCTTGGTATTGGTCATTGAGAATCGACATGCAGTCGACTTTCTCTCCGATGGCATGAATCCCGGTAATCAGCTCATCTCGCCGATCCCGAAAGGTAAGGAGTTTGTCGGCTACCGCCTCATAAAAGCGGGTCCAGTTGAAGCGTCGTTTGTCAACGGCACTGTCGCCGAAACGTTCACGCCAGTAGGGAGCGTTGCGGAACCTGTTGATGTCTTGCACCTTTTCCTCGAATGAGAATCCGATCAAAGCATCTGTGGTCCAGTCGCCAGGCAAGACCCGCCAGACCGTGCTTCGGTTGGTGTAGAAGTACCACTCACGCGGGGGATCGAAAGGTTTCCAGTCGACCTTCAAGGTGCGGCCGTCACCGAGATTCTCTTTTACTGTGCCAATGGCTTTGACCGCCATGACGGAAACGGTTTGGCCTCTGTTATCAAAGGGGAGATCATGCTTCCGCGTATAGGACGACTTGATCGCAATACGGTCTCCAACCTGGATGGACTTCACCGCATCGAGGTATTTGTCCTTATACCCATTCTCCCAAATGCCTTCCTGCACAAAACGGGGGGTCTGATCATCGGTTCCGCCGTATGTGGCACCGACAAACCAACAGGCTCTGGCTCCGGCTCCTTCATGTCTAGAATGCATAACCAGTCTCCTTTACCGGCCCACAGCCGTCTTGGTGCTGTCACCATGCTTCGTGAAACGAGGAAGGCAATTCAACTTCATCGTATCCTGGCTGAAGGCATCGTCAGAGGCCTTGATCGAGCGCACGGCAGTAAGCCAAAGCCAGGTATCCTAGCCGAAGGCGAGAGGATGGCCTCCCCCTCTCAGGCCATAAGTCATGTGTCCCTAGGGATTCACCGGCCTCAGCTCCCTTCCGGTTCCAGTGTGATCGCTACGCTCACCCACTTCCAACTCCAGGGAGCTGACTAAAGGTAGCGGCTTTTGCATGTTGTTGCTTCTTTTCATCATTTTTCCTTCCCCACCCTCTACTCTAATTTATTCAGGGGAAGGTGTCTCAGTTATATTGACACAGAGGGTTTGCCAAGATTGAAGCTTCTCGCAGACTGTTCTAATTGCTGGTTCTCCAAAATCCAAGGCAAGATGATTGTGTGCGAACTGATTTCTTATTTGAGCTATTTTTATGAGGTCTTGATAGTCTGTTTTATAGATGAGGCCAAGACAGTATGCCAGATCTGCTCGATTGGCAAACCCTCGGTGGGTGCCAGAGATTGATCAAGAAGGAAGCATGAGGTTCATACTTGCATTTTTCCTGTTGCTCTCATTCTCGGGCATTGCTGCGGGGGCAGATATTTCCCAATCGAACCTGGTCCAAAGGATCCAGTCTCATGATGTAACTATTTTGGACACCTCCTCGCGTCAATCTCAATCCTGAAAGAGTGACCCATGAAACTGTAGACCGTAGCAAGCGCTCCGAGAATACCACATTTTGCCATTACCAATTGGCTCCAGCCAGCGAATTCTTGGCCATGAAAGCAAGTCTACCACTGAAATTTACCTTCACAGCATCAATGATTCCGAAAGAGTCGCAATGGCGGTTTTCGAGCATGCCAGAGAAAAGTCTCACTCAGAGTCTCACACAAAAGAAAAAGGGGTAAGCCCTCAGTTGAGCTAACCCCTTGATTTTCCTGGCGCGCCTGAGAGGATTCGAACCTCTGACCTACGGATTCGTAGTCCGGCACTCTATCCAGCTGAGCTACAGGCGCATTGTGTTTAACGGGTGCTTATGTAACAGACTTTGGAGACCATGGCAAGGGCAAAAACCGGACTTGTAGTAAGCAAATGAAATGTCCCCTTTTAATAGCAAGTGAAATGTCCCCATTTAGCGGGAGTGTGACCAGCGGGTTGCAGGGTGCCACCTGATGAGAAAAGGTTTTCCCTTTATTTGGAAGCACTCATGATATAGATTGACGTGTTTTCAAGGACTTCCAGGGTTTGTTTCTCCATTCACCTTCGGACGCTGGTCTTCAAAAACATGTCCCTTTGGACTCGACAACAGAAAATGGGGCTCGCCGCCGTGATCATGGGAGTGAGCGTGCTCCTCTCCCGTTTCACAGGGCTCATTCGCGACAAAGTGATCTCCTACCTTTTTGGAGCCACCCGGGAGTCCGACCTTTACTTTGCTGCCTTCGTCATTCCCGACTTCATCAATTACCTCCTGGCCGGCGCCTATTTTTCCATCACCCTCATCCCTCTCCTCGCCCTTTATTTTGGAAGTCAGGAAGAGGAGGGATGGAAGTTCTTCTCTTCCGCCGTCAACTGGATCGGTGCCTGCATCATCGTGCTCACCCTTGTGGCCATGGCCTTCGCCAAGCCCCTGGCGAGAATTGCCGCTCCCGGCCTTCCCCCGGAAGATCTTGTTCGACTGGCATATTTTCTGCGCATTGTCATGCCCGCTCAGGTCTGCTTTCTGATCGGCTCCTGCTTCACGGCCATCCTCTACTTGCGGCGGCAATTTCTCGTGCCGGCCCTCATCCCCATTGTCTATAACGGCTTGATCATTCTGGGCGGCGTCCTCCTGCGCCACACGGGCATGGAAGGGTTTTGCTGGGGAGTCCTGGCGGGCGCCCTGGTGGGGAACCTGCTGCTGCCCGTACTCGCCGTGAAGTTCGGGGGCGGCCTGAAATGGAGACCGGCTTTCACGCATCCGGGATTGAAGCGCCTTTTCATCCTGGCTCTGCCCCTCATGATCGGTCAATCCATTGTGGTTCTCGATGAACAGCTGGTGAGGATTTTCGGGTCCCTGGTGGGGGAGGGGGCCGTGAGCTGGCTCAACTATGCCCGGCGCATCATGCTCGTGCCCGTGGGAGTGGTGGCTCAGGCCGCGGGAGTGGCCTCTTATCCCTTCCTGGCCCAGCTCATCGCCCAGCAGGATTTTCAGAAGTTTCACGCCACCCTCAACAGGGCATTGGAAGGAGTGCTTTTCCTCCTCATTCCCATGTCCGTGTGGATGATCATCGTCGCCCGGCCGACCATCACCCTCATTTTCCAGCAGGGACAGTTCGGAGTGGAAGATACTCTCGCAACCACACGATTGCTTCAGATATCCCTCGTCATGGTTTTTTGCTGGGGCATCCAGCAGATCGTGGGGCGGGCCTTTTATGCGAGGCAGGATACGCTCACTCCCGCCGTCATCGGAACTTTGATCACCATCGTGTGCATTCCCCTTTTCTACCTGCTCACCGTGCACTTGGGGGCCATGGGGGTGGCCTTGGCCAGTGCCGCGTCCATTTTCCTCTACACGCTGGTTCTCAGCTTCTGGTGGAGCCACAAATTCGGTTTCGACGCCTTTCGCGGCCTGGGGGCCACGGTGGGCAAGGTTTCGGCCGTCACGGTCCTTTCCGCTGCCCCTGCGGTGAGCGTGAGCGGCATCCATCTTTTTGACCCGGCGCTCTCGCCCTACCTCGCCTCCCTGTGGCAGCTGGCCGCCACGGGATTGGTTTTTGCCACCGTTTTTCTCCTCTTTTCTCTTCGGTGGATTCCCCACCTCGTGGAGCCTGTGCTTGGCAAACTGGGCCCCCCGGGCCGGTGGCTCCTGGGTCGATCGCGGCCCCGTTCTCCTTGAGCTGGCCATGGGTGAAGACGAGAGACAGGATCTTTTAAAGCCCAAGGGGCCATTATAGATTTTGAGGTTTTCCTTGAAATGGGTAAGATGCGGGAACATGAAAGAAAGTGAGAATTCAGGAAAATCATCATTGGAACAGGGTTTGAATCGCCATAGGGAGAAGCTTGAAAATGAAAGCCAAAGACATCATGACGCGGGATGTGCTCACCGTGACTCCCGAGACGGAAATCACCAAGGTGGCTCAGATACTTCTGGAAAAACGCATCAATGGACTGCCCGTTCTGGATGCCAAATCCAGGCTGGTGGGAATCATTTGCCAAAGCGACCTGGTGACGCAGCAAAAAAGAGTTTCTCTGCCCTCACTCTTCAACCTGCTGGATGGGCTCATTCCCCTGAGGTCCCCCAAAAGCTTCGAGCAGGAAGTGCACAAAATCGCGGCGGTCACCGTGGGAGACGCCATGGTGAAAAATCCCGTGACGGTGACGCCTGAAACGAGCATCGAGGAAGTGGCCACGTTGATGGTGGAAAAGAAGTTTCACACCCTTCCCGTAGTGGAAGATGGCTGGCTTGTGGGGGTGATCGGCAAGGAGGATGTGCTCAAGACACTCCTTCGCATGGAGGAAAAGGACGAGTCATGAATGCCTTTCCCTGCGTTTTTCTTCCTGCCTGACCATCGCCCCTTCTTTCATTCAGAAGAGCCTTCCAAGGTCTTTCAGGTTCAAAACGGGCTTTCCCTGAAAAGGATCCCGTTCCACCTGAAAGGCCAGGTCCTGAGGGCCCCCATCGTTCATGGAATGGTGCTCGAAAAGCTCTGATCCACGCCAGAATATGGCGCTCAGTCCTCCGTCCAGTTTCAGCCGCAGATGATGGCCCTCCTGCCCGAATGGCCGCGCCCTGTGGATGCTTGCGCCCTGGATTCCGAAGGTTGGAGCCGGATTGCCCATGCCGTGGGGCTTCAACGGCTCAAGAGCCTCGAGAAGGGCGGGGGAGATGAGATCCATGCCGATGATGGCATCCACTTTTTTCTCGGGAATGAAGTGATGATGGGGATAAGCCTGGATCACTTCTTCCAATCGAAGGGCAAACTCTTCCAGTCGGTGGGCCTCGATGGTCATGCCCGCCGCCTGCTCGTGCCCGCCCCACTTGAGCATCACATCCGCGCATTCTCTTAGAGCTTCGTAGATGTTGACTCCGGGAACGCTCCGCGCCGATCCCTTGGCCACACCCTTCTTCTCGTCGATGGCAAAAATCACCGTGGGTCCATAGTGCAAATCTCTTTGCAGCCTGGAAGCCAGGATTCCCACCAGGCCGTGGGGCCATGAAGGGTCCCCCAGCACGAGGGTGCGTCCTGCGGCCTGACGTGCCTTCAAGCCGGTTGCGATGGACCGCAGAATGCTCTCCTCCTTTTTTTGCCGCAGGGCATTGAGTTCGTGCAGGCGCCGGGCCAGAGGAACTGCCTCACGGGAAGACCGGCTCATGAGCAGTTCGTAGGCAAGGAGGGGCTCGTCCATGCGTCCGGCCACATTGATGCGAGGCCCCAGGTAATAGGCCAGGTCACCGGCGTAAAGGGCCGGTCGGTTCCACAAACCCGCCTGCCGCATGAGGGCGTTCATGGGCTCGAAGCTTCGCCCGTTGAGACATTTCAGCCCCCCCTGGACCAGGATGCGGTTGGCATCGAGGAGAGGGACCACGTCGGCGACGGTTCCCAGGGCTGCCAGGGTGAGATATTTTCCGTTTAGGGCGGGAGGGGGGAAGGCTTGGGGAAGCACGCGCCGCAGCTGGGCCAGGAAAAGGAGCGTCAACCCGGCTGAGGCAAATTGCTTGAAAGACGATGAGCATTGAGGCTGCTTGGGATTGATGAGCACACTGGCGGGGGCGGCCCCCTGCCCGGGCACTTCGTGATGGTCCAGCACGATGACGTCCGCTCCCCTGCTGCGTGCTTCTTCGATGACGTCCGCGTCGGAAGTGCCGCAATCCAGAGCCACGTAAAGCTTTGCACGGGGATGTTCTTCCAGGGCGCGTAAGGGAAACCCATACCCTTCGTTCCTGTGGGGAATCACCACATCGTAGGGGGAGTAGCCGATGTCTCGAAGAAACAGGGCCATCTGGGCAAGGGATGTGATCCCGTCGCAGTCGTAATCCCCGATGAGGACGATCTGGTTTCCCCGGCGGAGGTGCCGGCTCATGAGGGTGGCCCCCTCTTTCATCCCCCGCGTGTCAAGAAAGGTCTCCAGGTCACCGATAGACCCATTGAGAAAGGAGGAGTCCACATTGCGGTTTTCCAGAAGAATGGGAACCACCTCTTCCACCGTCGAGGGTGTTTTCGGGGAGATGACCTTCCAGCGGGCGCGGGGCCTGGATGACGTTGTCATGTGGCGCTGTGTGCTCATGGGGAATCTTGTCACTTTTCGAGGGTGATGATGATGTCTGCCACGGTGGCCCCTTTGCCCTCCTGGTGCACGATGAGGGGATTGATGTCCAGCTCCTTCACCTGCGGGTTGTCTGTGACCAGGTTGGACAAGCCCACCAGCAGCTTTTCGATGGTTTCGATGTCCGCTTTGGGTTTGCCCCGGTACCCCGTGAGAATCTCATATCCCTGCACGTTTCGAATCATGCGGCGGGCATTGTTTCGGCCGATGGGGGCCAGGCGAAAGGACACGTTCTTGAAAAGCTCCACGTAGATGCCTCCAAAGCCGAACATGAGCAGGTGGCCGAACCCGGGATGCTTGTTGACACCCAGAATGACCTCCTCTCCCTTGGGCACCATCCGGGTCACGAGGACCCCCAGGATTTCTGCCTGTGGGTCGTAGGAAACGGCGTTGCTGACAATGGTCTTGTAGGCCTTTTCAGCTTCCTCACGGTTTTCGATGTTCAGGATGACCGCTTTGGCATCCATTTTATGAAGGATCTGAGGAGAAATAATTTTCATGACCACGGGAAAACCCATCTGGTCTGCCATTCGGCCCGCGTCTTCTTCCGATCTGGCGATTTCAACGGGGGGGGTCGTGAAACCATAGCACCTGAGAAGTTCGGCGCCATCATGTTCTCCGAGCACGGTTTTCCCCTGCCTCAGGCAATCAGCCACGATTTCCCTGGCTTTCTCCCGTTCAAAATGAAGCTCGTATTGGGGCAGTATTTTCCGCTTCACCCAGCGGGTCGCTTCGTAGAGTTTGCCCAGGGCTCGAGCGGCATTTTCCGGAAACATGTACACGGGCACATGGTTTTCCTGCAGGAGCTGGACTCCTGTGGAGACATCCACCACTCCCATGAAACAGCAGACAATGGGTTTGTGGGTGCTATGGTACGTTTTGACGATGGCCCTCGCCGTTCCCACGGCATCGGTCATGGACTGGGGAGTGAGGATCATGAGCACGGCGTCCACGCCCTCGTCTTTGATCACGGCATCGAGGGCGTGCTCATAGCGCTGACTGGGGGCATCGCCGATGACGTCCACGGGATTGTTGAAGTTTGCCGTGGGCGGCAGATGGCGCCGCAGAGTGGCGTCCGTTTCCGGGGAAAATTGGGCCAGCTTCAGGCCGGAAACTTCCGTCATGTCCGTGGCGATGATGCCCGGTCCTCCCGCGTTGGTGATGATGGCCGTTCGGTTGCCCGAGGGAAGCCGGTTGGCGGAAAAAGCTCCCGCATAATCAAAAAGTTCGTCCACGGTGTCCACGCGAATGATGCCCGCTTCCTGAAAAATGGCGTTGTAGACGGCTTCTGAACCGGCCAGGGATCCCGTGTGTGAAGTGGCTGCCCTGGCACCGGAAACCGTCTTTCCCGATTTGATCACCAGGATGGGGGTCGGCCGTTCGCTGGAGGTCATTTTCTTGATCTCATCCACAAAGTTTTCGTGCATGCGGAGTTCTTCCATGTAAACCATGATCACCTGGGTTCCCGGGTCCTTGTGGTAGTATTGAAGCAGGTTGAATTCATCCACGTCGGCCTTGTTGCCGATGGAGATAAACTTGGAAAATCCGTATCCCCTTGAAATGGCAAAATCGAGCACCGCCGTGCAGAGGGCTCCGCTTTGAGAAATGAAGGAGATATTTCCGTGCTCGGGAAGGTGGGTGGAAAAGCTGGCATTCAAACGCACATCGGGATGAGGGTTGATCACTCCCAGGCAATTGGGGCCCACCAGGGGAATGGAAGCTTCCCGGCAGATTCTGGCGATTTCCTTTTCAATTTCTGCACCTTCTTCACTCACTTCCTTGAAACCGGCCGATACGATGACGACGCCACGGACGCCCTTTTCCACGCATTCATGGACAGCCTCCAGGGAAAGTTTGGGCGGCAGGATGATCATGGCCATGTCCACGGGATCGGGAATTTCAAGAATGGTCTTGTAACAGCGCACGCACAGCAGGGATCGGGCATTGGGGTTGACGGGATAGAGGGTGCCCGTGTACTGGCCTCGAAGAATGTTGGCAAAAATATCGTGGCCCACCTTGCCGGGAGTGGAAGAGGCTCCCAGGACAGCGACGGACTTGGGTGAAAAAATGGCGTCGAGCTTTTCCATGATCAAAACCTTTCATTGGATTCTTGTTGTGGAGCCGGCAAAAGTCGAGATCGATTCCTGCCATGGGAAATCATGGGAGGGTGGGCTCATGAAGCGACTCATTGGCACTCCGCGAAGTTTTCCCATCGAATCGAAGAAAAAATGTCTTCAGCATTGAAAGATTCAATGAGTTTATGGATATGGAAACTTTGAATGCAAGCGCAATCAGACACCTGACATATATTTTGTGTTCAAACTTTGTGAAATCTGCTATAAGATCCTCCCTCAAAGTCTTTTTCGAATCATGTATTTATTGCAGGACATGAGCGATGCACGAGAGTTTTCACTCGTGCACGGCGAGGGGGAAAAGCGGCCTCCATACTATTGCAGATCTTCTCCGCAAAACTTGAACACTTTTGCCGGGGATTGGTTTTCTGATATTTGCCTTCATCGGGATTGACCACGGTTGAAGCCTCAGGAGTCTTCAAAATGGATACTATCACCTACTTAAGAGCATTCATCAAGGACAGGAATGTCGCCTCAGTCACCCCCACCTCTTGCGCATGCGTCAAAAAGCTGTGCAGCGACATCAATTTCGAAGAAACGGACTTGATCATCGAGTACGGACCGGGCACCGGTGTTTTCTCCGACTTCCTGCTCAAGAACATGAAAACGGATTCCCGGCTCATCCTCATCGAAAAAAACAAGGATTTTGGCTCCATCCTTCGGAGCAAAATCGATGACCCAAGGGTGATGGTGGTCAACGACAGTGCGGAAAATGTGCTGGAAACCCTTCGTGCCTGCAAGGAGTCCCAGGCGGACTACATCATCTCGGGCATTCCCTTCATCATGATCAAGGACGAATTGAAACAGAAAATTTTGTACAACACGCACAGAGCCTTGAAAGCGGGGGGAAAATTTCTCGTCTACCAGACATGTTTCCAAACGGATTCCCACCTTAAAGTGCACCTGAAAAAATACTTCCCCATCGTCGAGACCAGGTTCGAAGTGAGAAACATTCCACCCATGAGACTTTACGAGGCCGTCAAGTAGGATTGCGGGATTATCGCACGATGAAGGGCTGGCTGAAGGTTTGTTTGGACAGGAAGACCCGGGGCCCCTGGGATGGGCCCCAAATCTTCCTCTCTCAGGGAAATTGGAAGGCGGGTTGTCTGGAATTAAGCCTACTTCATTGAGAATGAAAAACAATCCGAGGAAACACTGAAATTCATATGGGTAAAAATACCTACTGAACGGTCAGGCCCAACTGAAAAGCTTTGAAACATTCCACCGTGGACCGCAGAACCTCTCTTTCCCGCAGGTGCCAGGGAATGCCCCTTGGGAGTTCCTGCCCGCTCCGAGTGTGCCCGGCGTGCCGGTCATCTCAGTGCGTCTCATGGGTCGAGTCCCTTTTCTTTCCGTTTGACTCGTGCGGAGCCTTGAGGGAATGCTTCAGCCAGCGTGCACCCTCCCATGCTCATGCCACCACCCCGGAACCTATCGTTTGCTTCCGTGCATTTCCCACTTTTCCTCCCGTGCATTCTATGGGGCACAATGACGGAATTTTTAAGCATTTCCATGAAAGTCCCTTATGATACACGGGGGATCGTCACGCAGAGGTTCCATCATGACACCTTCGCCCGCGATCTTCTTCCATCCCTTGAAAAGAGTGAAGCTTCCTCAAGATGCCTGATCTGACGCGTCGTTTTTGATTTGAGGAATGAATGGGATCCGCGCTCACCTCACGGGAGTGAAAGCTCCTTTTCCGGTGGTTTCCCTTTGGGCCATCGCCTGGGATTCAACGCATTTTGGGCTGCCGCATGATTTCTGGTAAAGAGACCCTCTATACGAGGCCTTTTTTCACAATGGCCTTCGCCAACCTCTGCAACCTGACGAGTTTCGGAGCGTTTTTTCTGTTTCCCCTTTTCGTGACCCAGAGGGGCGGAGATCAGGTGGCCGTGGGCGTGATCATGGGAGCTTTTGCTCTCGCATCGGTCATTTGCCGCCCCTGGATTTCTGAGATGATCGATCGCATGGGCCGGAAATGGAGCTTCTCCCTCGGGACGATCATCATGACCCTCATGCCCCTCGCATACACGACCCTCGAAGGGAACGTGGAGGATTTTCTCTGGCTCTTGATTTTGTTTCGAGTGGTTCATGGAGTGGGGTTTGCCATAAGCCTCACGGCCGCTTTCACCTATGTGGCGGATCTTGTCCCTCCCTCGAGACTCAATGAAGGGGTGGGCATGTTTGGTGTCTCGGGGTTGACAGGGGCGGCGGTGGGTCCCGTCATCGGCGAATGGATCATCAAACACGCTGGTTTTACGAGCCTCTTTCACATGGCGGCCCTCATCCCTCTTGCGGGCCTTGTGGCGCAGCTGTTCCTGAGGGAAACTCACTCGCGCACCACCAGGGTGGTTTCTCAGTCTTTTTTCAAAGTGCTGGCCATGCCGAGAATGCTTCTTGTGGCCGTCATGTCCTTTCTTTTCGGGGTGGGCATAGCCGCTTCCAACGGATTTGTGTCGCCCTATGCCAGCGAAATGAACGTGGCCTTTATTTCTGTCTATTTCATGGCTTATTCCACCGCCGCCATTGTCACCAGGTTCGGTGGAAGCCGCATTGCTGACCAATATGGCGAGGAAAAGGTCATACCCTATGCCATGTTCCTGGCCGGAGGGGGTTTTTTCCTTCTCGTTTTCCTGGGAGGAGAAATCCTTTTGCTCTGTGCGGGTTTGCTGGCGGGATGCGGGCACGGCTTTCTGTTTCCATCACTCAATGCACTGGCCCTTCGTGGCGCAGAATCCCACAGCCGGGGAAAAATCACGGGTGCTTTCACGGGAAGCATTGACGCCGGTGTCTTCGCAGGATCTCTGATCCTGGGCCTCATCGGAGAGTACGCCGGATTTCGCGTTCTCTTTCTCACGGCGACTTTTTCCCTGTGGACAGCCCTGGTCCTTTTCCGTTTCCAAATGTGGAGGCATCCGCATTTGCTGCTGTCTTCGAGGAAAGAATAGTCCTGAAAGGGCGGAGGCGGCAGCGTTCCCTTTCAGGAGAAAACCCGGTGAGAACCGGTGGGGCGCCCAAAGCTTTTCAGAGAACACCCCTGTAAAATGCGAGCTTTCGTGCGTGAGGCTCAAAGGCCTTCACAAGCTCTTCCTGTTCCTGAGGTGCCATGGGAGAGAATTGGCGTCCCGTGGTCGCCAGGGTGTTCACATGATCGGCATTCGAGCAGCCCACAATGGCCACCGAGATTTCTTGAGAGAGGGCAAATCGAATGAGGAGCTCAGCCGTCACATTGCCCTGTGGGAAGAGGTAGTGGGCAGCTCCAAGGATTTTCATGGCGATGATGCCCAGGCCTTTTTCCTTTGCGGCGTTGAAGGTGCTTTCCAGAAACCCTCCCAAGGCAGCTTCAACGGGATTCACAGGCATCATGACCGTGTCCATGGGCCATTCCTCGATGGCCCTCTTCAGAATGGCGGGATCGTGGTGCCCTGTGACACCAATGTATCGCACCTTCCCCGAAGCCTTTGCTTCCAGGAAGGCTTCCAGCGCCCCGTCCGAAGCACTCATGGCATCCAGTTCCTCGTGAGTGCGGACATCATGAATCTGCCAAAGATCGAGATAGTCTGTGCCCATGGTCTTCAGAGTATTGTGCAGTTCCAGAAGAGCCCCCTTCTTGTCCCTTCGGGCTGACTTGCTCGCCTGGAAAATTTTCTCTCTCCTCTGTGGCT
>SLCH01000127.1 GCA_007125915.1 Syntrophobacteraceae bacterium
AGCTCCAGGCTGCTGACAGCGAAATGAGGCGCCTCCTTCCTGAGAAGTTCCTCCAGTTCCAGCCAGCGGACATAAGACTGGGGGGAAATCACCCGGAGTTCCATGACCCCGGGCTCCACCAGCACATCCAGCATATCCTGGGCCGCCCTCTCACTGTGTCCCTCCACAACCCTTCCGCCCGAATGAATTTCCGGACCCTCTGCCGGAGAAGCCATCACCCTTTCACTCTCTTCCCACTGGCCCTCCCCATGCTCAAAAGACCCGGTCCGCGGTGCATGGCCCCCATCTTCAGAGGGAACCAGGGGTTGAGGGGCTGACCTTTCCAAACCTTCAGGGGGTGCTTTGGCCTCCGCTGAAGCACTGGACGCATCTTCCTCCATAAAACCCCGGCGCACAAAGTCTGCGCGCAGAAGGTCCAGAGAAACAGTCACCGTACCCGCCACCTTGTAGAGCCCTCCCTCGGAGGGGATTTCCAAAAAAACCTGGTAGTTCTGCACAAATTTTTCGGGGCGGCTGAAAACCTCATGGTACATCTCTTCAAAACGAATCCCCATTTGGGAGGGGGAGATGAAAACACCCGAAGCTTGAGTGACGGCCTGCATTTGCATGTGCTGGATGGCGTTGTGGCGAGTGGAAGCCAGGTCATTGTCGTGAACGATTGCCTGGCCCTGGGCAAAAAATGACCGGACCCCGTCCCTCCCGCCCAGGGCACTCCACACGTCGCCCGGAGCGATGAGAAGAGTCACGAGCCCCAGCAGGGCAAAGAACACACCCGGTGAAAAACCGAAAGGCCGGGACAGGCGAACTATAACTTTCGGAGAGCCGTCCTTGATAGGCATAGGAGATCACTCCCGTCTGTATTGTGCTGTTCCAATTTTCACCGGCCCTATGCCGGCAGCTTGTCATGCTGTCACATGATTTGGTATCATAAGTGGCCCTTGAAACAAAAGGAGAATTTATGCCGTCCCCCCCTGTCAAAAACTGCGTCAAACATCAAATCCTGGTCAACCCACACCAGATTCATTATCTGCGTTTTATTCTCGAGGCCTACGAAGGCATGGCTCTGGTTTCCACCATCGACCAGGCTCTGGGCCGGGTGCTCCTGAGCATTGCCCCCGGCTGCGAAAAAGATGTCCTCGCCATTCTGGAATCAGAACGGGAAGAACTGGGATTTCGCTCCATGGATTTTCCCGAAGGCAATGGGGATTTTCCCTGAGGCGATGGCAGGGGCCGTCACGGGCCCTGTCCCTTCAGATGAAATCCCTTGTCATGTGATTTCAAATTGGCTATGCATCGAGACGCTTGAAAATTCACGTTCAGAGGATAGGGAAGCTCCCGGGAAGGGGCCTGGCGCACACCATCAGGAGGAGGGCCGCGAGGGGGCAAGGATTCAGGGCCATGAGTCAGCCGTGTGCTTTGAAGGGAGCGCAGTGCCGTTTCAATTCAACATGACTTTCAATGCTCTCCCAATGGTATGGGCAATGGCATGGGCACATGGTCCTTCACATCATTCCAGATCTTGCAGGCCAAACCCTGCAGGCCAAACCCTGCAGATTGAAGACCCGCTCGCTCTTTTGAATCTTCACCCAGGCAATTCGGCAAAAAACCATGAAATCAGCCCCGCATCCATCGAGTCGCCAAAAATACCTTTACACCCACACCTTCGGCTGCCAGATGAACGAATATGACTCCCTGAGGGTGCAAAGAGCACTCAGTGCAAGGGGATATGCGTGCACGGACATCATGGAACAGGCCGACGTCATTTTCATCAACACCTGCTCTGTGAGGGAAAAGGCCGAACAGAAGGTTCACTCCTTCGTGGGCCGCCTTCGAAAGCTTAAAAATCGAAAACCGTCCCTCAAAATTGTCGTTGGGGGATGCGTGGCACAACAGCTGGGAGAAAAGCTGACGGAAAAGTTTGATCACCTGGATATCGTGGTGGGCACCCGGGGGGTACATGCCATTGGGGACCTGCTGGATCAGCATGAATGGGACCGCCGGCAACGCGTCCATCTTCCCGGGGATGCTCCTGAAGACATCCCCTATGAACATGGTCTGCCCGAAAAGCTTTCCGCCAAAGTCACCGCCCCCGTGACCATCATGCAGGGCTGCAACAACTTCTGCACCTACTGCATCGTTCCTCATGTCCGCGGCCCGGAAAAAAGCAGGCCCCCCGATCACATTCTGCTTGAAATCCAGGCTCTGGAAAGCTCCGGGGTGCGTGAAGTTCTCCTGCTGGGTCAGAATGTCAACTCCTACGGAAAAGGACTGGGTGAAAACACTTCCTTTGTGGATCTTCTGCGGCGCATACAGGCAGAAACCCAACTCCTTCGACTGCGCTTCACGACCTCGCACCCAAAAGACCTCACCACCGAGCTCATGGAAGCCTTTGCGGAACTGCCCATGCTGTGCAAGAACCTTCATCTGCCCTTTCAATCGGGCTCGGACCGCATTCTCGCCCGCATGAACAGGAATTACTCATCCGTGGATTACTTGAGAAAAATTGATCATTTGAGAAGAATCTGCCCGGAAATGGGGCTTTCTTCCGACGTCATGGTGGGATTTCCCGGAGAAACCGAGGAAGATTTTCAGGACACCCTCAGACTCATGGAAAGGGTTCGGTTCGACAACCTCTTTTCATTCCAGTATTCGGACCGTCCCATGACTCAGTCAGTGAATTTCCCGCACAAGATCCCCAAGAGCATCAAAACCCGTCGTCTGACCCAACTGCAGGCCCTGCAGGCTCGAATCACCCTCGAAAAGAACCTTGCAGAAATCGGCAAGCGTCACAATGTTCTTGCCGAAGGAAAAAGCCGAAGCGGTGATGGACAGATCACGGGAAGGACGGAACAGAACCGGGCCGTGAATTTTTCCGGTCCCCTGAGCGCAGTGGGAAGCCTCGTGAGGGTGGAGATCAAGGAGGCCTTTTCCCACTCTCTGAAAGGTCAGCTGATTTCCTGAACCCACCACTGCAGTGGCACCCTTCACACCATCAGGGGTGCCCCACCCGTATTTCCTGACCGCCGCGCCGGGACGGAAAGCATCCCTTCCAAAAAGAAAGACCGGTCTCAACTTTCTGTGAATCCCATTTGATTCTTCGCCCGTAAGTTGTAAGATTGAACACCAGTTGATGCAGCGAGAAAAACAGATCAGGGCGTCCCAAGGAGAAGATATGTTCAAGGAAATGAAAGTATCCGGCTTGGTCATGGACCCCAAGACAAACACCCCCATTCTGGTGCTGAAAGATGTCCACAGCGACACGACCCTTCCCATCTGGATAGGGCTTCTGGAGGCGACAGCCATTGCAACGGAACTGGAAAAAATCCAGTTTCCCAGACCCATGACCCATGACCTCATCAAGAACTGCTTTCAGCTGCTGGAGGCCAAGGTGGAACGCGTTGAAGTGTGTGATCTTCGTGAAAACACCTATTACGCGAACATTTACCTCCGCAACAGCAAGGGCGTGAACCGCTTGGACGCCAGGCCGAGCGACGCCATAGCCATCGCCCTCAGGACGGAAGCACCCATCTTCGTCAGTGATGAAGTTCTGAGCAAATTTCAGCAGTCAGACCAGTCGGGCCAGCAGGTCTTCGACCGCCGAAATCAGGATGACTGGTCTGAAATGCTGGACAAATTGGACCCCAAGGAATTCAGCAAGTACAAAATGTGAAGGGCGGAGAAGGGATGAGGTGGAACCGCGAGGCGCTGGGCAGATTCATCGAGGTCGCTCAGGGCAAAGAGCCTGCTGATTTGTGTTTGCACCACTGCCGGATGGTCAACGTACACTCGGGAGAGATTCAGGAAGCTCATGTGGCGGTTCATGAAGGAAGGATCGTGGGATGGGGGGATTACCAAGGGAAAAAGGAAATTGACGCCGAGGGCTTCTACCTTTGCCCGGGCTTCATCGATGCCCACCTGCACATCGAGAGCACACTTCTCAACCCACCTCAATTCGCCGCCGCCGTTCTCCCCTGGGGAACCACCACCGTCATCGCCGACCCCCACGAAATCGCCAATGTCATGGGTTTGGACGGCATAGGTTACTTTCTGAAATCAGGGGAAAACCTTCCCTTCGACATTTTTGTCAACTTGCCCAGCTGCGTGCCCGCAACACACCTGGAAACCTCGGGGGCAAGCCTTCGGGCCGCGGACCTGCAAACTTTCCTTTCCCACGAACGCGTCCTCGGACTGGCAGAAATGATGAATTTTCCCGGAGTCCTGAACGGGGACCCGGAGGTCATGGACAAGCTCGTGCTCTTTCAGGGTCGATCCATAGACGGCCATGCGCCCCAGTTGAACGGCCTTCGCCTCAATGCCTACATCGGCTCGGGCATTGCATCGGATCATGAATGCACCACTCTGGAGGAAGCAAAGGAAAAGCTCGCCAAAGGCATGCGCATCATGATTCGGGAGGGAAGCCAGTCCAGAGACCTCGCTGCACTCATTCCCCTTGTGAACGATCACACCTGGCCCCGGTGCATGTTTGTGAGCGACGACCGGCATCCTGACGATTTGCTGCGTGAAGGTCACATGAACGCCATTGTCAACGGGGCCATGAGTCTTGGGCTGGATCCCGTCCGAGCCATCGCTCTCGCCACATGGACTCCCGCAAACCATTTCGGCCTGAAAGACCGGGGAGCCATCGCGCCGGGATTTCTCGCAGATTTTTCCCTGAGCCCCACCCTCTCTCCCTGGAATCCTCAAAGGGTCTTCAAAAAAGGGAAGGAAGTGGCCAGAGAGGGTCGCCTGGTCCAATCCATGGATTCCTGGACCCTGCCGGCACCTCCGCCCCCTTTCATGAATGTGGGGGCGATCTCTCAAGACATCTTCCAGGTGCATTCCGAAGGAGAAAAAGTTTTGGTCATCGGTGTTCAGGAGGGAACCCTTTTGACGAAGAAAATGATTCTGGCTCCGAGGGTTGAAGGGGGAAAAGTTCTTGCCGACCCATCCAGGGACATGCTCAAGGTGGCCGTGATCAACCGCTACAGCCCACAAAAGGGACCTGCCCTGGGATTTGTCCATGGGCTGGGACTCAAACGGGGAGCCATGGCCACCACCGTGGCTCACGATTCCCACAACCTCCTGGTTGCGGGCACATCGGATGCGGCCATGAGCGCCGTGGCAAGAGCTGTCAGGGACGCGGGGGGCGGAATGGCCATAGGAGAGGAACAGGGTCCCCTGGAAATCCTGCCTCTTCCCGTAGCCGGTCTCATGAGCGACAAGACCCTGCCGCAGGTGGTCGCCTCCCTGGAAAAGCTGAAGGCACTGGCCAGATCCTGGGGCTCCCCCCTCCACAATCCCTTCATGGCCCTCTCATTTCTGGCTCTGCCCGTGATCCCTGAACTGAAACTCACTGACAAGGGCCTCGTGGACGTGAACACGTTCTCCAGGGTGCCCCTCTTTCAGTGACCCTTGGTCCCTCAAGGAGATTCTCAAATTTTCACCTATGATCAGGAGTGTGCCAATGAGTTCCATATCCTGCGGTTCCATGGATGACGTCATCCGCCTGGCCATCACCAAGGAAGAAAAGGCCATGGAGTTCTATCAGAAGTGTGCCCAAAAGGCGAAGACACCCGGCATCAGAAAATTTTTTCAGGAAATGTATGAAGAAGAGGTCCGGCACAGAGATTTGCTTCAAAACCTCAACTTGGCCGACATGGGTGACATTGAGGTGGAAAAAGTTCAGGACCTGCGCATCAGTGAATATCTGGTCGATGTGAGCTTCAGTGAGGACCTCACCTACCAGGAAGCACTCACTCTGGCCATGAAAAAGGAAGAAAAGGCCCACGCCTTTTATGCCGCATGGAAAGACAAGTGCATGAACGAAAAGACGGGAAAACTTTTTGAAATGCTGGCTGCGGAAGAATTAAAGCACAAGAAACAAATCGAAATCATGTACGATGAAGACATCCTCGCCTGGGACTGATGACATCATTGAATTTCGGGATGAATTCCGGGTTTCACACGCAGAAGAACCCGGTCCTTCCCCATCACGTTCCATGAGTGGTGAAGGTGCCTTTTTGTTCATTTCGCCTGAGAAGAACATAGAAGGCACCCGCCCCTCCGTCACAGGATCGCGCCGAAGCGAAAGCCAGAATGAGCCTTCTGAGGGGGGACTGGGTCAGCCACCTCACCAGCCCCTGTTTGAGAACGGGTATCTTGTCCCTGGAATTCAACCCTCGTCCTGAAACAATGAGAACACAGCGAAGCCCCCTTCCAAAGCACTCCTGGATGAATTGAATGACCACCTCCCGAGCCTCCTCCCGTTTGCACCCGTGAAGATCCACATGGTCCTGGTAGCTGAACTCACCCGTTTTGAGCTTCCTCAAAACTTCAGGCGAAAGCCCCACCACGGCCCCATCGGTATATTCATCGGAAAAGGAAAGCTCAAATTTCACCTCTCCGCACACCAGCCCCATAAGGTGTGCATAAACTTCTTCCTCCTCCCGGGCCAGAAATTTTGCGGGTTTCTGTGCCGGCGTGGGTGGGGGAATTCGCTCTCGCTGCAACTGAGGCAAAGGAATGACATCGGACATGTGTCGCAGAAAAATTTCTCCCTCGTCGTCCTTTGAAACCGGTTCATCACGGGCGAAAAGGGAGATGGGCTTATCCACCACCTTTCTGGAGCGTGAAATCTCCCGTAAATGTTGATCTAGACCTTCAAAGGGAGTATAGAATCCCTGCATGGAGGGCTTGGTTCGGCGTGAGGGGCGCAGTGACCTGGCGGTTTTTTTTTTGCTGAGTCCCATATCAAAGCCTCGCTTTCCAGAAATACTTATCACAAGGCAGGGATTGAGGAAACCACCTGATGAAACCCGTAGTTCTCATAGAATCCAATGCAGCTTTGGCAGAACTGGCCCAGGAACTTGTTCATGAGCCCAAAATTGCAGTGGATACGGAGTCCAACGGGTTTTACGCCTATGTTGAGAAGATCTGTCTCCTTCAGCTGTCCACCCGGGACCATGATTACATCATCGATCCCATCAAGATCGAAGACCTCAGCCCCCTGCGAAAGGTTTTTGAACACAGCCGAGTGGAGAAGATCTTTCATGCGGCCTCCAACGACATCATGGGCTTGAAGAGGGACTTCCAGCTGTGTGTGGTGAACCTTTTTGACACCTCTGTGGCCGCAAAAATGCTGGGATACCAAAACCTGGGCCTCGCCGCCCTCCTGGAACACTCATTTGGAATACACCTGAGCAAGAAGCTCCAGCGCCACAACTGGGCCCATCGTCCCCTGGGACATGACGAACTGGACTACGCCCGCCTGGACACTCACTTCCTCATTCCCCTGCGTGACAAGTTCGCTCTGGAACTGGAGTGGAGAGAATTGATGGACGAGGCTCGGCAATGTTTCCTCAAGGTCTGCGACCAGGAAGTTCAACGCAAACCTTTTCGTCCCCAAGACTACCTGCACATCAAGGGGGCCCGGTCCCTCGATGTCCAAGGAAAACGAATTCTCAGGGCCCTTTTCATCCATCGGGAGCATGAGGCCAAAAGGCGCAACCGGGCCCCATTCAGAGTCCTGTCCAACGAAGCCATGCTCCGGCTGGCACAGCAGCGCCCCAAAGACCTGGACGACATGAGCAGGCTCAAGGGAATTCCCAAGAATTACAGAAAGGGGAAAAACGCCCAAACCCTCCTGCAACTCGTGGGTAAAAACATAAAAACGGAAAAGAGCTGACCGCAAAAGATGCTTTTTCGGCAGCAGCACAAGGGGATTCGATCCCCCAAAGTAATTCACATGAGCCAATCCAGTCCCTTGAGGACACCCCCTTGTTTCAGCTTCACGACAACTGAATCAGTGGACACCGAAAAGTGTTTTTGAACATCAGAGGATAAACATGAACCGAACTGTTGGAATCAGAGACTGCTTTAAAAATCATCGCCATGATCAGGACAAGGTGCGCTCTCCCCAGGAAACCATCCAGTGGGTCAGAGACCGTTTGACCCACTGCAAAATGGACGTGCTGGCAAAAACCCAGCGCATCGACACGGGGCGCCTCGACATTCCCGTCTACATCAGCCTGTGCGGCCCCGATGCCACAAGGTTCACGGGCACCAAAAAGCAAATGGGCAAGGGGGCATCCCCTGTTCAGTCAGAAGCCAGCGCCATGATGGAACTCATGGAACGCTTCAGCTTTTTCTCCTTCATCCACCAGACGCCCTTTCCATTGAAAACCTATGATGAGGTGGCCCAGGAAGCGGTCTCCGTGGCGGCTCTTCTGGACTCCCTCCACGACACCACCACTCCGCCCGAACTCTGTGAGGCTTTCCTGCGCCAATGTCCTCTGCGCTGGGTCAAGGGAAGGAACCTCACCCAAAACCGTGATGAGTGGATCCCCATCGACTGGTTTTTCCTGATCAATGAATACAATGGGCCTGCTTCGGGAAACACCCTGGAAGAAGCCATCCTTCAAAGTCTTTGCGAAGTGGTTGAACGCCATGTGGGATCCATCATCAGCCACGAAAAATTGTCCACGCCAACCATCGACCTGACTTCCGTGAAAGATCCCGTGGCGCTGGAGCTCATCAGAAAATTCCAGGACAACGGCATAGAACTTTTTGCCAGAGATTTTTCTCTCAATACGGGGATTCCCACGGTGGGAACCCTTGCTTACGACCCCGCAACATTTCCTGAAAAAAGCGAGATCGTCTTCACCGCCGGCACCACACCCAATCCCGAAAAATCATTGTGCCGGGCCCTGACGGAAATCGCTCAGCTGGCAGGGGACTTTGAAAGCCGCACCTCCTACAAGCCCACACTGCCCAAGTACAGCGCCATTGAGGAAGCCCGCTACCTCATGGAAAACCATCATCAGGTTTCCATCGATTCCCTCCCCAACCTCGACCATGACAACATGCGCCTGGAGATCGAACGGTGTGTGCAGGCCCTGCAAAAAGCCGGAATGGAGGTTCTTGTCCTGGACGTGACCCATGGGGAACTTGAGATTCCCGCCGTGTACACCGTCATTCCCGGAGCTCATTTTCTGGATCGCACACGGGAGACGGACTTCGCCCAGCATGCGGCACGCACTCTTTTGCGAGGCACCCCGCCGGAGCAGGCTTTCCCTTTTCTGTCGAAGCTGCTGGATTCGTTCGGACCCCGTTACGATTTGACATTTTTCATGGCCCACGGCCTGGAACGTCAGGGTCAGCCGCAGGAGGCTCTACAGCTTTTTGAGCAGGCCCTCACACAGAACCCCGAACGCCGGGAAGTGGCGAGCATTTATGTGCACATGGCATCCTGCAGGAAAGATCTGGAGCGATTCGAAGAGGCCCTGGAGGCGCTCAATGAGGCAGAGAAACACAACGCTGAACTGAAGGAGATTTTTAACCTCAAGGGCTACTGCCTTTATCGCCTCAAGCGGCATGATGAGGCCATCGTTGCTTTTGAAAGGGCCATTGAACTGGATCCCGGCTCGGCCATTGACTACGCCAATATCGGATCCAACCTGAGAGAACTGGGCCACTATGCCGAAGCCATCCGCCTCTACCGCATGGCCCTGGACCTGGATCCCGACATCCATTTCGCCCGGGACAACCTGAGAAAGCTTGAAGAAATGGTGAGAAGGCCGGCCTGATGCCCCCAGAATCCCCCCAAACAACCACGAGCGCCGTGCTTGGCGGAGATCCTTTCAACGGGCGCAGACACTCGAAGCAAATGATTGCGCTGTTTCGGGGTTGAAGAAGAGAGGGTTCGACGGGAGTGAACATTTTCGTGCTGGACCGGGACATCAAGACCTGTGCCCGCTACCACGCAGATCAGCATGTGGTGAAAATGATCCTGGAAGGAGCCCAGATGCTCTGCACGGTTCTGCATCAGGCGGGGATGGAGGCGCCCTATAAACCCACCCACGGGAAACACCCTTGCACCTTGTGGGCCGGAGAGTCCCTCGCCAACTGGAACTGGCTGAAAACGCTGACTTTGCAGCTCAATGAAGAGTTTCGCTTTCGCTATGTCAAGAGCGTTGACCACCAATCGGCGACCATTGTGCGCAGCCTTTTTCCACCTCCCATTGCAGATGTGGGCCTCACGGAATTTGTTCAGGCAATGCCCGAAGTCTACAGAGTTCCGGGAGACCCCGTGCAGGCTTATCGAAATTTCTACGTGGGTGAGAAACGCTTCTTTGCCACCTGGACAAAACGCAGGCGTCCCCGGTGGTTCACGGCGGCCATCAAAAAAATCAATTGAAAAGAGCCACACCCTTCGGGCAAAAAAACTTCCAGGGCTCGCGCCCCATTGAAAAGAGGAAACATCCCATGAAAAAAATGCCATGAAACCGGGCAGGGAGACTCCCGGCTTCATGAAAAGAGGGCGTCAGGAAGGCCAATTGAGGAGGCATTCCTTCACGTCAGCGGAACACTTCCTGGTCTGCACAGACAGGCGCTGCACATGGCTTTGCTTTTCTTTGATGAGCGCATCGATGAGCTCAAAGGCTCGGCCCTCGCAAGTGGCTTCCTTCATGCTCAAATAGAAAATGACCGAATCTTTTTCAAACCTCATGGCCATGTCGAGGGCATCGGAAACGGTCTTGACGGTGGCAAGTTCATCCTCCAGACTTCTGTCGCTGGAGAAAACGTGGTTATCGGCCAGCACCTCGATGTACTGGTCAAGCTGGTTGTCGGGGTCCTGCACCGTTGGCGCCTTGAGTTCCTGGGGCAGCCCCGCCTTGAAGTCTTCAAACTGCTTTTTGTGCTTTTGCCCATCCTCAGCCAGTGCACTGAAAAGAGCTTTCACATCGGGATCATCGATGGCCTGCTGGGCTCTTTCGTAGAAAGCGATTCCATTTTTTTCAATGCGAATGGCCACTTCAAACACTTCTCCTGCGTTGAAACAAAATATCATGACATCTACCCTCCTTCGTCCTCAATTGGGTTTGGCAGCTTTGGCCGGACTTCCCTTCTGGAAAATACCCCGCCACTCAACAGGTGCACCACTGAAAAACAAGAATATGCTTTGAAATTTTTCCAAGATCAAGATGCAGGATGAAATGTAAAAGGTGCGTGAATTGCATAAGCTCCTCACTGGAGCACATGCCCGCCACGGCATTTCAAGGCTCACTTCATGCTTCCTCCCGTCACCTTCTGGAAAAAGTTCATTGGGGCAAGTTTTTCTGGAGAAGCGGCCACTCACTTCTTCATGGGCCAGTTTGTTTATGGACTCAAAAAACTCGTGGTTTTTGGTAAAATAGCAAGATAGTGAGTTCAGGTCCACCTTTGACAACTGCCGGCAAGGAAAAGGGCCACGAATCCCTGGTTAGAGTGGGCGCTTCAGAAGAGAGGGAATAGCTATATCCTTATTTCTTGCGGTGGTTTATCATGGATGAGAAAAAAAAAGGCACACCGTCAAAAACCATCGCTTTTCATATCATTTTGGGTCATAAGATCTTCCAAAAAGAGATGGAGGTTTCATGTTTCTGGAAAAAATAAAATCAGAGGGGCTCGCGCACCTGTCCTACATTGTTGGAGACCAGGGCAAGGCGGCCGTGATTGATCCAAGGCGGGACTGCCAGGTTTACATCCAGGTGGCTGAGCAGCAGGGTGCACAGATCACTCATATTTTTGAAACCCACCGGAATGAAGACTATGTGGTGGGTTCCCTGGAACTGGCCAGTCTCACGGGAGCGGAGATTCTTCATGGCAAAGCTCTCCCTTTCAAATATGGAACCGGCGTTTCCGAAGGTGATGTTTTTGAGCTGGGAAGTGTGCGCCTGACGGTTCTCGAGACACCGGGCCACACTTATGAAAGCATTTCCATTGTCCTGGCCGACACGAGCTTCAGCGATGACCCTCTGGGAGTCTTCACGGGCGACGCCTTGTTCATCGGAGACGTGGGCCGCACGGACTTTTTCCCGGGAAAGGAGAAGGAAGCCGCCGGTCTTCTTCACGACAGCATCTTCGGGAAACTGCTTCCCCTTGGAGAGCACGTGCACGTGTATCCCGGCCATGGCGCCGGCTCTGTCTGTGGCATGGGCATAGCCGCGCGGGAGTTCTCCACCATGGGCTACGAAAGAAGGCACAACCCCTTGCTCAAATTGACAGACCGCTCTGATTTCATTGAACACAAGATCAGGGAGCACCACTATCTGCCTCCCTATTTCAGGCTGATGGAAGTCTACAATCTGGAAGGGCCGCCTCCGCTGGGCTCCTTGAAAACCCCGGCGCCACACAGCGCCGATCAGTTCTCCCAAAAGATGAAGGGAGGAATGGCCGTTCTGGATGTTCGAAGTGCAGAGGCCTATTCCGGCGCCCACATACCGGGCAGCCTCGCCATTCCCCTGGAAATGGTTCCTGCCTTTGCCGGTTACTTTCTCGACCCCCGGCAGGATATGGGGTTGGTCGTGGAGCACCAGGCCCAGGTGGAAAAGGCGGTCACTTATCTTTCAAGGATCGGCCATGACAGGGTTTCCGCATATCTTGTCCGCGGCATGATGGAATGGGAGACAAGAGGCCGAAAATACGATCAGATTCCATCGGTTCACGTGGATGAGGTTGTTCGCAGGATTAACCATGGAGAACATTTCATTCTCCTGGACGTGCGCAGCATCAATGAGTTCAGGGGCGGCCACCTTCCCGGAGCTCGCCACATTTACGCGGGAGAACTGGAAGCAAACCTTGAAAAAGTGCCCCGCGATTCCCTGGTGACAACTTTTTGCGGGAGTGGTCAGCGAGGGGTCATCGCCGCCTCCATTCTGAAAAAACACGGCTTTGAGCGCGTTGAGAATTGTTTGGGTTCCATGGCCGCATGTGCGGCTCTGGGCTGCCCAATACACTATTGAACGGACATTTTTCCATTTCGGCACCGCCTTTCTTGAGGTGAAACATGCCATTTCGTTCCCAAAACCTTCTCCCCAGAGAACAGATGATCGAGTTGGTCCGGCTGGCCACCCTGGCCCCATCGGAACACAACACCCAACCCTGGAAGTTCAGCATTCACGGCAATGAAGTCCGCATCTTCCCTGATTTCACACGGCGTCTTCCCATCATCGATCCCGATGATCACGGTCTCTACATCGGCCTGGGATGCGCCCTGGAAAATCTGCTCGTGGCGGCCAGGAACCATGGCCTGGAAGCACATGTGGAGTACTTCCCCACCGGGGAGCCCGACGAATGCCTGTTGGTCCACCTGGACCGGGGCAAAGAATCACGAGACGCTGATGCTTTTAAGGCCATACCCCTTCGCCAGACCACACGCTGCTCCTTTGGAGAAAGGGACATTCCCAAGGGGGATTTGCGCCGGCTGGAAGCTGCCAATTGTTTCGAAAACATCCACTTTCGCCTGTTCACGGAACCCCGTGAGATTTTGGGAGTCATGGAGTTCGTTAAGGAAGCCAGCCGAGTCCAGTTCAGGAACCCCGTTTTCGTTGAAGAGCTTCTGGCCTGGATACGCTTCAACGCAAAGGAAGTGAGCGATCATCAGGACGGCCTTGCCGCACCGGCCCTCGGACTCTCATGCACCCCAAGATGGCTCGGCAAAATAATTATGAAAGCCCTCGCCACCTCTGAAAAGAAAGCGAGAATGGCCGAAAAGCTCATCAGGACTTCATCGGAGCTCATTCTTTTCACCGTGGAAAAGAACGACAGGCACCACTGGGTCGATCTGGGGCGATCTTTTGAGCGGGTGGCCCTCACCGCCACCACTTTGAACATCAAAATGGCCCACATGAACATGCCCTGCGAAGTGCCCCAGGTGCGACGGGACCTGCAGAAACATCTCGGCATGGATGAGGAACAGCCCCTTCTGCTCCTCCGCATCGGATATGGACCAGACATGCCCCGGTCTCCACGAAGGCCCGTTCAGAACGTTTTGGTTGGGTGACAAAGGCCGCCACATGCACCCAACAGCAGAATACGGAACGAAGGGAATCACGGAACCGAAGATTTACAAGCGCTGGACGCTCAAAGTCTGGTTTCGCATCATCTGGGCACTGTTTTCCGTTTTCATCGTCGAAAGCCTGGTTTTCGGCCTTGCAGTGCTTCCGGCCACATGGCTCTGGGACTGGCACACCCAATGGAAGCTTCCCAAGCCCTGGATGGACACCCTTTTGTTGAGCATGGCTTTCATTCCGGCTTACCTGCTCTTTTCCTTCACCCTCATGGTTCTCTCAGCCTTATCCACCAGGCTCACAGGATGGCGGGCCCACCCTCATGGGAAGATGAAGCTTTCGGAACCCGACTGGCCCCTCCTTGACTGGGTGCGCTACAGCATTTCCATTCACCTGGTGCGGATTTTTGCGGGCCTCGTTTTCAGGGCCACACCCTTATGGACCTTCTACATGAGACTGAACGGAGCGAAGCTTGGCCGCAGGGTTTTCATCAACAGCCTCTGGGTCACCGATCACAACCTCCTGGAATTCGGCGATGATGTGGTCATCGGAAGCGAGGTTCATCTCTCGGGACACACCGTCGAGGGCGGTTATCTCAAAACAGCCCCCGTGCGCCTGGGCGATCGTGTGACAGTGGGGGTTTCATCCATTGTGAGCATCGGCGTGGAAGTGGGATCCGACTGCCAGATCGGCGCCCTCAGTTTCGTGCCCAAGTTTTCCAGGCTCGAGGCCAACAAATCCTACGCAGGAATCCCCGTGCGCATTCTGGAAAAAGGGAACCGGCGCGAGTCTTTCCCTGGTTAGAGCTTCATTCAACGGACGAATCGGGCAAGCATTCCTTCTCTCCCTGTCTTCCAAGCCAGCAGTGAGTCCCCGCGACGGTGACCACACGGCGCCGCAGCCTCAACAGGCGCCCGGTGGATTGCCCTTTCGCGGTCACGGAATCAATTTGCAGAAAAACCATGGGAAGTTGTCTTCCAAGAGTGGTGGAGCAGGGGAAAAGGTCTTATTTTCTGAATTAGAAAGGAGACTTGCCATGTCCACAACAAGAGATACAAGCCTGGATCACCTGCACCCGATTTTTCGAGAAAAGGTCAAAAAGCTCCTTGAAAGGCTTGAAGCTGAAAAGCTTCCCTTCCGGCTTTTTGAGGGCTTTCGATCCCCCGGAAGACAACGGTACCTCTATGAGCAGGGTCGCACACGCCCCGGGAACAGGGTCACCAACGCCCGTCCCTGGAGTTCGTTTCACCAGTACGGGGTCGCGGCCGACTTCGTCCTCTTTGAAAATGGCCGATGGAGCTGGGACGATCGCGGAGAGAAGAGTGAATGGTGGAAAAGGCTTCACGCCCTGGGGGAGGAACTGGGCCTGAAGCCTCTCAGCTGGGAGAAACCTCACCTGGAAATGGTTCAAATGAATCTGACTGCCTTGCGAAGCGGACAATTTCCATTGGAAGGGGATCTCAGCTGGGCGGAAAACCTCGAAGGGGCCATCTATTCGTGGTCCGGTCCACCGGCGGGTCCCCCATTGCCCGGCAACATTGCCCACCGGCCTCCTCTGGACAACATTGAAATCACCACCGTGCTCAAACTGGGTTCCCGGGGAGCAGAAGTGACCGAACTGCAAAGAAGACTCAAGAAGAGGGGCTTCCATCCCGGGATGCTGGACGGCATATTCGGCCCGGCAGTGGAAGCCGCCGTCAAAGCCTACCAAAAAAGCGAAGGTCTCCTTGCCGATGGCATCGTGGGACCGAAAACCCTTTCGACACTGGAGCTGGCGTCAGGAACTTCACAGAGCCCCTCCATGCCACTCCTTCGTGTGGGCGCATCGGGCGACCATGTGGAAAGACTTCAGAAGAGACTTTCGGAACTGGGTTTTGATCCCGGCCAGGCCGATGGAATATTCGGCCCTAAAACAGAAGCGGCCCTCACGGCATTTCAGGAAGAGAAGAATCTCACCGTCGATGGCATCGCAGGACCAAAAACATGGGCAGCCCTTCAGCTGGAACCGGCGGAAGGAAGCACCCGGCCTTCCTCACCCCTGGACGAAGGAGTGAGTGTGAGCATGGTGGCCAGGATGTTCCCCGATGCTCCCCTGCACAACATCAAGAAGTACCTCCCCTATGTGCTCAGAGCCCTGGAAAAGGAAGACCTCCTGGACAGAAACATGGTTCTCATGGCACTGGCGACCATTCGAGCGGAAACGGCCGGTTTTGAACCCATCAGCGAATTCAGGTCCAGGTACAACACTTCTCCCGCAGGGCACCCTTTCGACCTCTACGATTATCGCAAAGACCTGGGCAACCTGGGGCCCCCTGATGGAGAGCGGTTCAAGGGGCGTGGCTTCATACAGCTGACGGGCCGCTACAACTACGAAAAGTATGGTCAGGCCCTGGGACTTGGAAAAAAGCTGGTGGAAAATCCCGAGCTGGCCAACGACCCCGATACGGCGGCAAAACTTCTCGCAAAGTTTCTGAAGGACAGGGAAAGGGAGATCAAGGAAGCACTTCTGGACGGCAGCCTGGCCACAGCACGGCGCCTGGTCAATGGGGGACGTCATGGGTTGAACCCCTTTTCAGAGGCCTTCTCCATGGGAGACACCCTCCTCGCCTAGCCATGAATCCGCTCCATCCAGCCCC
>SLCH01000154.1 GCA_007125915.1 Syntrophobacteraceae bacterium
AAATACGAAGTGATTTCCTCGCTGATGAACACCCCCTCCATGTGGGCGATCTCCAGACAACCTCCAATCTGGTTGTGATCGGTGATGGTGACCAGATCCATACCTTGATTTTTGAGCTTTCTGTAGATACAGGCAGGTTCCGTGTAACTTTCGGAACAACCCAGCTTCTGCAGTATCCATTGTGATGGTCTGATGGAATGTCTGGAGTGGACATGCATGTCGACGCGAGTGAATTCTTCCAAAAGGCACCTCCCATTCCGGACTGGCCGGCTTAATCAGAATGTTTCAGCAATCGTTCTCCATGGCCCCTTTCAGCGCCACAGGGGCAGGCAGGCGGAAAACAGGGGTGACCACCTCCCCTTCTCAATCCGTGAGACCTGGACTGAAAAGGTGAGGCAAACGGTCTTCCTTGCTCATGGGCAATACGGGAGAAATGTTATGGACTTGTGCCGTTCAGGTTAACTTTTCAAGCATATGAAAGGGAAACAAGGGAGTCAGACCGAATTGGCGCCCCTCCTTGCCCAATGTCGGTGACTCAATCTCATTCACCTGGAACAAAGGCCCACTATTGCAGGGAGAATAACGCAGCACGTCTCTTTCCAAGCTCTCGCGAAGGAACCCGTGGGGAGGAAAATCATTTATGTGCCGACGGCTCTCACAGCCCGTGGCTCAGAATGCAAACATATGGAAGGGGGTTGAGAGTCACCTGAACACATTCGTTCAGAATATGCTCAGGATTATTCAGGATTCTCAAATTATGGAGGAAGGGCACAATGGGATTTGTGGAGGGCAGGGCATCTCAAAGGGGTTCACCATGCCCAGGTTCCCATTGATAAATCAGAGAAGCACGGTCAACAAAGAAAAAGGTGTTCCGCCAAGGACCCGGTCAAGCACAAGGCTGACCGCAGCCTTCTGGACCACTTTGCCGGCCTTGGACAACGTTTCATGCACGAAAGGGTCCGTTGTGGTTATTCTGGTCACATCCACCACGCCATTCTTGTGCAGAAGGTTCAGGAGGTCTCCTTCTGATATGCGTGACACATCATAATGGAGGATCACGCTTCCCGTGACAGCATTGGTGATCACACTGTTGATGCCTGAAGTGCTGTCCAAATGACTTCGCACCGCCTGGCACCCAATGGGATTGCCCTTGAGGGTTGGAATTTTTATTCTAAGCCTTCCCGGAGTGCTGTGAACGAAGTGATTCATAGCCTCTTCCTTCAATCTCGGTCTATTTATGTTCACACTTGACTCATCCATTGCAGCATTTCGCTCTCAGTTCACGCCTGAAAAATAATCTTCAAATGTTGCACCTTTGAGATGAACTTGTTACAAAGCTGTGAAATACTTCAGCAAGCTTTTGCCCTCGATCTCGAGCACTTTCACTTCCAGGGAGATAGGATACAGGCACCAGCTTTCTCCTCAATCGACAGTCCTGCGGGACATCAGGCCTTCATGGATGCCCATCCTCTCAATTGAGGTCCCGCCGGGCTCAGATGTTCACGCCACCTTGATTCTTTCCGCCCCCTCCAGACCTCTCTTGCAGTCAATGCAAACCATGGTCGTGGGCTGTGCTTTCAGCCGCTCAAGCGAAATGGCATGGTCGCACAGGGTGCAGATGCCAAAATCCCCTCTCTTCAGCCGGCGAAGTGCACTTGCTATTTCCTGGAGTTCCTGGTGGCTTCGGCTTTGAATTCGCATCATGATCTCAAGAGAGTAGCGACTGGATGAAAGATCCACTTCATCCAGGGGACGCATTTCGCTTCCCTCTTTGAGGGCTTCTTTGAGAACTTGTATTCCAGGAATGATCTCCTCCAGGCGTTTGGTCAGAATTGCTGTGAAGTGAGCCACGACTTCCTTTTCCATCGTCAAGCCTCCTTGCGAATCATGGGTCAAGAGGATTTTGAGGCTCCACCCCATCGAGAGGCCTCTCTCAGAGGGGTGGGCCTTGCCTGGATGCGGACGCATGCGAGAAACGGCAGAGGGATGAGTCCATTTCTCACTCCATCCAAAGAGGAATTATGGATCGGTTTATAAGCATGATTTGTTACGGTTTTTCATCAGGCTCTTGACTTTTTCGATCCGGCAACGGGCCGGGGAATGGAGGGGCCACTCAAAGGTGGTATTTTGGAAGGGTTCGTTCACTGACTTTTTTGCCGGGAGCGATGGTTTCACCGTGTGTCGTCATCGCATGGAATGAGGGATATGGGCAGGGCATTCAAACTCGGTAGTGGAGTTGATAATCCAGAGGAGTCTGGCCGGCCAATTCACTTGCTGCTTTTGTAAGATATTCCAACTCTTTATCATTGTGAATGACGCCTTTGACAACAAGACGCTTCCCTTCGGGAACCACATCAAAAATGGGAATAAAAATGGAAGGATTGGTCAGGATGCCGGCTTTGACGTGAGCTGCCTTTGCAAGCATGGCCAGGGATGACCTGGCCTCCTCCGTGTTACTCTTTTCCCGGTCTTTCAGAATGCTCGACAAGCACTGCACAATGTGGTCTGCTGATTGCTTTGAAGTATCGAAACAGAGCTCGTACCATGCAGGGTCGTTCCAGTCCTTTCCGTAGAGGGCCTTGATAAAGCACTCTCTTTCGTGGTTCTTTTTCTCGTCCAGCCTCTTGGCGGCATTTCTGCTCAAGAGCTCCCTTTCCATGATCCTTTCTATGCGTGCCTCCACGCTCGACACAATTCTCACGGTCAGTGCATGGGGAACGTCTTGCAGAACAAAATTTCCACCGCGTCCTATGATCACCTTATTGTTTTGAAGGGCAAACTGCAGAATAACGCTTCGCAGGAGTGCCCCAAAGCCCCTGAAGGACCAATCATATCTCTCCCAAAGGGTTGGGCATCTTTCATCCAATTCTCGACTCCAGGTTCTCCAGTTGTCACCAAACTTGCCGGCTTCTATCAAAAGGTTTTCTTTTTGCACCAGGTGGTATCCAAGAGATTCGGCAGCCATTTTGCCGATTGAGTCACCACAACTCGCGAATTCCCTTGAGAGGGTCAAAATGGCCATGACATAAACTCGCAATCACGATGAAATTTCACAAGACGGCTGCTGCCGGGTGGATGAAGTTTGCGCCTTTTGCTTTTTGACCATGCGATAAACCCACAGTTTTCCGGCAATGATCACCGCTGCGGCAAGAGTTGCCTGAAGGGCGTATTCCATCATCTTGCTCGGTTCCAGTAAACGAACCACGAAAGGGTCCGTGATGATCATGTAGCCGCCCACTTTACCGAGAATTGCCGCCCCTGTGTATATGATGATGGGATATCTGTCCATGAGAATGGCAAGCAGGTTGCTCGTGAAAACCACCAGAGGAATGCTCAGGGCCAGGCCAAAAGACAGGAGAAAGAAATTGCCCTGGGAAGCAGCTGCCACTGCCAGCATGTTATCGAGGGACATGCTGATGTCGGCAATGAGGATGAGGCGAATCGCCTGCCCCATACTGGCCGCTTTTTTGGGAAGTGTTTCGTCGGGAGCCCCATCCACAAATAGGCGCAAAGCGATCCAAAGGATCAGAATGCCTCCCACGAGCTTGATGAAGCTGATATGGAGAAGCTGGGCCACAAAAAAAGTGAACACAATGCGCAGAATGACGGCTGCAGCCGCTCCCAGAATAATGATTTTCTTGCGCTGATGAGCAGGGAGGCTGCGTGCTGCCATGGCAATGACAACAGCGTTGTCTCCGGCCAGGACCAGGTCGATCACGATGATGCTGAGGAGTCCGGCGATAAAACTCCAATTGAAAGTTATCTCTCCCAGAATGTCAGGGATCATTTTCTTTTCTCCCCGGCGCGAGGCAATTGATCCGGTTCAATGGGGCTTACGCCATTCTTTCAGGGTGTGTGTTTCCCGCCCTTTTTGAGGAGCGTGTGAGTCCCAAGTCCAGGGGCACCATGAAGAAAGCCCCGGGAATGAAGAAAGAATCAGAGAGTGGGCTGAGAGTGCGCGAGCAGGTGTGCCTTGTCCGTGGCTTCCCACGGAAGATCCAGGTCAGTGCGGCCCACCTGCCCGTAGACTGCCAGTTTTCTGTAGAATCCCCCTTTCACCTTGGAGGGAAGACTCCTGAGGTCAAAATTCTTGATGATGGCCGCAAGACGAAAATCGAAGTGTTTTTTCAGCAAGTCGGCTATTTCCCCGTCGGGAATTTTGCCCGTGTCAAATGTCTCCACCTGTATGCTCACGGGTCTTGAGAGGCCAATGCAGTAACTCAGCTGCACCTCACACTCATCAGCCAATCCAGCGGCCACAACGTTTTTTGCGGCGTATCTCGCTTCGTAGTTTCCCACGCGGTCGATGCGTAAGGGATCTTTTCCACTGAGCGCCGAACCGCTGTAGCGTGAATATTCCCCGTATAAGTCGGAAGCATTCTTGCGTCCCGTCAGGCCCGAATGAACAGCGGGGCCCCCAATCATCATTACTCCCTCTGGATTGACAAAAAACTTGGTCTTTTCGTCAGGGCGCACCCTCTGATCCTGGAATACGTGTCCGATGACCGCCTCCCTGATGTCTTCTTTCAGAGTCAATGGGACATTCGGGGGATATTCTGAACGGAGGAGAGTGGTGCAGATGCTGACACTGTGCACCCTGCTGGGCATGCGGTCCACATATTCAATGCTGACCTGTGTTTTTCCATCGGGCGCCAGGTAAGGCAGGACTTTCTGCTGCCTGACCGCATCGATGCGCCTGGCGAGTTGGTGCGCCATGAAAATGGGCAGGGGCATGAAAGAAGTCGTTTGATTGCATGCATAGCCAAAAAAAGTTCCCTGCTGTTGGACGCTGATTTTCTCAATGTCCTCATCGGAGAGCTGTTCCACATCAAATCGAACCTTCTCATC
>SLCH01000046.1 GCA_007125915.1 Syntrophobacteraceae bacterium
CATGGCAGGGTGCGCCATCTCTTCCACCAGCCTGTCGAATGGATGGGCCATGGCATAGGCGTCTTCGTAGCGCATGTTGCGGGGAGTCATGAGCCGAACCACCAGCTCCAGGCCTCTGTTCATTACCTTTTCGCCGGCTTTCCCGAACTGGCTGCGAAGGGAAGGCAGCCAGGTCCAATGGGAAAGCACCTGTCCCACCCCGTGTCTTTGCAGTGCGTCAAAAACCGCGGACGTCAGATAAGCATCCGTTCGCAACTCCACGTGATATCGTGAATCTGACGGGATGGATTCGAAGAAACGGTCCAGCTGCTCTGCGAGCACTTCCGGAGATATGCGGTCACGGGCTCTCTGGTACTCCTGTTCGAAAACCACTCCGTGCAGAAGATCACCGAGAACAGCTGTGGCAGGTTCCCAGAATCCACGCATGAAGGCTTCCGAATCGAGGTAACGGGGATTTTCCCAAAACGCACCGCCGCGTCCTCTCAGTTTCTGAGCGAAGATGTTCTGCGGGGCCTTGAGAATGAGCCGTCCACCATCCTTCAGGTGTTTCCGGTATTCGCGAAGGAGGTTTTCCGTGTGCGTTGGCTTTCCGGCTGGATCACGCACAGGCCGGTAAAAAGTGAAGTCCAGCTCCAGCACATTGAAATGTTCAAAATATTCAGAAACACTGTCCACGGGAAGGATTTCTTCAACGAAGGACTTCTTTCCCAGCTTTCTCGATCTGCTGGTGATCCGCCCCGCGTAGCGTTCGGGCGTGTAGACCTGCCCCAACCAGCCGGCATAGCGGTCGCTGGCGGTGCCCATACGCAGGTTGGGATGAATGTTTCGAAAATCATAGGTTTCACCCCTGGCGGAGCTTAGGAGTGACATGGAACCTCATTGAGATAGCTTCATCTTTTTGTTCTGCGACAAATAAAGTCTGCTTCCTGAAAGCTCTTTTCACCTTGCGCTGGCCACCTCCAGCATCAGTTCAAATTCGCCCTCTTCAATTTGAGCAGATCCCCCTTTTCGCTCCCAAAAAGCTTTTCTTCCTTGAATCTCTCTCTACTGAGGATCGAAAAAATCTATGAGTTCTGCATCGCTCCATCAAGATATCAAATTGGACTTTACCCATTGGAATTCAGTAAGGATGTTTTCATGGCTTTTGTGTGCGGGGCAAACGGTTCCGGCGGTCTCCCCTCTGAGGTCTCAGAAAACGTGAGGGAGCCTCTAAGTTTTGCTGGGGGATAACGGTCACCCCTACGGATCCAGGCTTCTCTGGATCAACAGCAAGTGAGTGCTGGCATGGAACGAAGCAAGAAGTTGATCCTGGTGGCTCATTGCATTTTGAACAGCAACTCTAAAGTGACCGGTTTGTCAAGGTATCCCGGCGCACTGGAGCCCCTTGTGGTTGATTGTATTCGCAAAGGATTGGGCATTGTTCAGCTGCCTTGCCCCGAGTTGACTTTTTTGGGACTCAAGCGCTGGGGGATGACCCGTGAACAATATGATACTCCAATGTATAGAAAACATTGCAGAACAATTTTAGAGCCCCTTGTTTTTCAAATTGAGGATTACCTCTTGAACGGCTATTCCATCGAGGAAATCGTGGGTGTCGATGGCAGTCCCAGCTGCGGTGTGAACCTTACCTGCAGCGGGTATTCCGGTGGAGAACTGGACGAAGCTCTCAATCAGCACAGTAATTTAAGAGAGGTGCCGGGCAAGGGGGTCATGATGGAAACGCTCACGCAACTGTTGTCCGAGAAGGAAATAATTATTCCCTTCTCGGCCATCGACGAGAACAAACCCTTTGCCTGATCCCAAGGCTCAGCTTGAACATTCTTTTCCTACGCGGCCTGAACAGTGAACAATATTCTTCTTTCCGTCAGGGATCTCAATAAAAGCTTCAGGTCGAGCAGTGGAGACACTGTGGAGGCCCTGAAGAACCTCAACTTGGAGATCAAAAGGCAGGAGTTTCTCGCCATCGTTGGGCCCAGCGGTTGTGGCAAAAGCACGCTTCTCAATGTTCTTGCGGGCCTTTACCCCCCTGATTCGGGAACCATCGCCAGAGACATGGCAAACGGAAACGATTTGCGCAACATCGGACACATATCACAGGCGGACACCCTCCTACCCTGGCGTACGGTCGTCCAAAACGTGGAACTTGGACTGGAACTGAGAGGCGTGAGCAGGCGCAAAAGAAGATCCATGGTCGAAAAGCTCATTGAGCAGGTCGATCTGTCCCAATTCAAGAACAGCTATCCATTCGAACTTTCCGGAGGAATGAAAAAAAGGGCGATCATCATCAGGGCTCTCGCTTACGACCCGGACATCATCTTCATGGATGAACCCTTTGTGGGCCTGGATGTACAGACCAGGGACCTCCTGGAGGAAGACATTCTGAAACTCTGGCATGAAACCAGGAAAACCATAGTCTTTGTGACTCACGATCTGGCTGAAGCGATCACCCTGGCTGACAGGGTGATCATCATGTCTTCAAGACCATCGACGGTCAAATCGGAACACATCATTGATCTGCCCAGACCGCGATCCACAGTGGCCATCAAGTTCACCAAAGAGTTTACGGAAACCTATAAGAAGATTTGGGATGATTTGAGCGCTGAAGTGAAAAAGTCCAGAAACCTATGATCAAGCTGTATCTGCTCAGAGCCGCACTCATTTTCACAGTGGTTTTCTCCTGGGAGATCCTTGCAGCCGGGCATTACATCGATCCCTTCTATGTGAGCCAGCCCTCCAGAATACTCAACGACCTCATTGCCTTTTATTCAAGCGGGGATCTGGTCAAACACCTGAGAATCACCTTGAAGGCTGCCCTGTGGGGCCTGGCCATCGGCGGCTTCATCGGGGTTGCATTTGGGTTTTTACTGGGAAGGATAAAACTGCTGGCCGATGTGATCGAGCCCATCGTCACAGCCCTTTACGGCATTCCCAAACTGGCCTTGGCACCCATTTTCATCCTGTGGTTTGGAGTTGGCATCGAGTCCAAGATCTTTCTTTCCGGACTGCTGGTCTTTTATCTCGTATTTTTTAGCACCTTCAGCGGCGTTCGAAGCGTCGATCCTCAACTGATTGGGGCCGTCAGGCTCCTCGGCGCCAACAGAGTTCAAATAATGTTGAAGGTGATTTTTCCTTCCTCCGTGCCCTGGATTCTGGCCGGGGTGCGGGGAGGCATTGGCGCTTCGCTCATTGGAGCCATTGTGGGCGAATACATGGGAGCAAGTGCCGGAATCGGCTGGATGATCATGTACGCCACATCCTTTTTTCAGACGGACCGGGTCATGTCCTGCATCTTTTTGCTCTTATTGATTGGATTGACCCTCAATATCCTTCTCAAAAATGCAGAGCAATACCTACTGCGATGGAGGCCGAAACTGGACTTCAGCACCAACTGATTCACCTGACCGTTTCCAATTTCAACCCCAACAAGGAGTATGCCCGTATGAAGAAACTGCTTTGTTTGTCCGTCCTTGTCTCGTTTGCTCTGGGCTTGACTTTTGTCTCAACAGCCAACAGCCGGGCTCAAGCTGACGAACCCCTTCAAAAAATTATCATTTCGGAACTCAGAAGTGAGTTCTGGCTGCCTGTTTATCTGGCTGATGAGCTGGGATACTTCAAGGAGGAAGGGCTTGAAGCGGAGTTTGTCACTTACAGGGATGGACCGGTAGCCCTGATGGGGCTCCTTGCGGGCGACTCCCATTTCTGCATGCTCAGCCTGGAGCCCGTCATGAGACTTTATGACCAGGGCAAGGAAACCACAGTGATCATGTCCGCCCTGCAAAGCAAACCCTACATGTTTGTGACCCGCAAGGGCATCGAATCTGTCCAGGATCTGAAAGGAAAGGTTGTCTTCGCGGGCATGCCCGGATCAGCACCCTATATGTTTGTGCAGGCAGTGCTGGAAAGCGAGGGTTTGGATCCCGAAAGAGATGTTCAGTTTGCTTCTCTGGAATACGGCGCCACCCTGGCAGCTCTTCAACGCCAAGCCATAGACGGAGCCTACATCAGCATTGTTCGAAGACCGGAGATCCTTGCCATGGGCGCGAATATCGTGGTCGATGTGTCTGATCCCGCGCAACACGAAAAAGTTTATGGCTCAAAAGTGTATGAGTCTTCCATCGTGACGGTCACCAATGAATTTGTGGAAGAGCATTCCCCTGTCATTCAACGGTTTTCCAGTGCGGTGGTGAAAGCCATCAAATGGCAAAATGAAAACAGCGATGAAAAGATCGCGGAAGTGGCAAGGTCCTACTTTCCCCACATGGATGCCAGTTTGATCGGTATTCTTCGACCGACCCTTTCCACAGACGGGTTTATCTCCCAGGAAGGCTTCGAAACAATCAACGGTTTCTTGAAAAAAGCAAATATTATTTCACAACCAATCCCTTTTGAGAACATGGTGGACATGTCGTTCTTTGAGAAAGCTCACGGGGGGTTAAATCACCCCACTCCATGAAGGAAATGTGTCCCCTCTTTATGGAAAAAAATGAAAGCCACCGGAACCCTCGTCCCGGTGGCTTTTTTATTGCACAGAACACGTCCTCCCGCACTGGAGGTCCTTTCAGGAAAAAACCATCGGAAGCGAAGATGCATTCTAGCCGGTGAAAGCATGCTCAAACCCTCTCCCATGGCCAGCGAAGCCGGTCCCCAAAACATTCGGGATGTCTTGAACAATGAGGGCAGCGTCCTTTCTTTCAACACATGAAGATCCTTGAAATTTCAGGGCGACAGCCTGTAAAACCTTCCAGGAGTCATGGCTCCGGCCAGATTGTCCAGGCGCCCCTTCAAGGCCTTCACCTCGTCAAATCCCTGCGTTCTCAAAAAGGCATAAGCCATGACACCG
>SLCH01000152.1 GCA_007125915.1 Syntrophobacteraceae bacterium
AATGGACCATCACTCTTGAATCCACTCCTCGAGAGTTGGGAATTCCTTCCGGTAACTTTCCACGGGCTTCAGCTCACAGAGGGCGCTCAGTTCCACACCGCCCTGGATGATCGACACACCTTGATCCGAAGAGACCACTATGACGATGATGTTGGCATGCTTGAAAGAAAAACGCAGGGCTGAATTGTACCTGGCCCCGCGGGATCTGTCTTCACCGGGCACGCTGTCCCCGTCCAGCAAGCAGGCGAACCTGTGGAGATGAAAGTCTCTTGCGATGTGAAGGGCTCCGTCCACTTTGGACAAAGACTTGGCCAGTTCCAGGGAACACTCCAGTTGAAGGTCGATGGGTCTTTCGGCTTTTTGCCCGGGTATGGAGATGGGGGGATAGTTGAGATCCAGAACCAGTGTGCACCCATGTCCCTGTTGGATGACACTTCTTACGATCTGAGAGGAAATTTTGAACAGCGTGTGATAACAGGACGGGTCCCCTGTTGATTCCAGAAGGGCTTCTTCCAGTTGGACCAGGTTGGGCATTCTGTTGGAGGAATAAAAGCTTCCCTCAGAAAAACTGCAAAGGGGTTTTCCCGCAAGCTTCAGAAAACCGTGTATTCCGTGGAATTCCGCCGTGATTCTGCAGCGAGGCATCTTGCCCTGGGCAATGCCCAGGATATTCTTTCCCGCGGCCACAAGTTTCCTATCGGAATCTTCCACGGCCAAAAGGAGCTTTCGAACGTGCTTGAAGTTGGAGAGGCTAGGCTGTTCCATGAGGGGAAAACGGATCAGAAAATCCAGGTCAGAAACAGATTCCGCGTGAACAAAAACCAGGCGCCCCCGAGGCCATTGGCCCTCCTCGAGGGTTTTTGAAACCCCCAGAATCACGTCCAGAATGGGAAAAACGCGCAGGTAGGTGTCCCACCCCAGCATGAGGTTCAACTCGTCCATGATGTGGTCGCGCACAGCATGGGATGCATACTCCCTGAGGGCATAGGGCGAGGTGCCCGCATAGAATTCACAAGCATGAGTGAATTCATGGGAAAGAAGGCAGGCGGCGAATTCAAGCCACTTTTCTGTGGGGGCTGTGGAACACATGTTCGGATGGTGGTCTGTGAACCACATCTGGTAAAAAATGGAAGCTGTTCTCATTCCGTTGGAAATGAGCCCTGCAAGGGGAAGAGCTTTTTCAGGATAGATCTCGCCGAAGCTTCTCAGTTCACTGGTGTCAGGAGCGTTCATTCTCCACTTGTCTGAACTCAGAAAGAGTTCCTTGAGCTTTGGCTCGTGCCCCCGCAAAAGCCCCTGAGGATCATAAACCCGCATGGGGTCGTCCTTCTTTTCAGCGTATATGAGGGCTGTGCGGCTGGGTCCTGAAAACTGCGATATTCCCTGCCTCAGTCCATCCACAAGGTGTGACACACACATGATTTTGTGACTATGACCCATCATTGAGAATCTTCGAATCTCCATCGGGTGAAATCGGTCTGTCCCATGTATTTCTGTTGCAACACATCCTGATGAGCGCATTTTAGCTCAGCTTTTCATCCTCTGTCAGTCCATTTGTGGACCGGCTTTCCGAAAATCCTTTTCCAACAGAGGCCAGAAAACCATTTTCCCTCAATTTTGCAGGCTATAAGTGGCGAGGGGTTGAAGAATGGTTCTTTTGCAAGTAAAAGAATATCTTCACATGATTGCGGGCAGGATCTTTCAGCTCTATGGGAACGAATCACACGGGAGGCATTAAAGGAATGAAGCAAAGAAGCAGAGTTGGCTATTCAATGGTCTTGTTCATTGCGTTTTTCTTCGCATTCACCACTTTCCTGGAGACTTATGCTGAAGCCAGAGCCGGCCGTGGAGGGTCCATGGGCAGCCGTGGCAGCCGCACTTTCACCGCTCCCCAGTCGACACCCGCACAGCCCGCCCAGAGAAACCCCGGTGTGGCCGGACAGGCCCAGGACACCGCAAGGGCCACAGGGCAGCCTGCAGCGGGAGGTGGGTTCAGTCGAAGTCCTCTCCTTCAGGGCCTTGCCGGGGGTCTGGCGGGCGGTATGATTGGCAGCATGCTCTTCGGCGGAATGGGTCATGCGGGCGAGGTGGCCGATGGTGAAAGCCGTGGGGGCATGGGTCTTCTGGACATGATTCTCATTGGACTGCTCTTGTTTCTGGGTTGGAGATTTTTCAAGAAACGCCGGGAGCAGAAGGCCCTGGCCCTGGGAGGCGCCAATGGCCATTCCCCTGCCCAGTTTTCTTCTGCGCCAGGGGTGCAGAATGCTCCAGCAGAGGACGCCCCTCAGAGTCCTCCTCCCCAGTCTGCGCCTTTTCAGGAAGATCAGGATGTGAGCAAGGGGTTGGAAGAGATCAGGAGCATGGATTCGAACTTTGATGAAGATTCCTTCAAGGAGACGGCCCAGGATCTTTTCTTCCGCATTCAGGCGGGCTGGATGAACCGAAGCCTGGAAGGCATTGAAGACATGCTTACGGACGAGATGGCTGAAGCCTTTGGCGCTGAATTCGAGAAAATGAAGGGGGCTGGGCGCATCAATCGCCTTGAAAACATCGCCGTGCGGAAAGTGGAGCTGACGGAGGCCTGGCAGGAAATGGGCAAGGATTACATCACCATTCTTTTCACGGCCAATCTTCTCGATTACACGATTGATGAGTTCACTGGCGAGATTCTCGCAGGAGACAAGCTCAACCCTGTCAAGTTTCAGGAGTTTTGGACTTTCACCCGTGAGATTGGTTCTGACCGGTGGCAGCTGGCGGGCATCAATCAGACGGATGAGGGTTCACCAACGGTCAATTGAGAGTTCAAGACGGTCCCATTGGGCAGGAAAAAACGCAGCCCTTCGCCTCAACAGGAGGCGAAGGGCTGAATTTGTTTGGGGCCGCCCTAGAGCAGGTGCTTTTTCTGGACGTCTCTGGGATCCAGGAGATCGCGCAGTTCGTCGCCCAGAAGATTGATGGAGAGGACCACCAGCATAATGGCAAGGCCGGGAAAGATGGAGACGTGGGGGGCTTCCAGGAGAACCTGTTTTCCGTCGCTGAGCATGGAACCCCAGCTGGGAGTTCCCGGGGGCGCACCCAGTCCCAGAAAACTCAGGGATGCTTCAGCAACTATGACGCCAGCCACACTGAAAGTCGCCTGAACGATCACCGGTGACAAAACGTTGGGAAGAATATGGTGGCGCATGATTCCCAGGTCTGACTGGCCCAGGCTCCTTGCCGCCAGCACGTATTCCCGCTCCTTGACGGAAAGCACCTGTCCTCTGACCAGTCTTGCAAAAGAAACCCAGCCCATGACTGTCAGGGCGAGGATCACATTGGTGGTCCTCGGGCCCAGCACGGCCACCAGGGCGATGGCGAGGAGCAGTCCCGGAAAAGCGAGAAGAATGTCCACCACGCGCATGAGCAGAGAATCGGTCCAGCCACCGTAATATCCGGACATCAATCCCACGCAGGTGCCGATGGTTCCCGAAAGAATTACCACCAGCAGCCCCACTGAGAGAGAGATGCGGGCCCCATGGAGCAGACGGCTCAAAATGTCGCTGCCATTGAGGTCTCTGCCGAGAGGATGAGACAGGGAAGGGGGTGCGAGCTGATCCTGGAGACTTATTTCATGGGGGTCGTAGGGAGATATCCAGGGGGCGAGGATTCCCCCCAGCACAAACAACACAAGGATGGCCATGCAAGTTCGGGAAATATAGCGCCGAAAGCTGCTGGATTTCATTTCTGTTGCCGCTTTAGCATCCACCACCTATTTCAGCCTCACACGTGGATCTGCCCACCCGTAGGCGATATCCGTGAGCAGGTTTACCAGCACGTAAACGGTGGCGATGAAGAGTATGCATCCCTGAACCAGAGGATAGTTTCTGGTATGAATGGATTGAAGGAGCAGCGTCCCCAGGCCCGGCCAGTCAAAGATGAACTCCGTGATGATGGCGCCTGAAAGGAGGATTCCGATTTGGAGGCCGACGATGGTGATCACGGGAATCAAGGCGTTTCGAAGGGCGTGTTTGAGGATCACTCTCCGCTCTCCGAGCCCCTTGGCTCGCGCCGTTCGAATGTAGTCTTCTCCGAGCACCTCCAGAAGGGAGGATCGTATCATGCGTGACAGAATGGCTGCCAGAGCTGTTCCAAGGGTCAAGGCCGGAAGGATGAGGTGTTCGAGACCTCCTCGCTCGTTCACGGGGAGCCAGTTCAGGTGAATGGCAAAAAGGAGAATGAGAAGAGGGCCCAGCCAGAAGCTGGGAATGGCTGCTCCCAAAAAGGCTACCAGCATGGCGAGGGCGTCCATGAGGCTCCTTGGTTTCATGGCTGCCAGAATGCCCAGGGGAACCGAAAGGGAGAGGGCCACAAACATGGCCCCCGCCATGAGTTCAACGCTGGCGGGGAAGCGGCTCAGGATTTCCGTGAGAACGGGCTGGCGGCTGAGCAGGGAAGTTCCCAGGTCACCGCGCACCACTCCTGAAAGGTAGTTGAGGTACTGCAGATGGAGGGGCTGATCCAGTCCCAGGTCCCGGCGCATGGCTTCTTTGTCGGCGGCAAGAGCATTTTCGCCCAGCATGATGTCCACCGGATCTCCGGGTATCATGTGGATGAGAAAAAAAACCAGGGTCACCACGCCCAGGAGGACGGACACAAGCATCATCAATCGTCGAGCAATGAAAACCAGCACGGCGGTCCTCTTGAAAAAAACGCTTCACAGCCTCTCAGAAGGGGGAAAGGGTCACATCCCTGAAAGACTGAAATCCCCCGGAAGGGTGCTGACGGTAACCACTCACGCGTTTGTGAACAATGGACACGTTGTTCACATGCCAGAGGCTGAAATAAGGAAGGTC
>SLCH01000071.1 GCA_007125915.1 Syntrophobacteraceae bacterium
GCGAATGGCGGGGGAGTACCGCAAGATTCACCTCTTCACCCATGCGGGGGAGCACCTTCACTTCTCCCGTGGGCGGGAGGCCCTGGTTTGCGACACTTCCGTGGGAAGATTGGGTGTCATGATCTGCTACGATCTGCGATTTCCTGAACTGGCTCGCAATCTGGCCCTTGCGGGTGCAGAAATTCTGTGTGTTCCCGCTCTGTGGCCTCGGGCAAGGATCGAACACTGGTCCCTTTTGCTGAGGGCGCGCGCCCTGGAAAATCAGCTGTTCGTGCTGGGTTGCAACGGCACGGGGGCTGGCGGAGGGCTGACATACGGAGGCCGTTCAGCCATTGTCTCTCCATGGGGGAGCGTTCTGGCCCAGGGGGGAGAAGGAGAAGAATGGTGTCAGGGGATCCTGGAATCAAGGGAGATGGAAGCGTTTCGCAATCAGATTCCCTGTTTTCAGGACAGGTTGCCCGGCGTCTACGGCATAGTGTGATCCCCCATGAACACGAGACTGAAAACACAAGGTATCGTTGAGGTCGATGGGGTTTTCTGTTACAAAGATCCATCGCGTGTTGCAAGATCTGTTGCGGACCAAATTTAACGGGGAGTGAAAAAAGAATGATGGAAAAAGAAGTCAACAACCTGGCCCCCGGAGAGCAAGCTCCCGGTGTGCCCATACGCAACCCTTATATCATGAAGTTTTGCAAGGCTCTCGCGGAAAAGAAGGGAGAAAGCCAGGAGCCGGAGGCCATGAAAAAGCTGCTGGAAGACATGTATGGCCTGTTTGAATTCCTCCTGGGGCAAAACATGATCAAAGCCCTTCCCGATGACGTGCGGGAAGAATACCTCGAAATGGCCAACGACCTCCACAACCTTTCCTATGAGAAGATTGGAAACGTTTTCGACAAGAATGTGCCCGACTACCAGCAGGTCATGAAGGACACCATGAAGCAATTCACGACCATCTATATGAAAAACCGTGAATTCAAGGCGGGGGATCACATGCCACAGTGACTCTGACCGGGCCAGGTGGTCTGTTTTTCAGTAAGGGGGAGGGCAGTGTTGTTGCCCTGAGCCTTTCCACCCGCCTCAAAAGTCCCTTCATGCCGTTTCCTTCCAGAAGATAAAGCGGGTTTTTCAAAATCTTCCATACCCCTGCCATGGCGGGGGTCGTGGAAGAGCACAACATACAAATCTCCTGAATCATCGGCTTTGAAGGGAGAGGGGCGGAGCCCTTGTCTTTTCAGGCACAAATGATTACCTAATGCAGGGTGTGAAAGCTTGTGAGAAAAAAGACTTTTGTGTCCTCCAACAGGAGGTTTGCAGATTCACACCCTTTTTCAAGAGTCTTTTTTCAAGAAAAATAGAGTCAATGGAAAAGGAGAACACAATGGAAAACAAGACTCTCTGCCCCCATTGCGGCGAGAAAATGAAGAAGTGGAGCGTTCCACCCATGTCCACCTGGAGTTCCGAGTTCTTTTACGTCTGCTTTAATGACCAGTGCTCTTACTTTATCCGCGGTTGGAAGCACATGCAGGATTCCGCCCGTGCCGCCTGCTCATACAGGCACAGGTATGATCCTGAAACGGGCACCTCGGGCCCTCTTCCCGTGTGGTCCGATGACGCATGCCGATCGCAGATCATTGAAGAATGAAGGGGTGGGGCCATCCGTCGCAATAAGGTCATGGTGCGGCCCCCACAGACCCTTCGCGGGTTCAGGGTGATGTGAATTATGTGAGGATGAGGTTTTCCGAATCCTCATGTTTTTTCATGAGACCCAGAGAACCAGGCGAAGGCGGGAATTGGAGGATCGAGCCTCCCCAAGGGATCGTGCGGGGCGGATCGATCTTCTCATCATTGACCGTTCTGGGTTTTTTCACGCATTTTGAGGACCGGGTCTCCACAGAAAGAGAACCGGATCCACTTGAAAGAAAGCTTCAACAGATCTTCATCCCCTGATTCAACGGCCTTCACTTCTTTTTCATCCAATTCAAATATTTGCAAAAACCGCCCTGATGAAATGAATCTTCTGAATTTGTCCAGGTCGTAGCACGCGAGGAAAAACATTTGCTGCTGCTGGGGTGAAAGGCGTTTGCCCTGGTTCAGGCGCGGGTGGGTGATGATCTCCATCCATTGGTTGTTCATTTCATGGTAGTGATCCAGCCCCTGATCTTTGATCCACTCCTCCACCGTCCAGCGCTGCTTTTCCTGGAAGCCACGGCAGTGTTCTTCCTCCAGGACGTAGTAGTCTTCCTGGACGCGATCGTGGCTTCGGTGCATGCGCGTGGCCCTGGCAATGGGGTAGGTTCTGCAGGCGGCCGGCCGATCTCCGTAAACCCTGCACCCCTTCTCGGACACAAAGGGGCACGTCTTTCTTGCATCCTCCCTCATTTCCAGAAATACCATGGGAAATCCCCGCTGCTCATCGAATTCCGTCCTTGTGTGAGCCTCGTGGAAGTCAGAAGCATCGAGGGCGAGGCTTTTTTTGAGGCGCAGGACGTCGTAGGGCGTGAGCAGGAGCTTCAGATCCCGGCAGCATTCGGTGAAACAGGGCACGCCGGGATGGCAGGCAAAGGCAAAGGATTCCCCCTCAAGGGGTTTCAACAAGCTTTGTATCTCTTCGGGCGCTGTGTTCTCCAGGGTCATGGGACAGTCCCCCTAAACAAAGGTGATCGGATGCATCTCAAAACATGCTGAGGAGTTCTTTGGCCTGGCTTCTCACATACAGAAACGCCAGCTTCAACATTGCCTCATCGCTCTCCTGGGCTTCCAGGAGCAAAGCTTCTTCAATCTCATAGAAGGAGACGAATTTTCGGTCGTCCAACAGCTGGGCGAAACGGTCCAGGTCATAGGACAGGAAAAGGAGCTTCCCCAAGCTGGCGCCGAGACTTTTTTGGGGTTTGTAACCGGGGGGGAGAACTTCCTGATAAGCATTCTCCATTTCCACATAGGGCTCCACGCCCTGGCCTTCCAGGTATTGGGCCACCGTCTGGACATTGGGTTCCAGAAGACCCAGGCACTTCTCGTGATTCACGATGAAATGGTATTCTCCTTCACGATTTCCCAGATCCAGGGGGTACATGCGGCAGGCCCAGGGGCGATCGTTGTACACACTGCAGCCCTCAGGGGTCACAAACTGGCAGTAAAGGCTTCGGGAATCCATGGTTAGCTGAACGACGGGGATGCCCGTTGACTTGGCCAGAAAATGTTGCGTGTAACGTTGGAGAAACTCTCCGGAGCTGACCTGAAGGGCTCGACGAAGGCGAAGAACGTCATAGGGGGTGAGGTAGATGTTCACATCCCGGCAGCATTGAGTGAAGCAGGGCAGAGTGTCTCCACATGCGAATTTAAAGGTACTGTCCTCGGTGAGGACGGGTTTTTCCGTGGGTGATGTTTGCTGGTTCATGAATTTCCTCGACCATGTGATGGCATCATGGGGTCCGCGAGAGAAGGGATCTCTTCATGAAACCACTAGGGGTTTCCCTGACTGCGACCGTCTCCCGGAAACACAACGTCATGACTGTGGATCAACCTATAAGGGATATTTTGAAATCCTTGAAAGTGGGATCTCCGTGGATGAGCCTCTCCGCCATGGTCAGGGACTGGGGATCCAGGCAGGCGAAGTAGGTGCAGTCACACTTGCGCTGACACTCGGGGCAGAAGAAATCTTCATCCAGTTCAAAGCCGCAAAAGCAGTGTGGCTCCATGATGAGCTGGTCGTTTTCCCACTTGAGAAGAAAATAGTCCTGTCGGTCGTTTTTGAGTGTTTCAAGCTTTATGGGCATTGCTTTCTCTTTCTTTATCTCTTTTTTACACATGCATGATCGGTTTTCGAAAAAGCCTCTTGGAGATCGGGGCCAGCCAAAAAAACGGGCGGCTCCTTGCAAGAAAAGTGTGCCGCCCGTACGCTGGCTGGTACAGTTGGAACCCGCTGGCCTAGGGGAGCCCTTCCGCCAGGAGCTCGGACAATTCGACGATTTCCAGGTCGTCTTGTTTTTCCAAACTCTTACATGCATCCGTTAACATATTCACACAGTAGGGACAAGCGGTGGCGAGCATTTGAGCCCCCTTTTGGACGGCATCGAGAATGCGCAATTCACCGAAACGTTCTCCCATGGGAGCTTCTGCCCAGATGCGGCCTCCACCGCCGGCACAGCAAAGGCTGAGACCCTTGTGGCGTGCGAGCTCCTGAGCGGTGACTCCCGGCAGATGATGCAACAGATTCCTGGGAGCGTCGTAGATGTCACTGTGGCGCCCCAGGTAGCATGGGTCATGGAAAGCCACGTTTTTGCCGAGCTTTTTGGGAAAGGACAGTTTGCCTTCATTCACCAGTTGTTCCAGGACCTGGGTGTAGTGAATCACTTCCCATTGCCCTCCCAGTTCGGGGTATTCATGGGCAAAGGTCCAGAGACAATGGGGGGAGGTGGTGATGATTTTTTTCACACCCTTTCCGTTGAAAAGGTCGATGTTGGATTGGGCCAGGTTCATGAAGAGTTCTTCATCGCCCACCTTGCGCAGGCTCTCCCCGCAGCAGCTCTCTTCCGTTCCAATGACCCCGAAGCTCACCCCCGCGTGCTGAAGGAGCCGAACGATGCTTCGGGCTGTCTTGGTGCTTCGGGGGTCATAGCAGGAATGGCAGCACACGAATAGAAAGTATTCCTTGTCGGGCCCAAAGGCGGGAAGATCCAGCTCCCTGCCCCAGTCCATGCGTTTTTCCCGGGGGCCGGACCAGGGATTGCCATTGGCGTGGGCGCTTCCCAGGATGGGTCTTAAACCGGCGGGGGCCATGCCCGCACCCACCAGGCTGGCGCGCATTCCGCGCACATTGTCCACGATTTTCAC
>SLCH01000005.1 GCA_007125915.1 Syntrophobacteraceae bacterium
CCGCGGATCCTCAGCACCGGCTGCTGCCCCGAAACCAGGTGCAGATCGGAAGCCTTCTGTTCATTCATCAACTTGAAGAACGCATCAATTCTCGCCATGAACCCTTCTCTTCCCCCCAAAGACTTCGGGAACGCCTGTGGGCTCCCCGCACGAAACAACCCTCCGTGGCATGGGCTCTCACAGCACCCGCATCCCCATCTCCATGCAAACTGTCAAAAGAACGACACAAAGATTTTTCCCGGTCCCGCCGCAAAATGTCCGAGGGCCTTCAGGGCGACCCTCGTGCCGGGTCACGGCATGAAGCATCGCGAAGATCCAGCTTCCCTCTTGCGCTGAAAACGCAAAAAGGTAATTGTTTCCACGGCGGCTTCGCGAGGTCCACCTTTTTCAAGCCTGCAGACGCTCTTGAGGAATGGCAGCCACCCTGGTGCACATGGGATCTTGGGACCACTCGGTCCCCGCCACATGGCAAATCACAAACCCTTGGACCGGCGCAGGGGGACAGGCCCCTCCGTGAGTGCAGAGCAATCAGCATGCCATGAAGGGGCAGAATTTTGAGGAAGCAGAGGAAGCACAGGGAAAAAAGGTGAACCGGGTCCCTTTTCTCAAAAAGGGGGAGGCGGAAGGGAGCCGCCTTCAAGGTTTTTTCCTTCAGGGTTTTTCAGTTGAGCAGAATATCGATCCAATGTTTATGGCGTTCGTCGAGACGTTCCAACCCTGCCTCCCTTGCCGCATTCAGGGCGGCTTCGAACTCGCTGCCGGTCAATGTTCTCGCAATCTGGGGCATCTTCAGAGCCTCCCCGCAGGGATGGTACTGGCTCATGATGTTGACGTAGGTGCGTGGTGAGATTTCTTCCGCAATGAACCGGACTATGTGCTCCGTGCCCGCAAGGCCCTCGGGCATCACCAGGTGGCGCACCAGCAGGCCTTTTTGTGCGACGCCCTTTTCATCCCCCTGCAACTCCCCGACCTGCCGGTGCATTTCCCGAAGGGCCTGCCGTGCACGCTCGGGATAGTCGAAGGCTTCGCAAAGCTTTTCAGCCACATGGGGGTCCCAGAACTTGAAGTCCGGCATGTAGATGTCCACAATGCCGTCAAGCAGCTTGAGAGCGGCGCGGCGTTCATATCCTCCGCAGTTGTACACCAGAGGTATTTTCAGACCTTTCTCAATGGCATGAGGAAGGGCCTCGAGGATCTGGGGCACAACATGGGTCGGGGTTACAAAGTTGATATTGTGGCAGCCCCGTTCCTGGAGGGAAACCATGATGTCAGCCAGCGTTTGGGGGCCCACGGGAACTCCTTCCCCCCCATGGCTGATTTCATAATTCTGGCAGAAGACGCAGCCCAGGTTACAGTACGAAAAAAATATGGCTCCCGAACCTTTTTGCCCCACCAAGGGGCGCTCTTCTCCGAAATGAGGACCATAGCTCGCGACCAGGGCGTGCCGGGGAGTTCTGCAATACCCCGTCTCCCCCTCATTCCTGTTGACCTTGCACATACGGGGACACAGAGTGCAGCTGCTCATCCACTGGAGCCCCCTGCGAATCCGCTCCTCCAGTTTCCCATGACGCCAAAGCTTCAAGTAAGAACCTTCCATGTCTTTCCTCCAAAAAGTGATGACGGGCCGCCCTGTTCCAGGGAGAGACCAGGAATGTGAGGAATGCCTGGCTGAAAAGCAGTGTTCCCTCCCCTGAAGGTGGATTCCGCATTCATGCTTGTCCCCACCGCGGCATTGGGATACCTTTCATTCTGCATCATAACTGACGGCGAGGACCCCGAGGAGCACCCATCGTGATCCAAAATTTCCTGAAGGAACTCCTGACCCGAAGATGGCCCAGCTTCAAAGTTGCCCATCATGCCATTCTTCCCATGAGCCAACCCCGGTACGGCCAGTTGGCAGCACCACTCCCCGCTCCTCTCGAGACGGCGCTCACGCAGTTGGGAATCACCAGTCTCTACACCCACCAGGTCTCCGCCATCGACCAGATTCGAAAGGGTGCCCATGTGGTGGTCGCCACCCCCACATCGAGCGGAAAATCTCTCATCTATAACCTGGCTGTGCTGGAATCTCTGATCACGGTACCGTCTCAGCACGCCCTTTACCTCTTTCCCATCAAAGCCCTGAGCCGCGATCAACTGCAAAACCTCTCGATCTTTCTGCAACTGGTGGAATCTGCCGATTCCCAATGCTCTTTTCGCGCAAGCATCTATGACGGAGACACCAAGCCCTATTCCCGGTCTAAAATCCGGCAAAACCCACCCCATATCCTCCTTTCCAATCCCGACATGCTCCATTATGCCCTGCTCCCCTTTCATTCCAAATGGGAAAACTTCTGGAAGAACCTTCGATCGGTGGTGATCGACGAAATGCACACCTACCGGGGAGTGTTCGGAAGCCATGTGGGACAAATTCTGAGGCGTCTTCAGCGCATCTGTCATCACTATGGAAGCCGGCCTCAGTTCACTTTTCTTTCGGCAACAATCGCCAATCCAAAGCAATTGGCCGGTCAGCTTCTGGGCGTGCAGACGGAGGCCGTGAATCTGGTGGACCAGCCGGGCGCCCCGCAGTCCAAGCGGCACTTCATCTTCATGGAGACGGAAGAAGGAACCTTCGGGCACCCATCGGCCCTGGCTGCGCGGCTCATCGCCAGAGCCGCTCAAATGGGTCTCAAGACCATTGCTTTCACCCAGTCCCGTAAGCTCACGGAACTCGTCCATATGGCAGTGCTTCGTGCAGCACCTGCCCTCAAGGATCGCGTCAGTTCCTATCGGGCAGGCTTCATGCCCGAGGAGCGCAGGAGCATTGAGCAGCGCCTCGCCGGCGGATCCATTGACGCCGTGATCTCCACCAGTGCCCTGGAAATGGGCATCGACATCGGCGGGTTGGACCTCTGCATCCTGGTGGGATATCCTGGAACGGTCATGACCACGTGGCAGCGGGGGGGCCGTGTGGGGCGCAGCGGCCAGGAATCGATTATAATCCTCATTCCCCAGGCGGATGCACTGGATCACTACATTTCACAGCACCCCCAGCAGTTTCTTGCAGCTCACTACGAGATGGCGATCATCAACCCCCTCAATGAGGAAATCCTCAAGGCTCACCTGCCCTGCTCGGCATCAGAGATTTCCATTGAGCGAGACGAATTTCCAGAGGAGGATCCAACAAACAAGGTTCTGAGGAAACTCGTCCTTGAAGGTCGTCTTTTGGAAACCGCTGACGGCAAGGAATTTTTAAGCGCCCGCCTGAACCCTCACCGCAGCGTGGACATTCGGTCCGTGGGGGAATCCTACACCATAGTCAAGAGAAACCCCTCCTCCCCGCAGCAAGTTCCCCTGGGAAAAAGCGAAGGCATCCGGGCACTGAAAGAGTGCCATCCCGGGGCCATTTACCTGCACCGCGGAGAAACCTATCACGTGGACGACCTGGACCTGGTCAAACGGCTCATCACCGTTTCTCCAAGCCAGGCTCCCTACTACACCAGAATCAAGTCGGAGAAGGAAACAGAAATCCTTGAATATCTGGCGTCCAGGCCGGTGGCAAACTTCGTGGTCCGCATGGGAAGACTCCGAGTCACGGAACATATTCTGGGCTATGAAAAGAGGCGCCTCTTTTCCCAGGAACTTTTGGGCGCAAACTCTCTGGACCTTCCATCCCAGACCTTTGAAACTGTGGGATTCTGGATTGAAATCGAACCCTCGGTGGAAAAATCCGTGCAGGCTTCAAAACGGCACTTCATGGGAGGAATTCACGCCGTGGAGCACGCTCTCATCAGCGTTTTTCCACTTTTTGCACTCTGTGACCGCAGTGACATCGGCGGCATCTCCATCCCCATGCATCCCCAACTGCAAAAAGGGGCGGTTTTCATCTATGACGGTTATCCCGGAGGAATTGGCCTCGCTGCACGAGGTTTTGAAATCATTGAAGCGCTTCTGCAAAAGACGAAGGACCTGATCCAGTCCTGCTCCTGTTCTTCGGGATGCCCCGCCTGCATCCACTCCCCCAAATGCGGATCGGGCAACAAACCCCTGGACAAAGAGGCATCTCTTGCGGTTTTGAACTTCCTGCTGGGTGAGTGGACACTTCCGGAAGCGCATTCCCCTCTTTCAAATGAAGGGCTTTCCTTGCCTTTGGGGGAGACGGCCGCTTCCACACCGGCATCCTACCGCATTGGCGTTCTGGATCTGGAAACGCAAAGACTTGCACAGGAGGTGGGAGGATGGCAGAATAAACATCTGATGAGGGTTTCCGTTGCGGTTCTCCATGAGTGCCTCTCGGGCAGCTACAAGGTCTACCGGGAGAAGGACGTGCCAAGCCTGGTGGAAGATCTTCAGGAACTGGACCTGGTGGTGGGCTTCAATATTTCCCGTTTTGACTATGCCGTTCTCAAGGCCTACACACCTTTCGACCTGCAATCCCTCCCCACCCTGGATCTTCTCACGGAAGTTGAAAAGAGCCTGGGATTTCGACTGAGCCTGGATCACCTGGCTCAGAGAACTCTCGGCCGCCCCAAGACTTCCGATGGAATTCAGGCTGTCAACTGGTTCCGGCAGGGCCAGTGGGACCTTCTCATCGACTACTGCACCATGGACGTGGACCTGACGCGGGATCTTTTTCTCCACGCCCTGGAAAAGGGTTTTCTGGTCTACTCGGACAAGCAGGACAGGCTCCTTCGCATTGCGACCCCCTGGGATCTGGGAAGCATCATTGAAGAGAAGCATGGAGCCATGGCCCCCGTGTCACAAAGAAGGTGAGAGGCGGGCCCTTCCGAGCCCCGGGAAAGAAACCGTACTGCCCACCCCGCTCCTCGGAA
>SLCH01000053.1 GCA_007125915.1 Syntrophobacteraceae bacterium
TCCAGAGCGCCCGTCTCTTCGATCCAGCCTCCACCCCATACCCAATGAGCAACAGGATTGTAAACAAGAGTCGTCCACAACAGTATGAAAAGCACATAGGCGCTGAATTTCATGCGCTCCACGATGGCTCCGCTGATGAGGGCGGCCGTGAGTATGGCGAAAGTTCCCTGAAACATTACGAACACATAGGTTGGAATGGTGTCACTGACAGAATCGGGTGTGATGCCCCTGAGGAAGAAATAGCTGAAATCCCCGATGAAAGTGTTTCCTTCTCCAAAAGAAAAAGAGTACCCAATGATGATCCACTGCAAACCCACCACTCCAAAGGCGATGAAAGAATACATGAAGGTGCTCAGCACGTTCTTCTTGCGCACCATGCCCCCGTAGAAGAGAGCCAGGCCTGGCGTCATGAGCATCACCAGTGCCGTGGCGATGAGCACCCAGGCCGTATCACCGGTGTCTATGACAGCGACGCCTTCCTCAGCCCAGGCATGGCCTGCGGTGATCAGGGCGAGCAGGCAGAGCATCCCCGCTATGATCATGGTTTTTGAAAAATAAGTGGAACGATCCGACCTTTCTGCCAATGAATGATCCATGATTTCTCTGAACATGTTGCTCCTCCTCATGAGCAATGGCACGCATCCATGCGCTTCGTTGATGATTTCAGTTCTTCTTATCCTAAAGAGCATCCGTTCCAGTCTCCTGAGTTCGAATGCGCATGGCCTCTTCTATGCGGGAGACAAAAATCTTGCCGTCACCGATTTTCCCTGTATTGGCAGCTTTCTGAATGGCGCTCACAACCTTTTCCACATTGCTGTCGTCCACAACCAGCATGAGCAAAAGTTTAGGGACGAAATTCACTTCGTACTCGGCTCCACGATAAATCTCCTTGTGCCCTTTCTGCCTGCCAAAACCTTTGACTTCAGATAGGGTCATACCGTGGATTCCCTCTGCAACCAGAGCTTCCTGGACAGCTTCGAGCTTAAAGGGTTTGATGATGGCTTCGATCTTGACCATGAAAAACCTCCTCTTGTGTGAGCACCTCTTCTGATGGGCGGTGCGAAAGTGTTTGCAACTGCAGCTGAAGCCCAAAACCATCTCGTGTTACACTGCCTTCATAGTCAAGAGGTGTGCCAGGCCGTGTGAGCGGCCCATTGAAGAAAACGTAAGGTGTTGAAGTTAAATATTAAAAAGCTGACCGGCCATGATGTGCCGTGGGGATTGGAAATGGGAGTGCCATGGTACAAGATTGTAGATTGAAGGAAAGGCTGCTGAGAAGGGTAACAAAATTGTAGCGTCAGCGGTTGGGGACCGCTCAAAAAAGAAAAGCCATGAGCCCCTTGCGGGGTTGCCTCATGGCTGAGGAAAACCAAGAATTTCCCTGTGAAGATTGAAACCGTTCCCACTCATGCATGAAAAACGGGAAGCATGCATGAGCTGGAATGGATTGCGGATCGATCAGGCGTGAGCGACGCTTGATTTTTCGTGCATCAAGTTCATGAGATAAGATTCCATGAATTCATCCAGATCCCCGTCAAGGACGGCATCCACGTTGCCCTTCTCCGTTCCCGTTCGATGGTCCTTTATCAGTCGGTACGGCTGCATAACGTAAGAGCGGATCTGGTTGCCCCAGGCGATGTCATCGAGATTGTCATGAACCTCCTGAAGCTTTTCTTCCTGTGCCTTTCTTTCCCGCTCGTAAAGGCGTGCCTTGAGGATCTTCATGGCCATGTCACGATTGCGGTGCTGTGATTTTTCATTCTGACACTGCACGACAATTCCCGTGGGCAGGTGAGTGATTCGAACGGCTGAACTGGTCTTGTTCACGTGCTGTCCACCCGCGCCACTGGCTCGAAAAGTGTCGATGCGCAGATCGGAGGACTTGATATCGATCTCAATTGTGTCGTCCACTTCGGGATACACAAAAACAGCTGCGAAAGAAGTGTGCCTTCGTCCACTGGCATCGAAGGGGGAAATGCGGACCAGCCGGTGAATTCCTGACTCGGATTTCATCATTCCATGGGCTTTGGGGCCTTCCACCGTGAAGGTGCAGCTCTTAATGCCGGCCTCTTCCCCTTCCAGCATGTCCAGCATACGAACCTTGAACTGCCTCTTTTCCGCCCAGCGCAGATACATGCGAAGCAGAATTTCGGCCCAGTCCTGGGCCTCTGTTCCTCCTGCGCCTGCATTGATGCTCACAATGGCCGTTTTATCGTCGTTTTCATCACTGAGCAAATGGCCCATTTCGAGATTGCGCAACTCTCCCTGCAGTTGCCGGACTCTTTGGTCCACATCGAGGAGCGTTTCCTCGTCGCTCTCCTCCAGGGCCATCTCCAGGAGCAGCTTGCAGTCTTCGAGGGCTTCCGAAAAGTTTGCTAGGGTCTGAAGGAGGTGGTCGATATCAGAACGTTCTTTGAGTATGCCTCTGCTCTCTTCGGGTTTGTCCCAGAAACCCGGCTGAGAGAGAATGTGCTCTAATTCGGAGAGACGCTTTCGCTTGACATCCAGGTCAAAGATACCCTCCCATGAATTCAAAGCGTTGATGGAGTTCCTTCAGGTTCGACTTCAGTTGGGTTGGATCCACAGACATTTTTTTTCCTCCTCTTTTTATAGTAAGGTGTTTGCTGATCTTCGTTTGGCATATACTACACCAACCAGGCTGGTGAGACCACAGAGCCATGCAAAAAAATCTCCCCATCGCTCATAAAGGGTCATCTTTTGCAGTGGATGGATTTCCGCGACCAGTTGTCCCGTTTCGTTGAGAGGTATTCTTCCCAAAATCTGGCCTTTGGCATCCACGATGACGCTCACACCCGTGTTGGCAGCACGCACGAGAGGAACGCGAAACTCCACAGCCCTCCAGAGAGACATTTCCATGTGCTGGTAGGGTGCTCCCGTGTCTCCATACCAGGCATCATTGGTGATGTTCACCAGGATGTCAGCCCCGCCCCTGGTGGCAGCCCTTGCCAGTCGAGGAAAGATTCCTTCGTAACAGATGAGGACGCCGAGGGCATGACCATCATGTTTCATGAGCGATGGCCCTCGACCGGGCACAAAATCTCCCGCCGCATGCACCAGGCGATTGACGAAGAAAAGCACATTCTGATAGGGAACGTATTCTCCAAAGGGCACCAGATGCTGCTTGGCATAGCTTCCCAGCAGGGTTCCGTCATGGCGGACCAGCAAAGCGGAATTCTGAAGCTTTGCCTCTCCATCCACAAAAATCAGGGAAGGAACGCCAAAGAGAACGGGTTTTCCAACGGCTGAAAAGGTCTGGTTCACTTGTGCCGTGAGATTTTCATCCAACCCATAAAAAAAGGGGACAGCAGTTTCCGGCCAGACCAGCAACCGGGGCTGAGGCTGATGTTCCATGGCTTCTCGGGAAAGGGTGTCGTAGCGCTCAAGGGTCATTTGCTGAAAATCAGGATCCCATTTGACGGACTGATCTATGTTCCCCTGAATGACGGCCACAGGCCAGGGAGAAATTTTGCTCTGCCACTCGTCCACAGCAGCCCTCCGCCAGCTTCCGTAACCCAAAGCCAGCGCCAGGCAGACAGTGAAGACCACGGGGTAAAGGGCCCGGCCCCGTCCCATCACAAAGGCAGCCATGACAGTGGACGCCAGCACCAGGAGCCAACTCACTCCGTATACTCCAGTGATATCAGCAAACTGAATGACAAGATTCCACGGGGTCTGGGTGTAGCCGAGATTGGCCCAGGGGAAACCTGTGAGCACATGAGCCCGGATGAATTCGAGGGCCACCCAGGTTCCCGGCAAACCGAAAACCCACAGAGAAGTCCTGGATTCCAGCCTGCTGGCCACGTAACCGAAAACACCCGGATAGAGAGCCATGTAGGCGGCGAGAATGAGGACGCACCCAATTGCCAGGGGAGAAGAAAGGCCCCCGTAGTGCTGCACAACGTACTGAATCCAGTGAAGGGTGGTGGCGTAGTGCACCAACCCGCAAAGAAACCCAAGACGGAATGCGTTTCCGGGCGTTTTTCCCCGAAGGGCAACAAGGAGGGGCACCAGTGCAAACCAGCTCAAATAAAACATGCTGAACTTGGGAAATCCAAGGCTCAACAAAATGCCACTGAGAATACTCAAAACAATGTCTTTGCGATGCATGACTCACTCGGCTTTCGGTCAACAACAGCTGGGAGAAAAAGGTGTGGACGATTTTCTGTCCGTAAAAACCTTCTCATGGGCTCAAAAAGCAAGTCTTTAAAGATTAAACTTAATCATCGCATATTCCGGGAAGGAAACCACGAGGGAAAAACCTTTGCAGGCGGGAAAACTATGGAAACTTCCTGATCTGAATGATTGATTCTCCCCATGCAAATGCATGAGGGGGAGGCCATAAAGCCTCTTCATTGCTTCAAGGGGTGGATTCTTCCGAATTCATGGCCTGTGAATATTCTTGACCAAGATTTTTGATGCCTATGGTTTCGATTTTTCGAGAGTCCGCCCCTTCGATCACAAATTCCAAATCCTTGAAAACCATCTTTTCACCAACGCCGGGCACACGGCCGAAATAGCTGATCACAAATCCTCCCACCGATTCAAATTTTCCCTCGGGGAAGTCCACTTTCAGGTATTCCTCCAACTCTTCCACATCCAGACGTGCGTTGACCGAAATGGAACCATCTCCATTATCCACGATGAGGTTCTGTTCCGCATCATATTCATCCATGACATCCCCGATGATTTCCTCGATGATGTCCTCGAGGGTAAGTATGCCCGCCGTTCCCCCGTATTCGTCGATGACAATGGCCAAGTGGGATTTGTTGAACCTCAACTCCTTGAGGACCGCACTGACTTTTTTGGTTTCGGGAATGAAGGAGGGAGGCCGCATGAGCCGGGAAACCTCTGTGTCATCCCGGCCCCAGCAGTTCAGGAGGTCCTTGGCATGGAGTATCCCCACAATATTGTCAATGCTGCCATCATAGATGGGAATGCGCGAGTGGCCAGATTGTATTATGATTTCAATCACATCTGGGATCTTGGTGTCGATGCGCGCATAAACTGTTTCTGTACGGGGAATCATGATTTCACGGGCCGTGGTGTCGCGAAAAGAAAAGATGCCCTGAATCATGTCCCCTTCATCTTCAGTGATGAGGCCCCGCTGCTCCCCTTCATCGATGAGCTGCTGAATTTCTTTTTCAATGTCCTCGGCTTGCTCCATTCTGGAAAGCCGACGGAAGCACATCTTGAGCCAATTCTGAAAACCTTTGGCTGACTCCTCTTCCAAGGCGACATCTCTTTTTTCGGGGTCTTCGATGCACATGCACAGGGCGGGTGCTTCTTGCCGGCCCAGCCCGTGGCACAAAACTCAGTCTCCGTGGCCACACCTTCTCCGCTAGCCTATGTGTTTGAAATCTATCAGTCCATCTCTTTCTTGTCCATAAAAAAAGAAGGAATGGCAGCGGGTGAAATGACGCTGCATGAGCAGAACAAAAATAAGGGCCCACACTTTCATGCGGGCCCTCACTTCAAGCACGGCACCGTGCCGGCAAATCAACGGGAACGTTGCATCAGCATGCGGTCCATGCGAACAACCTGGGCCGATTCTTTGATGGTGTTGGGAAATTCCTGACCGCGATCCAAAACTTTCACTTCACACTTCTGCATGTCGAAATAATTCTTGACATATTCGACGGCCTGATCCGTGTCAAAAGGCTTGCAGGAAAACATATCCAAGCTCAAGTATTGCTTTTCCGGAAAAGTGTGCACGCTGATGTGACTTTCAGCGATGAGAACAAATCCAGAAACACCCCAATCCTCCGGGACCACTCCATTGTATCGGAACACGTAGGGAGGCATGATCTTGGTCATGTCCATTTCGGTGGGATACTCATCCAGGAAACTATAGATGAGGCCCATGTCTTCCAGTCGAGGCCGATCACAGCCATACCCATCGATCATCAAGTGAACCCCAAAGCCGAATTCGGGTTTCCCCTTACCCATGGCAGTCACCTCCAATCCTTTAAGTGAGAACCGTCCCGTTCTCCCCAAAACGTCCAACTCTGCCTTGCCGCCCAACATCTGGAGATGCCACCAAGCGAACACCGGAATCAGCGCAGTGCCAGTGCGCATCCGGCCACTCGATTTCTGATGGACTTACTTCCTGAATCAAGGGGGCGGACCGGTTTCCCTTACCATGACCAGTGGCCCATTCTTCAGTTGTTAAATGAAAACTGCCCTGACTCTGAGCAAAGTCTCATTGCAACAGTGCCGGGGCCTGCATCGCTCGCAGCCAGCAACGGAACTCTCTTTTGAATGATTTTCTATGAGTTCTCCATTGCTTAACTGCAAATTCGTTACCAACTGACAAAGTCAGCACTATATAAAAGACCCCAAGAAGTGTGTCAAGAAAAATCATGGGACTGGGGGGCGTGATCAAAAAAAATCTTTTGCAGTGTGGCCGGAAAGAAGAGGACTACAGAGATACTTGCCAGAGATGGGCCTCGTAGATGAAAGCACGGTCACCTCCAAGGTTGTGCTTGGCATGGTAGAGTGCTTTGTCAGCTCGGCAAATCATCTCTTCCACGTCCTTTTCTACGCCGTTCCCGGATATGTGAAAGGGTGCAATGCCGATGGAGAGACGGGTGGGATAAAATTCCAGATTGTTATAGCATTTTCGAATCCGGTCAGCCACAATCATGGCCTGATGGATTTCCAGGTGGGGCACCAGAAGGACAAACTCATCTCCACCATACCGGCATGCGGTGTCCACGTCTTTTCTGATGCACTGCTGAAGCACCGTGGCGAATTGGCTCAGCACCAGATCCCCTGCACGATGGCCTTTCTCGTCGTTGAAGGATTTGAACTGGTCAATGTCGATGAAAAATAAAAGGAGCGGATGGTGATAACGGGATGCACGCACCCCTTCTTTTCGAACCGCTTCTTCAAAATAGCGGCGGTTGTACAATCCCGTGAGTGAGTCGTGAATCGCAAGATGCTCAAGTTTTTGACGAAGCACTCGCTCCCGGACGATCCTTCTCACCTTGGCCTCCATCTCATTGAGAGTGAAAGGCTTGATGATAAAATCGGAGGCGCCGCTTTGCACCACGTCCGTGTAGGTGTAGTCCATGGAGTGGCCGGTGATGGCGACAATGTCGATGGCGGGACGATTCTCGTTGAGATAGGAAATGAGCTGAATGCCGTCCATTCGGGGCATGTGTATGTCGGTGATCACAATGTCAAATTCCTGGCACTGGACCTTCTCCACCGCTTTCTGGCCATCGCTGGCTGTTTCCACTTCATGTCCCATGAGGAAGAGTGCTTCATATAAAATTTCACGCATCTGTTCTTCGTCGTCCACCAGCAGAATTCTCTGGGGTGGAATTTCGTCGTGATCTTTCATACGAGCCCCATGCACTCCATAATGACACCGTTGCCCAAGGATTCAGCATAATTTGAATATAAAGAAGCACATAATCGCCGATTGGATAAGAAAATTGAAAATAGCCCATTTATTTTGGATTGACAAATGTTTTTGTTTGCCTCATCACTCCATTTTTACCCATGGTGCGCCTCGGACAGGTTAGAAAAAAATGATGCAGCACATTGCCGTCATCTACAAGCGACTTCGCCCTGAAGCCCTCAGGCTTGCGAAAGAAATCACCCACTGGCTTGAAGCCCGCAAGTTGCGTGTTTTCTGCATGGAAAACCCCGACGACGCCGATCTGGCCCCGGCTCCAGGAGCTTTCTCCCAAATCCCCAGGGAAGTGGACACGGTGCTGGTACTTGGAGGCGATGGCACCTTGCTCAGCGTGGCCCGGCTCCTGGAGGACAGCACCACTCCCTTGGTGGGAGTCAATCTGGGGGGATTGGGGTTCCTCACGGAAATCTCCCGGGAGAGTTGCTACAGGGAATTGAACCAGATCATAGAAGGAAATTACGAAATTGAAGAACGAATGCGGCTTCAGGTTTCTGTTCTGCGGCATGACCAAATGGTTTTTAACCAGGTGGTTCTCAATGATGCCGTGGTCAACAAAGCTGCCCTGGCCCGAATCATCGAAGTGGTCACGACCATTGATGGACGCTACCTGACCTGCTACAGAGGGGATGGCCTCATCGTGGCCACACCCACCGGTTCCACCGCGTACAACTTATCCGCAGGGGGACCCATTGTCTACCCAACGGCCAGCGCCATCATCATCACCCCCATCTGCTCCTTCACCCTCAACAACAGGCCCATTATTCTCCACCCCGAGGCCACCGTCACCATGAAGCTCAAGATTCCCCTTCCTCACGTGACTTTGACCTGTGATGGGCAAGTGGGCTGCAACCTTGAAAAAGGGGACAGAATCGTCATTTCCGCAGCGCCCACTCCCCTGCGCCTCATAAAAACCCCGTCCGTCAACTACTTTGAAATCCTTCGAAGCAAGCTCAAATGGGGACTCACCTGAAAAGGGTTTTTCACCACGGGAAAGCTGTACTCCCTTTGCCGTGACAACTCCAGAGAGCATCCCGGCGATTCTGTGTCCAGGGGGCGGCCGAGGCGCACGTGGCTCAAAGGTTTATCAAAGGGCGCGCATCCATTCGGGCTTGAGCCTGACCCGGCCCTCCAGGGCTTCGTCGATTGTGCGCAGGGCTTTCTCCTTGTCTCCGGGCATTCTCACTTTCAGTGGCAGGTAATTGGAAGCGTGGTTGGAAAAAAACAGACCGCGACTCAGATGAGTGTGAGCGAGCATTTCTCTCAACTCCAGCAGCGTCTCCTCGGGATTGATCATCTCAAAGTCTCCCGATCGGGCCTTCTCCGCCAGTTCCGTCTGGGGAAGAATCATGAGGGACAACACTCCAACGTAATTGGGATCCATGGCCGAAAGGATTTGCCCCGTGGCACGGGCGTGCTCCAGTGAGCGGTGACGCCCTCCAATACCCAGCAGCACGGTCACGGAAAGCTTGATTCCCCCTTCTCTGATTCTTCGTCCGGCCTCGATCATGCGCTCGGGTGACACCCCCTTTCGAATGTCCTTAAGAACTTGCGCGTCACCGCTTTCCAGGCCCAAATAGACGATCCCAAGGCCAAGCTCGCGCAAAGGGGCGAGATCCTCCGGAGTCTTGCGCAGAATGCTCTTGGCATTCCCATAGAGCCCCACACGGCGAACCCATGGCAACTTTTCTCTGATTCTTTCCAGGAGCCGGACCAATCTTTCCTGAGGCAGAATGAGCGCATCACCATCGGTGATGAAGAGGCGGTGGAGAAAATCAAGATTCCTGGAAGCGTAATCCAGGTCCGCCTCGATCACCCTGTCATCCTTGATGCGAAAGCGCTGTCCTTTGTACGTGCCGCAAAAAGTGCACTTGTTGTGCGAGCAGCCCACCGTCACCTGCAAAAGAATGCTGTTGGCCTCGCTGGGGGGCCGTATGATCACTCCCTCGTAGTGCATTCCATCCATCATGAACTCCTGAAAAAAGTTCCCCAAGTGGAAAAGAACCCGGATGATCCTGAAAAATCCACAAAATTTAAAAATTCAGTATAACGACAGCTTTTCCAGGGTGGCAAGGCAAGAACGCGGAACTCACAGAAAAACGCACCGCTCTCTTGTGCAGAACCCCGTTATTTGATTCAATGAGGATGATCATGTGTCCCGGTTCTGAAACACCTTTGAAGGAGTTCAACGGAAATGCTTCACCAGGAAATGAAGTACACCATGGGAAAAACCCTCTCCCAATTGCCTGAGGAAACCAAGTGCACCCGATGCCGAAGTCAGGCCACCATTCGCATGACCAATCACCATGCCAACTTCTGCCCGCCCTGCTTCACTCACTTTGTTCACAGTGCCGTGGAACGGGCCTGGAAAAAGTTCCCCATTTCCCGGGATGAGCCTCTGATGGTGGCTGTTTCAGGAGGCAAGGACTCCCTGGCCCTTTGGGACATTCTGAACCAATTGGGGCATAAAACCAAGGGCCTTCACATCAACCTGGGCATCGAAGGGTTCTCGAATGCTTCGGTGCAAGCCATCGAACGTTTCGCCGCAGAACGCCGGTTGCCCTGGGCCCAATATTCTTTGGAAGAGGTTTTCGGACACACCATTCCCGAGATTCAGTCACGCACGCGCCGGAAAATATGCGGCGTGTGCGGATTGCTCAAACGACGGTTTTTGAATCGACTTACCCTGATGGAGGGATTCCAGGTGTTGTCCGTGGGCCACAACCTGGATGACGAGGCGGGCAGACTCCTGGGGAACATGGTGCGCCACCGTGAGCAGTACATGGAGAATCTGTATCCCTATCTCCCCTCTCCCCACCCCAGAATGCCGGCGCGAGTGAAACCGCTCTACCGCCTTGATGCTTATGAAATCACCACTTACTGTGGGGTGAGGCACATCTCTTTCCTGGACAGCAAGTGCCCCATGTCCCGGGGTGCCACTAGCCATTCGTTCAAGGAAGCGCTTCGATTTCTGGAAGAAAAGATGCCGGGAACCAAAAGACATTTTCTTTTCAAACACTTGCGAGGCAAAAAGGTGCCAGGAAACGGCCAGGATTTTGGCATCTGCAGAGAGTGCAGTGAGCCCACTTTCGGGGACCATTGCAGTGTGTGCGCCCTCAGGGCGCACGTGAACCAGCCCAGGAAAAAGGTGGCGCATTGATGATGAGAACGGGGGCCAGAGTGCTTAACGACCTGCAAAGGTTACGGTTTTTTTGGGAAGGCCTCAGCGTGGCTTGACGGAAACACTGTGCTCAACACGATCTCCGGGATAAGAAATCACCCCATCTCCTTCCCTGAGGCCATCCAGCACTTCTGCCTCCAAATCGTTGCGCAGGCCGATTTTCAGAGTCTGCAGCACAGCTCTGCCTCTTTCCACCCGGAAAACGCTCCACTCACCTTCATGCCTGAAAAGAGCTCCCGCCGGAACGATTAAGACATCCTCCCCTTCTGAAACCACTATGCGCGCATCCACTCGAAAAGCATCGCCGAGGAACTGCCACTTCTCGTGGGGCTCCGTGAAGTCCACCACCACCAACACGCGCTGCTCTTCCACGCCCAATGCGGAAACCTTGGTGAAGCCCGAAGGATCGATGCGCGTCACGCGCCCTTCAATGACGCCCTCTCCTCCCCAGCGCTCCAGAAGGACCTTGGCGCCGGGTCGAATTCTCACCGCATCGGCTGAAAGCACCTCCACTTCCACCTCCATGTTCGAAAGATCCCCCAATTCCATCAAGGGCGCCCCCGCTGTCACCACCCCTTCGCTTTCCTGCACCACGCGAAGAACCGATCCCGATACGGGCGAGTAAACCTCGAACCTTGCAGGCGGCTCCCCATGGGAAGAATAGGTTTCCACAAAATGAAGGGAGGCCCGTGCCTGTTCCAGCTCGAATTGAGCCACGCGGGCTCCCAGTCGTGCCGCTTCCAGTTCCTGGAAAGCCATGCTCTCACGCGCCCTGGCATCTTCCAGGTCCTGCAGGGAAACGGCTCTTTTTTCATGGGCCTTGTTCAGCCTCTCCAATGCCGTGAGGGCATAGTGATGATCCACTCGAGCCTTATCCAAAAGGCGCACGGCCCTGTCCCGCATCGCCGTGGCGCCCTGAACCCTTGCCTGCAGCTGCATCTGGGTTCGCACATCCAAAAAATCCGGGACTGCGGGTTCCATGGACACCAAACGTGTCTTTCCAGCTTCGACCCTGTCTCCGGGATCCAGCTGGACGCGAAGCAAACGCCCTGAGAGAGGCGCGGAAATGGTATACCGGTCCCGAACCCGTGTTTTTCCCTCTTCATCCACGGTGACCTTCATGTGGCCACGCACCACGGAAACCACGTCTACCGGAACCGGCCTGGGGAGAGCGGCGTAAACAACCACTCCCGCCACTGCCAGAAGGAGGAACACGAGAAGGATCTTGGTCGATCGTTGCATGAGCCCTTAATCCTGGGATTTCAAGACGGAAACGAGATCCAGTTGATTGATTTTTCGACGGGCAGTCAATCCTGACAACAATGTGGCTCCCATCACGGCCACCGCAGCATAAACATAGGTTGAAAATTCAATGATCAGGGGAAATCGGAAGTTTTCCGTTTCCAGTGCCTGCACCGTGATGCTGGCCAGAAAAAAGCCCAGGGCGAGCCCCAGGGGGATGGCCACTGCAGTGAGTATGGCCATCTCTCCCAAAAGAATCAAGGAGACTTCGCCCCGGGTGAACCCCATGACGCGAAGAGTGGCCAATTCCCGGCTGCGCTCCGACAGGGTCACGTGCACACTGTTGTAGACCACACCCAGTGCAATGACTCCCGCAAAAACAAGGTAGAACAACTGGATGGTGAGCAGGTTTTCTGCAACAATATCCTGGAAGTTCTCAAGGGAGGCCCTTTTCAAAGAAGCGCCGGCAATGCCGGGTGTGTTCTTGATGGTCTCATAAAGGCGGTTGAGTTCATTGGGGTCCACGGTGATGAAGGCTCCCGAAAGGGTGTCCCTTTCACGCATGAGGCGGTTCAGTGCCCTCATGTCCATGTAGGCGGAAGTGCCTGAGAAATCCCGGAGAAGCCCCGCAACGTGTGTCTCGAGAACAGGCCTTCGACCCTCCATGACTTCCAGGGTGATCCTCTCCCCCAGTTCCACCTCAAGGAGCTCCGCCAGTTTTTCCGAGAGGACCAGGCCTTCCCGGGGAAGATCCACCAGTTGCTCATCCATATCCATGAGGCGGAAAAGCTCCCTTTCCGAGGAGAGACCCATGATCCCCGTCCGGCGGGAGCGATGTTCATGATTCAACCGTACGGGCACACTGCGGAAGGGTTCCACACGCAAAACTCCGGGAAGATTTGAAATGGCGCTGAGGGCAGGCCCCGCAGCCCTGGGTTCAACAAGGGTGAGGGTCATGTCCTGACGCTGGGCCGTGTGGAATTGAAAATCGATCACATAGCGGACCGTGTCCACCATGAAATTGCTGACCACCAATATGGCAATGGACAGGGCGATTCCCCAACAGGACAGAATGGCTCGCCAGGGACGCCTCTCCACTTGCCGCAGGATCATGCGCACAGGAGGGGATAAAAGATGCTGCAAGCCGATCCGTTCCAGAACAGTGGGTCTGAAAACCGTCGGCGGCTCGGGGCGCATGGCTTCCGCAGGGGCCAGTTTCATGGCGCGATGGACTGCATTGAGGACACCGAGGGTGGCTGCGGTGCCGCCAATGATCACGGCGAGCCCGGCGATGCCCGGATCCAGAGTGTAATGAAAGCTTGGAAAGCGAAAGAACTGGGAATAAAGGTCCGTGAGGGCGCGGCCCAACCATGCTCCCAGGGCAACACCCACTATGGAACCCAAAAGGGTGAGGGACAGAGCGAACTTCAAGTAGTGCGCGGCAATTTCAAAATGGGTGTAGCCGAAAGCCTTCAGGGCCGCCACCTGTTCCCTTTGGGTGTTGATCAGCCTCGAAAGGACAATATTGATGATAAAAGCTGCAATGAAAAGGAAGATGGACGGAATGATCAGGCCCATTCCTCGAAGCTGGGCCAGCTCATCGGAGACAAAGCGGTGGGAGAGCTGGTCTTCACGGCCGTAAGAACCCTGCCCTCCATAGGGCTCGGTGATAAGATCGAGGCGATAAAGCACATGGGGCTCGGAAGCTCCAGGAGAGAGTGCCAGTGCCACGTCATTGAAGGCCCCTTCCAGATCGTAGGCGGTGGAAAGCTCGCCGTATCCCATCCAAAAAACACCGAACCGCTCATCATCGGGGTAAATCTCTCCCGCTCGAACCTGGTAAATGTATTCGGGTGAAATGGCGATGCCCACGATCCTGAGGGTGTCCAGGCGGCCATTGATGATGGCACGGATTCCATCTCCGGGCTTGAATCCATGAGCTTCCGCAAAGGGCTCGCTCACGAGCACCTCCCCTTTTCGGCCCGGCTCGATATGCCGGCCACTGCGGATGTGAAGGCCGTTGAGCCTCGGGGGACGGTCTTGGGGAATGGAAACCAGGCGTCCTGTTGCGGGTTCACGGAAATGAGGAAGGTCCAGGATCACATCAACCACAACGCGGGTTTCCACCTGGGCAACACCGGGAATTTCCATCATGCGTTCCCGGAGAGCATTGGGTGCCCTTTTGACCTGAGCAAAAACATGGGCGAAACGATATTGGTCGTAATAGGCGGTCTGGGCTGACTGAAGGGAGTCCAATGTGGAAAGGGACATGACAAAAACCGCAATCCCGCAGGCCATGACCAGAGAAATGGTCAGTGCCTGGCCCTTCATTTTCATCAGATCTCGAAAGAGTTTGAGATGGAGAGCTTTCACGGGCGGGTCACCATGCCAGGTCTCTCACGGGTGTTTTTCTCTCGATGCGCTGAACCCCAATGATTTTTCCGCCCGAAAGGGAAATGACACGGTCCGCCATTTGGGAAATGATGGCATTGTGCGTGATGACGGCTGTTGTGGTCCCCAGTTCGCGATTGATGCGGTCAATGGCTTCCAGGACAAGAATTCCCGTTTCGGCATCTAGGGCTCCGGTGGGTTCGTCGCAGAGGAGCACATCGGGTCGCTTGGCAATGGCCCGGGCGATGGCCACTCGCTGCTGCTCACCCCCCGACATTTGAGACGGAAAGTGGTTCATGCGTTTGGAAAGATCCACCCATTGGAGGGCCTCCTCGGGAGTCATGGGATCAGAGGCGATTTCCGTCACGAGGGCCACATTTTCCCGGGCTGTGAGACTGGGAATGAGATTGTAGAACTGAAAAACAAAACCGATGTGTTCGCGGCGGTATCGCGTCAGGGAGGCGTCGTCAAAGGTGCTCAGGTCATGCTCACGAAACCGGACTGAGCCGCTCGTGGGCACATCAAGCCCACCAAGAATGTTCACGAGAGTGGATTTGCCGCTGCCCGAGGGACCCAGGAGAACGACGAATTCTCCGTAGTAAAGGTCCATGTCCACCTGGTGCAGGGCCGTCACTTCCACTTCACCCATGCGATAAGTCTTGGTGATGCCCCGGGCCCTGAATACGGCTTCCTTTTCAGCTCCCGTTCTTGGCGGGGATTCCTCACTGGTTGTGCCCTGGGTTGTGTTCGATGGGTTTTTTGAGACTTCCACGACTGCACTCCTTACGAGAAATGTCGAAGAAAGCACGGACTCATGGAAAAAAAAGGAAGAACATGAAAGGCGCATCCAGTGGGGCATTGTTTCCAATTGGCGGTTCAAAACACTGGATCAAAGGGCAGCGGTCGCCGTTTCCTGGCGGGCGAACAGCTCTTTTGCCAGTTCGACTCTCTTTTCAGGCTGTGGGGGAAGGTCTTGAATATTTTGCACCTGTTCCAGCCTTGGCCTGAGTCCACAACCGTTTGCCAGCTGGATGGCCAGACCGGGGCGGGCATTGAATTCCAGAATCATGGGGCCCAGGTCCTCATCGAGTACAATGTCCACTCCCAGATAATCCAGGCCAACAATTTCCCGGGCCCTGGCGGCGTTGATGAGGATTTCATCCCACCCTGGAATCTGAATGGATTTCAATGGGGCTGCCGTGTCGGGATGATGAGTGATGGGCCTGTTCCGCCACATGGCGCCGAGGGTTATGCCCTCGCAAACATCAACCCCCACCCCGATGGCCCCCTGGTGAAGATTGGCACGTCCCGAGGAAAGCTTGGTGGGGAGCCTGAGCATGCTCATGACAGGGACTCCTCGGAACACAATGACCCGAATGTCAGGAACCCCTTGAAAGCTCACTTCTTTGAAAATGGGATCGAACTTGACCTTGTATTCGACCATGGCCTTGTCCATGATGGCTCCGAGGCTGTACATTCCGCTGAGGATATTGGCGGTGTGGTACTTGATTTGATTCATATCCAGCACACTGCCGTCGTGCTTGAAAAACAGATCCTTTCTGCGGGATTCTGCCACCAGTATCCCGTTGCCGCCACTTCCCCTGGATGGCTTTATGACGAAGCTGTCCAGTCCCCCGAGCAAACTTTGAAGCCCTTTGACCTTGTAATTGGTGTCTATGACCCCATAGAGTTCGGGAACCGCAAGACCCGCCTCCTGTGCGAGTTTCTTGGTCAGGACTTTGTCATCAACCAGAGGGTAGTTCCTTCTGGGATTGAAGGGCATGATGAAGTCCGCATTGCGCCTGTTCATGCCCAGTATTCCACGCTCTTTGAGCCTTTTGAAGGTGGCGATCATGTGCGGCGGCTCTCCATTTCCTTTAAGCTGTCCTGAACCGAATGAGCTCAGAAACCCGATATCCCGTGTACCGGCCAAGGAGTATGCATGCAGCGAGAACCACGAGGACCAGTTCGGGAAAAACAAAAAAGAGGTGTTCCAGCAGGTCATTTCTGAACATTCCAAAAGCAACCACTGCCACGGCAAGGCTTCCCAGTCCCTGGCCGATGGCGTCACCCGGGCCGCTTTCTTCCCA
>SLCH01000267.1 GCA_007125915.1 Syntrophobacteraceae bacterium
ATCGGGTGGAAGAGGCCAGCGGGCAGGAAGTGAGCAAGTGCTACCAGTGCGGCAACTGCAGTGCCAGCTGCAACTACACGTATGTGTATGACTACCCTGTCAACCAGATCATGAGGCTGGTTCAGCTGGGACAAAAGGACATTGTGCTGGGGTCCCGATCCGTGTGGCTCTGTGCCGCATGCCAGGCCTGCACCACCCGCTGCCCCTGCAACATCGAGGTGGCCAGCGTTATGGAAGCTCTGCGCGTCATGTCCCGTGACGAAGGTGTGGTTTCCCTCAAAGACGTGCAGATGTTCTACGATGAGTTCCTGAGATCGGTGAAAACTTTTGGAAGGGTGTTTGAAACGGGACTGCTTCCCGTTTTCAATCTGAAAGCCATGAAGCCCTTCGGGGATATGGACCTCGCTCCAAAAGTCTTGCAAAAAGGAAAGCTTCACTTTCTGCCCTCGCGAATCAAGGGTCGAAAGCACATCGCTGAAATGTTTGAGCGCTTTGAGGCACAGAAGAGGAAAAAGCGGCCTTAGGGAAGTGGATGAACCGTTACATTCACAACGAAGAGATATTCATGAATCGACGTGTGGCATATTATCAAGGTTGTTCTCTGGAGGGTTTGGCTCACGAATTCGACACTTCCACTCGAGAGGTGTGCGCCGCTCTGGGCATCGAGCTGGTGGAGATTCCCGACTGGAACTGTTGCGGTTCCACGCCGGCCCACTCCCTCGACCCGGTCCTTTCGGCGGCTCTTTCGGCCCGCAATCTCGCCATTGCCGTTCAGGAAGGGGCCGATGTGGTCATGACCCCCTGCCCCGGTTGTCTCAAGTCACTGAAGGGGTCCCTGGAAGTCTACCACGACCAGGATGAGCGCCAGAAGTTTTTGGACATTCTGGGCATGCCCTTCGATGGCAAGGTGAAAGCCATTTCCGTGCTGCAGCTCCTTTATGAGGATGTGGGCCCCGACGCCATTCGGAAACGGGTGGTTCGCCCTCTCACGGATCATGCGCTGGTGCCCTACTATGGATGTCTTCTCTCCCGGCCCGCCCACTTCGCCCAGTTCGATGACCCCGAGAATCCCATCTCCATGGATCGTCTCATGGAGGCGGTGGGTGCCTCCGTGCCCGACTTTCCCTACAAGACGGAATGCTGCGGGGCCACCTATGGGGTGACGCGCAATGAGATCGTGGGGAAGCTGAGCGGCCGCATTCTGGACATGGCTCTTCGAGTGGGAGCGGAAGCCGTTGCCGTGGCGTGTCCCCTCTGCCAGCAGAACCTGGATCTGCGCCAGGGCCAGTTGAACCGCCAGTGGAAGAGAAACTTCGATATTCCCGTGGTCTACATCACGCAAATCATCGGGCTGGCCCTGGGCATCGACCCCAGGAAGCTGGGTTTGCACAAACTTTTCGTGGACGCGGGGGTTCTTCTGGAAAAGCGGGGGCCTGAAACCACTCAGGCTGCTCAGTGAGAGTGGGCGAAGGGCGGAACTTTTTCTTTCCCGCTTCTGCAACCATCAGGAATTGAGTGACCGATGACGACCGCTCATTGGGTGGCTTGCCCAGGGTGTTGGAACCCTGTGGGGAGCCTGGTCAATGGGTCGTCGCAGTTCAATTGAGGATAACGTCATGCGCATCGGTGTGTTTGTTTGTCAGTGCGGTACCAACATCGCCGGCACGGTGGACACGGAAGAGGTGGCAAGGAGAACTCTCATGCTTCCCGACGTGGTCTATGCCACCAGCTACATGTACACCTGTTCCGAACCGGGACAGAAAGAGATTCAGCAGGCCATTTCCGAGCACAACCTTCAGGGTGTGGTGGTGGCAGCGTGTTCGCCGCGCATGCATGAACCCACCTTTCGGCGGGCGGTGGAAAGGGCGGGCTTGAACCGGTACATGTTTGAAATGGCCAACATTCGGGAGCACGTCTCCTGGATTGGGCTCGATCGCGAGGCCAATACCCGAAAGGCCTGCGACCTGGTAGAAATGGCCGTGGCCAAGCTGCGGTACAATCAGCCTCTCTTCTCCTCCAAGGTTCCCATCCACAAGAAGGTTCTGGTGATCGGCGGGGGTGTGGCGGGCATCCAGGCCGCCCTCGATTGTGCCGAAGGAGGGCTGGATGTGTTGCTGGTGGAGAAAAAAACATCCATCGGCGGCAAGATGGCTCAGCTCGACAAAACCTTTCCCACGGTGGATTGCTCCTCCTGCATCCTGGGGCCCAAAATGGTGGATGTCTCCCAGAAGGAAAACATCACCCTCCTGGCCAACAGTGAAGTGGAAAACATTTCCGGTTACGTGGGAAACTTCAAGGTGGACGTTCGAAAAAAAGCCACCTACGTGGACTGGAGCGCCTGCACGGGCTGTGGGGCCTGCATCGAAAAATGCCCGTCCCGCAAAGTCCCCGACACTTTCAATGAAGAACTGGGAAAGGCACGCGCCATCAACATTCCCTTTCCTCAGGCCATTCCCAAGAAAGCCGCCATTCGCCGTGAATACTGCCTTCATTTCACCAAAGGCAAGTGCGGAATCTGCAAGAAGATCTGTCCCGTGGAAGCGGTGAACTACGAAATGGAAGACGAAATCATCACGGAAGATGTGGGGGCCATCATTGTTGCCACGGGCTACGACCTCTTTGACCATTCCGTTTACGGCGAGTACGGGGGCGGCCGCTACCCCGACGTCATTTCAGGCCTGCAGTACGAGCGCATTCTCAGTGCATCGGGTCCTTACGGGGGTCACATCAAACGTCCTTCCGATGGGAAAGAACCCAGGGACATTGTCTTCATCGCCTGTGTGGGTTCCCGGGATGCTTCCGTGGACCGCCCTTACTGCTCGGGGGTCTGCTGCATGTACATCGCCAAGCAGGCCATACTCACCAAGGATCATGTTCCCGAGAGCAACAGCTACGTCTTCTACATGGACATACGCTCCCCCGGTAAAAACTACGATGAATTCGTGCGGCGGGCTCAGGAAGAATACGGCGTGCAATACATTCGAGGGCGCGTGGGAAAGATCTACCCGCGCGGAGACCGCATGGTGGTCCAGGGGGCTGACACCCTTCTGGGAGTGCAGGTGGAAGTGGAAGCGGACCTGGTTGTTCTGGCCACGGGTGTGGAATCTGCTTCCGGTTCGAGGGAACTGGCGGAAAAGCTGCGGATCTCCTACGACCAGTACGGGTTCTACATGGAGAGCCACCCCAAGCTGCGTCCCGTGGAAACCAACACGGCGGGGGTCTACCTGGCGGGGGTCTGCCAGGGCCCCAAAGACATCCCCGCCTCTGTGGCTCAGGGAAGCGCCGCTGCGGCAAAAGTTCAGGCCCTCTTTGCCCGTGACACCATCGAAACCAATCCCCAGGTGGCCCTTGTCAATGAACGCGCATGCATCAGCTGCGGAAAATGCATTCAGGTGTGTCCTTATCAGGCTATTCAGTGGAAGGAACTGCGGGGGGGCGATCGCAAAGCGGAAGTGCTTCCCAGTGTCTGCCAGGGATGCGGACTTTGCAATGCCACCTGCCCCTGCAAGGCCATCCAGCTTCTTCATGCCACGGATAATCAGATCCTGGCGGAAGTCAACGAGCTTTTTGGCTGATGACCTGGCGGGAAGGCACAAGGGTGAGGAACTCCCCGGGGGGAACTGGTTGTGTTGATTGGGCACCTTCGGAGTGCCGGGAGGAGTAGGGTTGATGACTGAAGGAAATTCCGTGCTTGCCAAGGCACGGGAAATAAAAATCATTGGTTTTCTGTGCAACTGGTGTTCCTATGGCGGGGCCGACACGGCGGGCGTCTGCCGTTTCAAGCAGCCCACGGATCTCCGCATCGTCCGCATTCCCTGCACGGGGCGCATGGATCCCCTTTTTGCGGCAAAATCCCTGATTTACGGGATCGATGGAGTTTTGGTCTCCGGGTGTCACCCCAAGGACTGCCATTATGCCGTGGGAAATCTTTATGCCCGGAGAAGGCTTGAGGTGCTGAAGCATTTTCTGCCTTTCATGGGAATCGATGGCCGGCGTTTTCACTACACCTGGGTTTCCGCTTCCGAAGGGCAGTTGTGGCAGAAAACGGTCACGGAATTTTCAGACCGGATTCACCGGTTAGGGCCTAATCCCGGATTGAGCCGAACCTAGGGCCTCAAGGGAGAGATTGTCACTATTGTCGGAAAGGTTGGGTTGGATCGTGTTTGAAGCTGAAACCAAACGACTGCATGAACTGGTGAAAGCCGTTCTTCCCGAATTGGACGGCATTGTGGGATGGGAACAGGGCTTTGACGCTCTCCACGCCACACCTGTTTTTGTGAGCCGGGAAGAGGACGTTCACAGGCTCATGTGGAGTCCACTGTGTGTTCACAATCTGAGCGGCTACCTGGTGAAGACGCCTCCCTTCCTTCCGAGGGAAGAAGGCAGAAAGGTGGGGATTTGCGTGAAAGGCTGTGACAGCCGTTCCCTGGTGGCCCTTGAGCAGGAAAAATTTATCAGCCGCGAAAAGCTTTATATTTTTGGGCTTCCCTGTGAGGGCACTGTGGACTGGCGCAGGGTCATGAAAAAAATTCCCCTACGGGGGGTCTCCGCGGTGCGAAGGGAAGGCACGGATTTGAAAGTGGAAGATGCCCGGGGAGTTCACAGCCTTCCCTGGGAGGAATCCCTGGCGCGCCGCTGCCTGCGGTGTGCACATCCCAATCCACTGGTGTCTGACGTGATGGTGGGGGATCCCGTGGAGCCGCGGATGAAAAAAGAAGATGTCTATGGCCTGGTGGGGGAACTGGAACAACAATCCCTGGAAGAGCG
>SLCH01000248.1 GCA_007125915.1 Syntrophobacteraceae bacterium
CGGGACTGAAATCACGGTTGGAGATGTGGGGAATACCGGGCCAACCCACCAGGCCACAGGTGAAAATGTTCTTTTCATAGGAGGCCTGAGGCTTTTGTATGCAGTTGGTGGTCATGAGAATCGATCCGGGAAACTTGCCAAATTCTTTGTGCTGATTCTGCCAGGCCGTGCCGTAATGGCCGTAGAAGTGGGAATATTTTTTGAGCTCGGGGTAGCCGTGGGTGGGCAGCATTTCTCCATGGGTGTAGATGTGGATGTCTTTGCCCTCTGTTTGTTTGAGAAGTTCTTCCAGGTCTTTCAGGTCGTGGCCTGAAACGAGGATGGCTTTTCCCTTCCGGGCGCCCAGGGGAACCTTTGTGGGAACGGGATGTCCGTAAGCTCCCGTGTTGGCAGCATCGAGAAGCTCCATGGTGCGCAGGTTCATCTCACCGCACTTGAGAACCTTGCCCAGCCAGTCCTGGAGGGTCAGGTTTTTGTTGAGCATGTCCGTCAGTGATTCCTGGACGAAAGCGAAAACGGCATCGTCTTTCTGGCCGAGGATCTGCGCATGGTCAGCGTAGGCGGAAATGCCCTTGATGCCGAACAGAAGTGTGTGCTGAAGAGAAAGTATGTCAGGGTCAATGGCTGGGTCTGACTTGAGTCCAACTTTTTCTCCCTGGGCCACCATGCCCTCCAGGGTGGATTCGGGTTTAAAGTTGGCCGCCGCTTCTGAAAAGTCTGCCTTCCCTCCGGCAGCTTTCACTTTTTCCTTGAGGGATTCACGTGTTTCCACGGTTCTGCCAATCAGGTTGACGAAATCAGCGGGGTCAAAATTCACATTGGTGAGGGTGGAAAAGAGAGCTTCACAGATGAACACATTCACCGCGTCATCCACCACGCCCACTTTTCTGCCTTCCACTGCGTACAGGGAAAGCCCCTTGAGGGCATGGACCAGGAGGTCCTGCATTGCAGCCACCTCGGGTTGCTTGCCGCACACGCCGATTTTGGTGCAACCTTCACCTTTTGCCGTCTGTTCACACTGATAACAAAACATGCTTCATCTCCTTTTTTAGAAAGTGGTTTGGCCGAGCTTTTCAAAGGGGTTTTCCTGCTTTTTTTGCTTCATCCTGGAAAGGATCATACCGTTTCCCCTGGAAAGAGACCTTGACCCATGTCAAGGATTTCACTTCTCATGGGAAAATTCCATGGGGAGATGGAGGCGAATTGATGCCGGCTGTGAAATGAGGAGCGGGTATGGAAATTCTTTCCTGCACGGACCTGAAAATCATTATAGTGCAAACTTGGAGAAGCATAAAGGTCCCTGATGGAGCCGGTATGCCCTCATGGGAGGCCCGCCGGAAGAAGGGACTGGGGCTGAGGGCTTCAGGGAAGGTTTGAAACCCAGGTTGAAAGGGGAGGGGCCATGAAGTTTTTGGAGGAAGAGGACAGGGGAGGACTTTTGGAGCGGTTGTCGAAAGTGCCCCTCTTTGAGGGTCTTCCCCAGGATCAGTTGCGGGATCTTGCGGGGGTTGCCTCAGCAAAAACGGCGGCCAGAGGCGAAATGCTGTTTCACGAGGGGGAAAAAGCCACGGGGTTTTATGCGGTCATCTCGGGCCGTGTGAAAATCTACAAGGTGTCCCTGGATGGAAAGGAACAGATTCTGCACATTTTCGGTGAAGGAGAAGTTTTTGGGGAAGTCCCCGTTTTTGCGGGGGGCAGCTATCCGGCCCATGCGGAAGTTCTTGAAAAGGGGGTGATGCTCTTTTTTTCGAGGGATGCTTTTGTGGAACTGCTGAAGGAGCAGCCCACGCTGGCTCTCAACATGCTCAGCATTCTCTCCCTGCGCCTGAGAAGGTTCACCCACATGGTGGAGGATCTCTCCCTCAAGGAGGTGCCCAGCAGACTGGCGGCGCACTTGCTCTACCTGGGAGAGCGGCATGCGGGAAAGGACGCATTTGAACTGGAAATCACCAAAAGTCAATTGGCCGCTTTGCTCGGGACAATTCCTGAAACCCTGTCCCGAATTCTCGGTCGAATGACCCAGCAGGGCATCATTCAGGTGGAAGGGAAAACCATTCGCGTGCTGGACCGGGAATCACTGGTTTCACTGGCGGAAGGGGGAAAATTGCCAGCCTGAATGAGGGATGGTTTATGGGGATTGTTCCTGAACTGTGGGTGTCGTCAGCTTTTCAAGATCCTTCCCGTGAACTATGGGTTGACAGGCCTGGATGGCCATGTTACAAGGGCAATTCCTGTTTGTCAGGAGGTGGCTGGGCCGTTAACTCAGTAGGTAGAGTATCTGCCTTTTAAGCAGAGAGTCCCGCGTTCGAGCCGCGGACGGCCCACCAACCCACAAAATGTCTTGACAACGATCAAGGCATGCGATAAAAGCGTCTTCACTCTGCGTCCCCATCGTCTAGCTCGGTCCAGGACACCGGCCTTTCACGTCGGCAACACCGGTTCAAATCCGGTTGGGGACGCCAAACGAACTCAACAGGTTGCAGAGTCAGGCAGCCTTTATGAAACAATGACTGGATACTTCCAGTGTATACTCCAAGCCCTGCGAATCACATTCGCAGGGCTTTTTCCGTTCATGGGCAAAGGGATGACTTCTCACTGGATACCACGGTAGAACTTTTCCCAGCACCATTCACAAATCAGATTTTCGTCGTCATCGGTTCTTTCGACCATGATGTGAGGGTGGAGCAAGGGGAGTTCCTGTCCGCACTTGTGGCACTGCAGGTGGAAACCGCTTCCCTCCCCGGGCGCTTTCTTCCTTTGGGGATTGCTGGCATCAGCCATGGTCTGTCACTCCTTATGGCAAGTCTATCTATATTCTTGGGAAAAGATGAATACTCTGTGGGCTTGGAGATGCCCCGGTTCACGGGCGGCACTCCAAACCCCTCAGCCAGAACAAGTCTGGAAGATCATCGGACTCTTTCATAAGTTCCCACCAACTCTGCCTGGGCAAGGACATGTCCCTGCATGGCACGCTCCAGTTCCCCTTTGGTGGGTTTTTTCAAGTCGCCTAGAATTATATCCAGGGCATAGAGCTTATGGAAGTATCGGTGGCGTCCGACGGGAGGGCAGGGGCCTCCATATCCCGTCCGCTTCCAGTCATTGAGGCCTGGCAAGGTGCCCTGGGGCAGGTTCCTTTGGGCAACTCCCTCTTCCAGGCCCGCCGCCGCTGGAGAAATATTGTAAAGCACCCAGTGGACCCAGGTCATTTTGGGGGCCTTGGGGTCCGGCGCATCGGGATCATCCACGATGAGCGCCAGACTCCTTGTGCCGTCAGGCAAACCCTTCCAGGACAGGGGAGGAGAAAGATCCTCACCGTCACAAGTATATTTTACGGGGATTTCGCCCTGGTGCGTGAATGCGCTGGAAGTCAAAGTGAAGCTCATGCTGGTGCCTCCCTTTTGTTTTGGCTTGCGTTGATATAAAAATCGGCACTGACGACAAATGGAAAGAAGTGCTTGAGGGATTATCCATTGGGGGTCACCAGGTTTTGACCCATGGAGATCCCCTCATGAAGCCTCTTCCCTGCGAACAATGGATGCAAGCCAGGTCTGCACGGCCACGCGGAATTCATCCAGGGTCAAATGCAAAGGTTCACACCCTTCGTCCATTTCGCTCTCGATGGTGGCTCCATCTTTCTCAAGGATGACCGTGTGAGCATTGCCCGTTTGCTCCCACCTTTCCTCATCCATCGAAGCAATGCGCTCAATGGCGGCGAGGAGTTCATGGCAGTGGGAGGAACTTTCCTGCACATCCTCCTCCAGGTACCTGCCCAGCAGTTCCCGGCCTTTGTCTGTGGCAGCCTTCAGGGTGCCCTCCTTTCCAGGGTGAATCTTCAACCTCCCTTTGTTTCCATTCATTGTTTCACTTTTTGTCTGAAAAGTTTGAAAAAGATTCAACGGTCCCGCCTGTAGAGTGGAAAAGCCGTGTTGATGCTTCCATTGGGCAGAAGATAGCCGCGGATCTCAAAGCTTCTTCCCGACGGGCCCGTGAATCGGTTGGACTCCAGGGACGTTCGGTTGTGGTAGGCATGAAGAATGGCTTCCAGGACTTCTTCGTGGCTCATGTGGTCGGGGAAAAAAGTGGAGCGCTTGCTGAGCCATTCCCCGGCGGGGGTGCGTATTTCCACTGTCGTTTCATACACGCCGGCCCTGTTGGGTCCCGCTGTGACCCGGGTCACTCGAGCATCCCGGGGATCCTCGCCGCCGGGTCTGGAATGATAGCCCACGGGCCTTCCTCTTCTGTTGATTTCTCCTTGAAAGATGTGTTCCAGATTCACTGGGGGCTCGGTGGAACTCCAGGCCGCATGGGTTTTTGAGTCCTCCGGCAGGAAGGCGGTTGCAGGGGAAAGTGGCCCCCAAAGGAAAAGCAATCCCAGCAGCAGTGGAAGTGCGAGAAAGTGGAGCAGTCTTTTTGGCGTCATGGTCAGTTTCCTCCGTCAGGTGAATTAACGGCCGCCGGGTGCGCTTTAGAAAAGCATCAACAGATCAGCCCCTGCGAAGCCTTTGCTCAAGGGGGTGTGAGCCGACGGGCCGTTGATCTGCTCTCCGGACGTGCGGGGTGATCACCACTCGCCCCCGGTGAGGGCTATGGTCCTTGAGGTGGAAAACATCGGCTCTTTTGGGAACAAAGACAAAGAAATCCTCCTCTTGAAGCTCATCGAGCCTCAGGTCAGCTGGAAGGCGATACTCGCGTTCATGGCGCCAGCAAATGTCCGGAGGTTCGTGTTTTTGAAAGCGGTA
>SLCH01000205.1 GCA_007125915.1 Syntrophobacteraceae bacterium
GGTGCAGGGGCTGACCCAGCGCTTCTTCCCGGGTGTGTCCGAAAATCTTTTCTGCTGCAGGGTTCCAGAAAGAGATATGCCCTCTGGGATCCATCATCACGATGGCGTCCTGGGCGGAAACAGAGATGGCCCGCATCCTCGCTTCCTCCGCCCGCAGTGCCTCCTCCGCCCGTTTGCGGTCGGTGATGTCTCGACAGGATGTGAAGACAACAAGTTTATCGGCCATCTTCATGGTTGACAGGGACACTTCAACCCAGAAATTTGCCCCGTCGAGGCGGCGGTGCAGCCACTGAAAGTTCTGCCTGCCACTTGCCAGCGTCTCGGCTATGATGACCGCTCCCGCCTCCGCAGATGGCCTTCCGTCAGGCTGCAAAAGAGGAGAAAAGACATGGGGCGCCCTGCCCACGATCTGCTCGCGGCTGCCGCCAAACATCGCCTGGGCAGACCGGTTGCAGTCCACGATGACTCCGTCACAGACAATGAGGTAAGCGTCAGGAGAGTCCGAGAAAAGAACGCGGTGTTTTTCTTCACTTTCCTCAATGACCTGGCGATTCCTGTATTCCTCGCTCATATCGCGAAAAACGAGGACAGCCCCCAAGATCTCCTCGCCCGCACCTCGAATGGGTGCGCAACTGTCGGCAATCTGGTACTCCGCACCATGGCTGGAAATGAGCACCGTGTGGTCCGCCAGGCCCGTCGTGATGCCCTCCCGCAAGGCTCTTCGCACCGGATTTTCAACGAGGGCTCGAGTCTGGGAGTGGATGAGCTGAAAAACTTCCTCCACATGGCGTCCCTTCGCTTGATGGCTGTTCCACCCTGTCAGTTGCTCCGCCACCAGGTTCAAACTGGTCACCCTGCCATCTGCGTCGGCACTGATCACTCCGTCACCGATGGATCGCAGGGTGGCCGAAAGGTGCTCTTCACTGGCCACGAGGGCCGTGGTGCGTTCTCGAACCAGCCGTTCCAAATCTTCGCGGCGTCGAATGACCATATGGACCGTGAAAGCTGATGCCGCAGTGAGCACCATGCCCGAGATGAGAAGAAGCCAGCCGGCTCGCATGGGATGCAGGCTCATGAACGACCCTTCCGGGTACATTCTGACGGAAAAGGCCTTGCCAAAGGCAAAGAAGGGCCGCACAAAGGAGGGCCCCGAAAAAACCCCGCAGCCCTCGCAGGCAATGGCCGCGAGCTGCTTCGGCTCAGCACCTGCACGCAGGAGAGACAGCTCCACGACGGCCGTTCCATTGTTAAGAGGAGTCCTCACTGCCGTCTCAAACTGCAAAAGGGCCAGAACATAGCCCCGAACGGTACTTGAATCCTCCCCATCGTAAAGGGCTTTGCATATGAGCATGCTCTTCTGGGTGCCCGTATCCTGCACCTGAACGATGGGGTCCGTTCCCGTTATGAGACCCGTTTGCGCTGCCTCCTCAAGAGCAGCACGCCGCGAGGATTCCGAGCCCAGATCGTAGCCCACAGCTGCTTCATTTTCCCCGGGGGGTGCCACGCGAAAAACGGGAAAATACACTTCACGGCCCATGGCGGGCACGCGGTTTCCATGGACATCCTTTTGCCAGATCTCAAAACCTGACAAACTTGACGATCCTTCGTGCCGCGCCTTTTCCTCGAAACTCCACCTGTCCCCGGCAGGCACTGCCGGGACCCACCCCCATGCCTTGATCGCCGGGTTTCTTGTCAAAAATTCTGTGTAGTGCCGAAACTCCTCCTCGGTGACCTCCTGAGAACTGTTATAAAAACGAGCGAGACCTTCCAGCTCAATGTCTCTCAGGTCACGAAAGGTGTCCAGAAGGCCTGCGGTTTCACTCATTGCCAGACTCTTGAAAGATTGAGACCGGCCGTAGGACTCCCTTTCGTAGGCCGTCCAGGCGCCAAACAGGGTCAGAGTGATGCCGACAGCCAGAGTCAATAACGGTTCGAGCTGCCGCATCGGGGTGGATGCCCCAGCCCCCGGCGCTGAAGCGCGACGTTTTGCATAAAGAAAAAACCCCGCAACCGCTATTGCCAGCAGCGCAAGGGTGAGGAGGAGTGCGGGAACGGCGGCGCGAAACATGTCCCGCTTCCACTCATGTGCGGCCACGTCCATGCCGAGCACCGCGATGGGACTTCCACCGCCGTCCTGCGCCGTCGTCCCGGGGAGGATGGTGAACGAATCATGAATGGGCACCCAGGCTGAAAACCAGGTGCCCCAGCGATCCGTGACCGGCCCTTCCACGGCAGGGGCATTGCGTTGAAACACGTCCAGAAGGCCCGGGGGCGATTCATCAAAAAACGACCCCGGCGGCGATTCATGGGGAGAGCCGCCCGGTTCGCTGTCCGCAAAGAAAAAAATGCCCTTTCCCTTGCCATCCTTGAACTGGCCATGATCTTCAGACGCAAGACCCATGAGATAAACAAACCGAATTTTTTCATTGGATTCTCTCACAGCAGCCAGCTGTCTCTTGAGCCGCTGGTAGACGGGCGATTCCAAATCAACCTCGGTGCCCGTGAGTGCCTTGATCCGATCCTTGTTGAGTCCCTGCACCAGCAAATGGGCCTCTCTCAGAAGATCCTCGCGGAGCTCACGGTCAGCGCTCTGAGCCGCCCACCAGGCCCAGGCCAGACCGAAGGCCACTATGGCCAGCACCAAAAGGACCCTTTTCAGCACTCTCTGTTTCTCCCCTCTCATCGTATGATCATCCCAGGGCCAATGATGGTTTCACCTTTGTGTCTCAGAAAACTTTCAGCTCCACGGGCACCCATGAGTTTGACGGCTGCCTGAACGGGAATTTCAGTTCACAAAGACGCGAGCACGCGCAAATCCTCGATCCTCTCATCCACCGCCGGCGAAAGAAAACGCCCACCGCAAAAACAAGCAAAACTTGTTCCACTCAGTCGCTCTTGACAAAAACCCTTTCCAACACCGGCAAAATGATTGCAGATTTCACAAAGAGCTGCTGTGGAATGACCCCTCGGGCCGCTGCCATAAGAATCAAGGGCACAGCCTTTATGGAGTCGCTCGCAGGTGGATGGCAGCGGACATCGCCGGGCCCTGCTCCCTCATTGAGTCATGGCTTGTGCGCTCGTGGAGAGGAAATGATTCTCTAAGGCTTGGAAGGAATGGACTTCAAAATTTTCTTGGGCGGCTTCATGGCTGGCAACAGTCACCCAAAGGGAGGGAAGTGAATGACACGTCAGGGATTGAACCAGAAGGTGAGCCTTTTCAAAGGGACTTGCAAAATGATTGAATATATATGGCGTTGTTAGAAAAAATCCAATCCACTCCTCGATTCAGTTCCCGGTAAAGCACATTTCGGGACGCCGCATAGCCCGTGCCCACCCGTTGGCCCAAAGCAGAATGTTTCCTGAGCCTGGAACCGTGCATGAGGAGGTAGTGCCCTGCGATGCCCCCCACAGGAGCCTGCAGCGCAAATCTGCTCATGGCTTTGAGGTGAGTGGTGCCCACGGCCACCAGCGCCTCGGGCGGCAGAAAGTCCACTCGCCCGAACATTCCGGGGCTGAGGCTGAGAACATGGAAGTCTTCCATTGGCTCCAGGGGGCTCAGAAGGTGACGGAGCACGTCCTTCTGGCGTGTGGGATTGGTATAGGGCTCTTCCTTGATTTCCAGCATGAGGTGCAATTTTTTCCCGTACCTGGCCAGGACCTCTTCCAAGGTGGGAATCGCGGGAAAATCCCGCTTCAATTGAGCCAGGGAAAGGTCGGCCAGCGGTGCAGGCCTTCCATGAAGCCTTGCCAGGGTCGCATCATGAAGCACCACGGGGTGCAGATCGCGGGTCCACCGAAAGTCCAGTTCCAGTCCCCACACCCCTGCCTCCAAAACCCGGTCGAAAGCAGGAAGGGTGTTTTCGAGAACCGTCTGGTTGTCGTGTTCTCCCCGGTGGGAAACGATCTTGCAGTTTTTCAGAATTTCCCCGCGAGGTTTCCGCCGGGGCCACAGGGCGAAAGCCACATCCACGGCCTTCGCAAGTCTGTCTTGGGCGGTCTTGGGAAAACTGCTCATTTTCTCTTATGCTCCCTGGGCCTCAGGGCCGGCAGGGCAACCCCCACCGTGCTGAGGTTGTGCACAACTGCGGAAAAAAGGGGAGGGACCCTTTCCCTTATGGCCATGAGAATGGATGAAAAATTGATCCCAACAATGGCCCTCTGATTTGCCTTGAGAGCTTCCAGGGTATCCAGGGCCACGCGGCCCGTAAAAATGGAGAGCAATGACTCCTGCAAGCTCCCCTCCCGTGGCCACATATCCTATACTGCGTCCCAGGTTTTGTCCGGCACCTTTGACCCGTGCGCTGCTTTATTCTATACATAGTCGGGCAGCAAGCCTGGAATCAAGAAAAAACTCTGTGACCCCTGACTGCTGAGGACTGCTCTTATTTGCCCCGGGTGGGCTGAAAGGGTCCGGCCTGCTCATGGCAAGGAGAAAGGGGAGGGGCAATGCATTTTCAAAAGCCTGTCAGGATCCTTTTCTGATCAGCAGTTTGCCGTGTTTTCTGGTACTTTTTTTGGCGAGGAGCGGCAAATGACTCCTGTCCGTGGAAAAAAGATTTGACGGGAGGGCGGCACCCAGCCCCGTGCAGGCCATTTTTTCATACACTGGACTCACTCATTGTTGTGAAAGGCGGATATCCCTCATGCAGATCACTTGTTTCGGCGCATCTCAGTGCGTCACCGGTTCCTGTTTCCTGCTGGATAACGGAAAGAAATATCTCGTGGACTGCGGCCTTTTTCAGGGCGCAAAACACCTGGAGGCCATGAACCACCGGGAATGGGGATTCGATCCCCGGGAGGTGGAAGCCCTCTTTCTCACCCATGCCCACATCGACCACAGCGGAAGAATTCCCAAACTGGTCCGGGACGGCTTCAGAGGAAAGATCTATGCCACAAAACCCACCGTGGAACTGTGCAAAATCATGCTCCTCGACTCGGCTCACATACAGGAAATGCAGGCTGAGTGGGACAGTCGCAAAAACCGCCGCCGAGGCCGGGAGGCAGTGGAGCCCCTTTACACGGTCAGCGATGCCAATGCCTGCTTTGAACTCTTTGAAGCCGTGTCTGAAGACGCTAAAATCGACCTGAACGAAGAGCTTCACGTGCGTTTCCGCAATGCGGGACACATCCTGGGATCGTCCATACTGGAGCTTTGGGCCAACCAGGGATCCAAACCCCACAAGGTGGTTTTCTCTGGAGACATTGGCAAGAAAGATCAACTCATCGTCAAAGATCCCCACTCCATTTTTATGGCGGACACTCTTTTCATTGAATCCACCTATGGCAACCGCAATCACAAACCTTTCGACGAAAGCAAGAAAGAGCTCCTTGAAGCCATCCATTACAGCCACAAGCACAAAGAGAAAGTGATCATTCCCGCCTTCGCGGTGGAAAGAACTCAAGAAATCCTTTATATCCTGGGCGAATTCTTTCGAGAAAAACTCATTCCCGAAATGCCCGTCTACCTGGACAGCCCTCTGGCCATTTCAGCCACGGAAATTTTTCGAAAAATGCGTTCTTTCTATGATGAAGACGCTGCCGCCATCGTGGCCGAAGGTCACGACCCCTTCCATTTTCCACAACTCGTTCTCACCCGTTCCACGGAAGAGTCCATCGCCATCAACAGAAGCCCCGGAACTGCCATCGTGGTGGCCGGAAACGGAATGTGCACCGCCGGCCGCATCATGCACCACCTCAAACACAACATCTGGCGCAAGGGCTCTTCCCTGGTCATCGTGGGGTTTCAGGCGGAAGGGACACTGGGGCGAAGGCTCGTGGACGGCGCACAAACGGTGAAGATCTTTGGCGAACAATTCATGGTCAAAACCAGACTTTTCACCATCGGAGGTTTTTCTGCCCATGCGGATCAATCGGACCTCCTGGAATGGCTGGGAAACTTTGAAAACCCTCTCATGAGAGTTTACGCCATCCATGGTGAGGCAGGGGTAACGAGGGGCTTTGCCCAACTGGTTCAGGAGCATTTTGGATTCATCGCGGAAGCCCCGGCCATCGGCGACATCATTCCCCTCTCTCCATTTCGTCGCCAAGCGGACAAGGAGGAGTTGGAGGAACTCCGATGGGAGCGCCACCTCATGCGGCTGGTGCAGAAAGCCGAGGAAATCCGCTCCCTTTGGGAAGCACATCCAGCCGCCTTCAGCAGAAACGCCCTTCGCACATTGGAAGAAGAGATCTCACGAACGGAAAAACAGCTGGAACAGGTGCTCCAGGGCTTGAAAAAGAAAAGGGAAAACCCCTGAGGCATGCTTTTGAGAATTTTTGGAGTGCCGGTGGCAGCCACGCACTTCCGGCACGCCCCCAATTCTTTCACGGGGAACCCATCTGGAAGGAGCCTGCCACCGGGATTCTTCCGCCCCTCTCCTGCTACTCCACTCTCTTCAGGTAAACGCTGATGGAGGAATGGGATCCCTGAGGAGCGGCCAGCAGGTGATCTGTGATGCGCTGTCCCCCGAGGTATTCGCTGAGATGAAATTCCGTGCCATCCAGTTTGCAGATTTTGCCCCCTGCGGCAGTCAAGATGATCTGGGCGGCAGCGAGGTCCTGGTAGGAAACATGGGCCAGCAGCGCTCCTTCAGCGCGTCCGCGGGCCACATAGCAGAGGTGTGCCCCTGTAGATCCGAGATTTCGAATCTTACCGGGAAAAGCGGATTTGTAGTGGTTGTGGAAGCGGGAAAAGGTGAGCAGCACGCTTTCATTGTCCATGTTGCCCGTGGAGGGAATGGAGATCTCCTTGTCCTGCCAGAAGGCTTTTTCCCCTGCCCGCGCAAAAAAAAGGTCCCCCGTCACGGGCATGTAAAAGGCGCCCAAAACGGGCCAGAAGTTTTCCACCAGAGCCAGGGAAATACCCCAGATGGGAATTCCTGCCTGAAAATTGGCCACGCCGTCCAGAGCGTCATAGATCCAAAGGTAGCCTTTTTCACCGTGGACATATTCTTCCAGGGGAGCCTCATCGCCAAAGATCCCGTGCTGGGGATACTGGGATTTCAGCTCTGATCTGAAAAAATCGACCAGCTTCAGTTCCGCCTCCGTGACCAGCTCCTCATCGAATTTCACCTGAGGATTGCCTTTGCCGTAGTAAGGCAGGGCGATATCTCCGGCCTTGCGGATCACCTTCACTGCGAACTCACTGAGTTCTTCGATCCCCGGATGCTTGGGATTCACCATTTGCCCTCCTTTTTCAGATTGTGTGTGAGAACTCATTTGAAACGGGTCATTGAAATTCCCCAAAAAGGCTCCTGATTCAAGCCCCCAAAACTGTCACCTTCAAGAATAGCACACATGTTATCAGAGCCACAGGAGAGGACTCAAAGAAAATTTCGCGGGCTTTCAGGGTTCTCGCAGGAATGGGTCACGGAAGATTTTTTCGCGGTGGCACGCCCCGAAAAAATGACAAGTTGTCTTGACAACTTTCAACCTTTGGATCATACTTCTTTTCGTGGATGCTTTGTTGACGATTAAAATGTCCCCATGGATCCGGTGCGCAAAAGATGAAGCTCAATCCCCAGTCACCCATTCCCCTTTACCGCCAGCTGGCCGATGTGCTCATGGCCCGCATTCGATCGGGAGAGTACGCTCCCGGCACTCCCATTCCGTCGGAGCACAAGCTGGCGCAGCAATACGGCATCGGACGCCCCACCGCCCGCCAGGCCACCGACCTGCTGGTCCGCCGCCAACTCCTTCTTCGAAAAAGAGGGGCTGGCACCTTCGTTCGGGAAGACTCACGGGAAGTGGACCTTTTCTCCCTGGCAGGAACTCTGTCAGCCTTTCAAAGGAAAGGCATCTCCATCGAATCTCACATCCTTGAGCCCACACGGCTCATCACGGTGAAGTCGAATCGTGAAAACCCATTCTGGAGAAAGAAGGCCTTTTTCTTTTCGCGCCTCAGTCGAGTGGAAAAAACACCCGTTCTCCTGGAGGACATCTACCTTGATGCGGAGCTTTTTGCGGGAATCGATGCCATCGACCTGAAGAACCGGTCCCTGTCACAGATCGTGGAAGAATTGTACTACCTCAAGCCCAGGGGAGGGAAACAGAACTTTCGCATAGGAACGCTGGAAGGAACCAGAAGGAGCCACCTGCAAGTGGCGGCAACCACCCCCGTTCTCATTGTCAGCCGCTTCCTGGATTTTCCCGCTGCGGAGCATGCCATTTATTCAGAGCTTTTTTGCAGAACCGACCAGTTTGTGTTCTCTCAAACCATTGGAGGTTTTTCCCATGCATGACCGAGGATATTACGAGGAATTCGGTGGAGCTTTCATTCCCGAAGTCCTCCATGCAACGTTTGATGAGCTGGAGGAGGCTTTTCGAGACGCGCGCCATGACCCTCGCTTCTGGCAAGACTACGAAACCCTCATGTCCACCTATTCCTGCCGGCCCACTCCCCTGACCTACGCGGAGAACCTCACGGAGCATTTTGGAGGCGCGCGCATCTACGTGAAGCGCGAAGACCTCAACCACACGGGAGCCCACAAGGCCAACAACGTCATGGGCCAGGGACTCCTGGTGAAACGCATGGGGAAAAAAAGGGTCATTGCGGAAACGGGAGCCGGACAGCATGGCGTCGCCACCGCCACCATGGCCGCCAAGTTCGGGTTCGACTGCACCATCTACATGGGCGAGGTGGATGTGGAGCGCCAGCGTCCCAATGTGTTCTGGATGGAACGGCTGGGCGCTCAGGTGATTCCCGTCAGGGAGGGCACTCGAATCCTGAAGGACGCCATCAACGAGGCCTTTCGGGACTGGGTCACCCACATGGAAACCACTCACTACGTATTGGGAACGGCCTGCGGCCCTCATCCCTTTCCGGAAATGGTTTCTTACTTTCAGTCCATCGTGGGGCAGGAAGCACGGGAACAAATCCTTGAACGGGAAGGACGCCTTCCTGCCAGGGTCTATGCCTGCGTGGGGGGAGGATCCAACGCTCTGGGAATTTTCCACGGCTTCATGAACGACGGCGTGGAGCTGGTGGGAGTGGAAGCGGGGGGCAAGGGAATCCAGTCGGGACTCCATGCCTCACGGCTCTCTTCCCCGGATGCGAGCGTCGGTGTGGCCCAGGGATACAAAACCTATTTTCTTCAGGACGGTGACGGGCAGATGAGAGAAACCCACAGTGTGGCCGCAGGATTGGATTACGTGGGGGTCTCTCCCATCCTGGCTGCCCTCAAGCACCGGGGGCGGGTGAGATTCGAAGCGGCCACCGATGAAGAGGTGGTGCAAGCCCTGGCGCTGACGGTGCGCAAAGAGGGCCTCATACCAGCCCTGGAGTCGGCTCACGCTTTTGTTCAGGCCTTCAAGGAGGCTCCCCTCCTTTCCAGCAGGGACATTGTCCTCATCAATCAGTCGGGTAGAGGAGACAAGGACATCTTCACCATAGCCGACGCTTTCGGTGATCCCAAATGGCAGAAATTCATCATGGACAAAGGGGAAAAATACCGTGCTTGAATCTTACTTGAAAGAACGGCTGCAAAGCCGAAAGATCCTGCTCATGACGCACATCGTTCTGGGATACCCCAGCTTCGATGAATCCTACGAGGTCGTGAAGGCCATGGTGGAGTCGGGAGTGGATTTGATGGAGCTGCAAATCCCCTTTTCTGAACCCATGGCCGATGGTCCCGTGATTCTTCGGGCCAATCAGGAAGCCCTGGCCCGCGGGGCGAAGGTCAGTCAATGCCTGGAATTCGCCGACCGGGTGTGCTCGGAATTCTCCATCCCCTTTCTTTTCATGACCTACTACAACATACTCTTCAAGTATGGTGTGGCATCCTTCGCTCAAGCCATGACCCATTCGGGCATTGGGGGAGCCATCGTTCCAGACCTGCCCCCTGAGGAAGGAAAGGACTACCTGGAGGCCATGGAACACAACCGGTTGTCTCCCATTTTTATCTTTTCTCCCTCCACCAGCCTGGAGCGCATGCGTTTCCTGGCTTCTTTGACCAAAGGCTTTGTCTATTGCGTGGCACGCACGGGTGTGACAGGAGCTCAAACCAGTTTTTCGCAGGACCTGCAAAGTTATCTCACACGCTGCCGAGCGGCCACATCCCTTCCTCTGGCCCTGGGATTCGGAGTGAAGGATCGAGCAGACATCGATTTTCTTACGGGCAAGGTGGACATCGCCGTCATCGGCACACAGACCATCCGGCTGATCCAGGAAAAGGGAGTGGGAGCTGTGGGGAACTTCATTGCCGGCCTGAGGTGATGGAAAACCCTTTTTCCTTCACACTAAAACCCATTGAAAGAAAAACAATCACGCTGAGGTGAGAGGCATGAAACAAAAAAGCTTGCTGGGGATCTGTTTTGGGGGCTTGCTGCTGGTCCTGGTATTTTCCGTGAATTCAGCCGCCAGTGGTCACGCCGCGGACAAGGTGAAGGTGGGGTTCATCGCCACCCTTTCAGGACCGGGAGCGAGTCTGGGCACGGACATTTTGGACGGGTTCAAGCTGGGACTCAGGCATTGCGGAGACAAACTGGGCGGCATACCTGTGGAGCTGGTGACGGGAGACGATCAGATGCGGCCTGAAGTGGGAGTCCAGGTGGCGTCCCGCATGGTGGAGCGGGAAAGGGTGGATTTTGTCACGGGAATCGTTTTCTCCAACGTCATGATGGCAGTGGCCAGACCCATTCTGGATCAGGGACTCTTTCTCATAAGCGCCAACGCGGGTCCCTCTCTCCTTGCAGGCGATCAATGCCATCCCAACCTGTTCACCATTTCCTGGCAAAACGACCAGACCCATGAAGCCATGGGCAAGTATCTTCAGGATCAGGGAATCAAAAGGGTCTACCTCATGGCTCCCGACTACCAGGCGGGAAAGGACGGGCTCACGGGCTTCAAGCGATATTTTGAAGGGGAAGTGGTCGCCGAAGTTTACACCAGGGTCAACCAGCCCGATTATGCCGCGGAACTGGCCCAGCTTCGGGCGGCAAAACCCGATGCCGTTTTCGTTTTCTACCCCGGAGGCATGGGCATCAACTTCGTCAAGCAGTACGCCCAGGCAGGCTTGAAAGATGAAATTCCCCTGTACACCACGGCCTTCACTCTGGACCAGTCCGTTCTGGCGGCCATGGGGGATGCGGCCCTGGGTCTCGTGAACGCCAGTTTCTGGAGTCCGGACCTGGACAATCCCGTCAACCAGAGATTCGTGGCCGATTTCAGAGAAACCTACAACCGGCTGCCCTCCCTCTTCGCAGCACAGGGCTACGACGCCGCCCTCCTCATGGACAGCGCCGTGCGGTCGGCAAAGGGCCAGATCGGTGATGAGGACAAACTGCGGGAAGGTTTTCGAAAGGCCGATTTTCAGTCCGTGAGAGGGGATTTTCGCTTCAACAACAACCATTTTCCCATTCAGAATTTCTACATTCGCCAGGTCATCAGGAATGACGAAGGCATTTTGACCAACAAAATCCTGGGAGTGGCCTTCACGGACCACATGGACGCCTATCACCAGCAGTGTCCCATGAAGTGGTAGAGCGGCAACCCCATGGATCCCGTTCTTCTTCTCACCCAGGTGCTCAACGGTCTTCAGTTCGGTGTGATGCTGTTTCTCATGGCCGCAGGACTCACCCTCATCTTCGGCGTCATGAATCTCATCAACCTGGCTCACGGCTCCCTTTACATGATGGGCGCCTACCTCGCAGCAACCCTTCAACAGAAGACGGGTTCCTTCATTGCCGCCATATTCCTTGCGATCCCGCTCACGGTGCTGCTGGGCATGCTCGTGGAAACACTCGCCCTGCGAAGATTGTACAACCGCGATCACCTGGACCAGGTGCTCGCCACTTATGGGCTCATACTGTTCTTCAATGAACTGGTGCGCATGGTCTGGGGACCTCAGGCCTATTTCATGGCCCTTCCCCAGTTCCTCTCCCATCACATCCAGATTTTTTCGGGACTGACCTATCCCGTCTACCGCCTGGTCATCATCGGGGTGGGATTGGGAGTGGGAGCGGGGCTTTACGGCCTCATTCACCACACCCGGCTGGGAATGCTCATTCGGGCCGGTGCCAGCAACCGGGAGATGGTCAACGCCCTTGGCGTGAACATTCGATTGCTCTACACCCTCGTCTTCGGCCTTGGAGCAGCCCTCGCAGGCCTGGCAGGCATGCTGGCCGGCCCCCTCATGTCCGTGGAAGTGGGCATGGGCGAGCCCATCCTCATTCTTGCATTTGTCGTCATTGTCATCGGGGGAATCGGTTCCATTCAGGGAGCTTTTTTTGCCGCCGTTCTGGTGGGGGTTGCAGACACTTTCGGCCGCGTCCTGCTGCCACCCGGCCTGGCATCCATGGGCATTTATATTCTCATGGCCGGAGTTCTGTGCTGGAGGCCTGAAGGCCTGTTCCCTGCTCAAAGAACATGATTCCGGGCAAAGGGGGCTTTTCGTCCAGTGTGCCACAGCCATTGAGGGAAACTCTTCAGCCCGGACCCTTGCATCATCTTCCCATCATCTTCCAGTGAGCATGGCTTTTTTGGAGTTCCTGTCAAGGAATTGCGGAAGAAGGAAGCTCAAAGAATCAGATGACCTTTCGAACCTTTTCATACCTGGTTTTCATTGGATTTTTCATGACACTACCCCTCTGGGCCGATGTCTTCCACACAAGGCTTTTCACGCGCATTCTCATCTTTGCCCTGCTGGCTCTCAGTCTCGACCTGGTGGTGGGATACGGGGGCATGGTGAGTTTCGGCCACGCCGCCTTTTTCGGGACGGGTGCCTACATGACGGGAATGATGTCCCTGCACGGAATCACGGACGCCCTGGTGGTGTGGCCCGCCGCCGCGGGAGCGGCCATGCTCATTGCCCTTCCCATTGGAGCGTTGAGCCTCAGGACCAGGGGTGCGTACTTCATCATGATCACCCTCGCTTTTGCCCAGATGGCTTACTACTTTGCCTCGGGCCTGGAGACCTTTGGGGGCAGCGACGGCATGCGCCTTCTCGCCCGCAACACCATCGCCGGAAAAGAAATCCTCGTTCGCCATGACTTTTTTTACTATGCGGCGGCAGGATCCCTCGCTGCGGCTTTTCTCCTGTGCAGACGCCTCACTCGTTCCCGTTTCGGCCTGATTCTTGGGGGCATTCGCCAAAATGAAAAAAGAATGCAGTCCCTGGGTTACGCCACATACCCTTACCAGCTGACCTGCTTTGTCATCTCCGCCGCCCTGGCCGGCCTTGCGGGGGCCCTCATGGCCAACGAGACCCTCTACATCAGCCCCTCCTACCTCCACTGGACCCAATCGGGACACGCACTTGTGATGGTCATTCTCGGGGGACTGGGAACCCTCGCAGGCCCAGTGCTCGGAGCCATCGTGCTCCTCCTTCTGGAAGAAATCCTCTCAGCCTTCACTCAGCATTGGATGATCGTCCTCGGCCCCCTCCTCATCCTTGTGGTGCTCTATGCCCGGGGCGGCCTGCATGGTCTGTGGCCCCAGAAAAAGGTTTCACATGCCACCACTCCTTGAAGTCAGGCAGCTGGTGAAGCGCTTCGGAGCCATGACCGTCACGGCTTCCGTGGACCTCACCATTGAACGGGGAGAAATCCATGCGGTCATCGGCCCCAATGGCGCCGGCAAGACCACGCTCATGAGCCAGATTGCCGGTGAAATCAAGCCCGATGAAGGAACCATCCTTTTTGAAGAGGCGGACATCACTTCACTTGCGGCCCATGCCAGGGCCGCACTGGGCATCGCCCGCATGTTTCAGATCACCCGCGTTTTTCCCGCGTCCACGGTTCTGGAGAATGTGATGCTGGCCCACCTCAGCACAAGGGGCCACGGATTCCGCTTCTGGAAGAATGTGCACACGGACAGGGATTCCCGGTCGGCGGCCATCAGCTTTCTCCAGCGGGTGGGACTTGAAAGCCGTCAAGAAACTCCTGCGGGCACGCTTTCCCACGGGGAACAGCGGCAGCTGGAGGTGGCCATGGTGCTCGCGGGCGATCCGAAGGTTCTGCTTCTGGACGAACCCACTGCAGGCATGGGGCCCGAAGAAACAGCCCGCATGGTCGCTCTTCTCTCGGGAATCAAGGGTCAGCAGAGCCTGCTGCTGGTGGAGCATGACATGCAGACGGTGTATCAGCTGGCCGACCGCGTGACCGTGATGGTCTACGGCCGCACCTTGGCCTCGGGAACGGTTGAGGAAATCCGCCGCAATGAGGCGGTTCGTGAAGCCTACCTGGGAGACGAGAAAGGGCAGGAGGAAAGGGATGCTTGAAGTGAACGGCGTCGATGGTTTTTACGGCAACAGCCAGGCTCTTTTTGGCGTGAGCCTTCAGGTGGCAAAGGGAGAAGCGGTGGGATTGCTGGGACGAAACGGCATGGGCAAGACCACCACAGTCCGGGCCATCATGAACCTTCTGACGGTCAATTCCGGTTCCCTCGCTTTCCATGGCAGAACCATACGCGGGCTTCCAACCTTTCGCATTGCCCAGCTGGGCATCGGCCTGGTTCCTGAAGGACGGCAGATTTTTCCCAACCTCACGGTGCTGGAAAACCTCACGGCCACAGCGCGCGCCCCCTCGAAGACCAGCGGCCTCAAGCCCTGGACATTGGATCACATTTTCCAGGTTTTTCCCATTTTGGGCCATCGCAGACGCCACATGGGAAACCAGCTTTCGGGCGGGGAGCAGCAGATGCTTGCCATTGGGCGGGCCCTGTTGACCAACCCGGACCTCCTCATTCTCGATGAAGCCACCGAAGGGCTCGCCCCCCTGGTGCGCACGGAAATCTGGAAATGCCTTGGCCAGCTCAAGGACCATGGTCACTCCATCCTCATCATCGACAAAAATATCCAGGCTTTGACGGATGTGGCGGACAGGCACTATATTCTGGAAAAGGGCAGGGTCGTCTGGACGGGCTCTTCCAATGAGCTGGTGGCCGATTCTCTGTTGAGACTTCAACATCTTGGAGTTTGATCAGAAAAAATATTCTCTGCAGCAACAGGAGCCCCCATGAGCAGGATCATCACGCTTCTTTCAGATTTTGGGTGGGAAGACGGTTATGTGGCCAGCATGAAAGGGGTCATTCTGGGCATTTATCCGGAAGCACGGCTGGTGGACATATCCCATGGCATTCCCCCTCAAGACGTTCCCTCGGGGGCCTTCGTCCTGACCACGACCTATGCTTCTTTTCCCGATCACTCCATCCATCTGGCAGTGGTGGATCCGGGAGTGGGCACGGAACGGCGCCCCCTCATCGTCCAGGCGGGGAAACATTTCTTTGTGGGACCGGACAATGGACTGTTTTCGCGCATCCTGGCGCAAGCACCTCTTTGGCGGGCGTGGGAACTGGACCAGCGGGAGTACTGGCTTCCTCAAACCAGCCAGACTTTCCACGGCCGGGACATCTTTGCCCCCGTGGCCGCCCACCTGGCCGCTGGAGTCCCGCCACACCAGATGGGAACGCCCTGTGAACCCAAGATAGAAAACTGGTTCCAGGTGAAAATGGAACGGGAGGGGGTGCTTTGTGGGCAAATCATTCACACCGATCACTTCGGCAACAGCATCAGCAGCATCGACAAAAGCAGCCTCTTGCAGCTTTCGCCCGTGCTCCGGAAATTGGCTGTGGAAGTGCATCCCCATCGGCTTCTGCCCATTGTAAAAACTTATGCCCAAGTGCCCGCAGGTCAGTTCGCAGCCCTTCTGGGCAGTCACGGATACCTTGAAATCGCCATGAATGGGGGAAGTGCCGCAAAGGAGCTCGATCTTCGGCGCGGATCATTCATTCGTGTCATCCTGCCGGGCAGCAAGAAGCGGTGAACCCATGACAAACGCCTGAAAACCCACGCTTTACATTTGATGGACGTGTGATTAGCTTCTAGTCAACCTTAGAATAAAGTTAACCAAGGAGGACAACCATGAATTCCATCATAGAATACAACACGGGAAATCTTTTCAGAAATGACGAGTTCGCTCCGTCATCCTTTTACGGAGATTTTTCACCTGAGTCCGGAAAAGGACATGAGCAAAAGTCTCCAAATATTTCTTCAAAGGATCAGCAGGGAGAGCCTCTGAGCAAAGAGCGTGAGGAGGAGCTGGAAAACTGGATGACGGAGATCAAAACTTTTATCCGCAGCATCGATGTGAACAACCTCTGAGGTGAAAAAACAGTCGCATCTTCCTGAAA
>SLCH01000165.1 GCA_007125915.1 Syntrophobacteraceae bacterium
CTGAAGGATCTGGTGGAGGACAAACTGCCCGACTCGGGCAGCCGCCTCGAACACATTCTCCACCTGACGGAGAAAGCTGCCAACACCACTTTGGATCATGTGGAGTCCATCAAGAAAAGAAATGAATCTGATCTGAAAAAACTGGAAAGCCTGCAATCTTTCCATGGGCAGCTCAAAGCCATTGGCGAAAATGCTCAGGCGAAACTGGCCGCATGTCAGGACCTTCTCGATGATCTGAAAGATTCCTCGTCAAAAACGGGGAGCGACCTGGTCACCATTCTCACCGCTCAGGACTATCAGGACCTCACGGGGCAGATCATCATCAAAATCATCAATTTGCTCAATGATCTTCAGCTCAAGCTGGTCAACCTGGTGCGCACATTCGGCGCCGTCGGTGAAGAAAGGAAAGCCGTGGGGAAGGATGAGCTCTACGGTCCTGCGCACGATGGGATGATTGAGGCTTTGCACTCGCAGGACGATGTGGACAACCTGCTCGCTGAATTTGGATTTTGAACAAGCCCTGAAGCGTTGGAAGGCCTGTTCATATCAGGGTAGATAAAAGGCAAAAGCCAGTGATGTCCTCACTGGCTTTTGCCTTTTATCTACCCTCACCCCTTGGACGATTCACGCAGCCTGGACGGCGAGAGACAGCTCATCGGTGGTGAGCACCTTGTCTATGTCCAGGAGAATTTTCACACTTCCTTCCTGCTTGGCCATCCCCAGAATGTACTCCACGTCGAGCTTTGCCCCAAACCTGGGAGTTTCCTCCACGTCCTCATTTTTGATCTGAACCACTTCCGATACGGAATCCACCACGATGCCCATCATGGTGGCCTCAGCACTTCCCCAGATTTCCACCACGATGATGCAGGTACGTTCCGTATATTCCTGCTCGGGCATTTCAAATTTTCGCCGCAGTGCGACCACGGGGATGACTTTTCCACGCAGATTGATGACACCCTTGACAAAATCGGGTGTTTGAGGAACCGTGGTGATGGGCATCATGCCGATGATCTCCTTGACTTTCAAAATCTCTATCCCGTATTCCTCACCAGCCAGCGTGAAAGTCAGGTATTTGCCCCCTCTGTCCGTTTTCGGTGCCATGCCGCTTTGCATTCATTTCTCCTCTGTTGGTTTCAATAAAACATTCCACTCCTTGAAGCATGCCCCTGCGCCGATTCAAAAAATTTCTTTTCCACCTGCAGCCATCAATGAAGCACATGCTTTCAAACTCTTTTCCTCAAGACCCTGTGATTCTTTCAGCGGGAAAGAAATACAGCGGGTTTCATTTGAGAATTCTTCCTGGACATTCCCATGGTGAATGCCATCGAACTTTTGAAGCTCGAGTCCAATTTTTCAGTGTGCATTCATGGAATCGGCAAGCAAAGGGCAAAACTTTAGCATGCCCATTAAGCAATGCGCTGGCCATCCCGCAGCATGGTCAGTGCCATCTGCCTTTCATGCTTGAAGCGGGAATGAACAGAGGCCTGAACTTCAGGGGTCGAGGATCCGAATTGGGTGGACCTCAATGAGTAGACGCGCTCAATGATCGCAAGCTCATTGGCGGGCTTTCCTGGCAACCCGTCTTCTTCCCTCTCACTTCCTTTCAGTGCGTCCTGGAAAATGACGGCGGCCCCCCGCGGTCCGTGCTGCACGGCGGTACTCCACAAAACCTGCTGAAGGGCTGGGGAGCATTGGGAAATATCCAGGTTCGTCCTGTTCTTGATTTCCATTGCAGCGGGATCGTAGTGGGTTTCCTTGATGAAGCGGCGCTGAAGATGTTCAAACCATTGCGGGTTCTCTGCGGCAATGCTTTTCCAGGTGTCAGGGAAAGGGCCGTGGGTGCTTCCCGTGTCGCTGGAACCCGAGCGGCGGAGCCTTTCCGCCATTTTGGGATCAGCACCTTGAAGAAAATCGATGAACCGGGTCATGGTTCCTTGCCTGGACGAAATCTGGTAAGTGCCGTAGGATGTGCCGCCGTTGCGGTCGTAGCCGATGGCTCCAACCCCCCCTGTGCCCGACTCAAACTGAGCGGAAAGCGCCCCCAGCCCTGAAACGTCCCTCATGGCCGGCCCGTGTTCCAGCCAAAGCTTTTCCGCCTTCTGGAGGAGGGAAGGATTCTGCGCATTGTCCCTGGTCAGGCCGTTCTGACCCAGAAATGGCCGAGCTATGCCCTGATCCTGCCCTGCAGCTATCTTGAGATACAAAGAAGTGGAGAGTTGAGCAGAAGCCATGCCGCTGAGTCCTTCACCCTTCGATCCCGTTTGCGTGAAACTGATGGGATTGAAGCCTGCAAGCTGAAGCAGCGAAACATCCTCTAGGGAAAAGCTGGGGCCACTGGAGGGATGAATATTTTTCCCATGGTCTGCAGCTTCTTCCAGGAGGCGGCCGAAAGTCCTTTTCATCTCTTGTGTTGCATTGAAACCCTTTAACTCTCCATGAGGGGTCGAGGCATGGGTCAGCAAGACTTTTATGGACATTTTCTTCCCTCTTTTTCCTTTAAGTGCCCGCAGGCAGGCAAGTTTTTCCTGATCCGCGCCGCCATTCACCTGCAACCAGGGGAACTCAGGCTTTCACACAGTCCCATTTTGCCCATGGTATTCCACCTCAAAAGATCACGGCCCGATTCCTGCCCCCTTTCTTGGCTTCAAAAAGTGCGCCATCAGCCCGAACGAAAAGGGATTCCCCTGTGGAATCATTCGAATTAATCTCGGAACCCCCAAGACTCAGGCTGAGGGCGATGGGTTCCCCCTGGTATAAAAGGCGCAAATTGTGGACCTCCGCCCGCACTTTCTCCGCCACCGCAGAAAGCTTCTCTTTTCCCACACCGGGCAGGAGTATGACGAACTCATCCCCTCCATAACGTGCCAGGAAATCGGAGGCCCTGAGAATTTTTTGAACGCGCCCGCTGATTTCCTGGAGGCACTTATCCCCCGCCGTATGCCCATATCGTTCGTTCACTGCCTTGAATTCGTCCACATCAAAGAGCAGAAGGGAGAAGACCTGCCCGTAACGCTGAAAGCGATCCACTTCTTCCTGAAGCCTTTTTTCATAGGCCCTTCGATTGCTGGTGTCCGTCAATGGATCCCTGAGGACTTCCTGTTCAAGTTTTTTCGCCTTCTGCTGGACCTGTTCGATTTCTGTTCGAACCCTTTGAATCTTTTCCTGCAACCCTCCCATCTTCTCGCTGATCCTTTCCAGCTCCTTGGCATCGGCAGCTCGCCTGGCCTCAAGGGCGGCCTTGATGGTCATCATTTTGGAAGAGACCAGACTCTTGAGTTCGTCCAGATTGCCCGCCGCGGACAGGGAATCCTGAATGTCATTCATGTGACCTTCGATAAGAACTCCAAGTTCCTGCTGGGCTCGCTGCCTCGCCGCACTGTTTCCCACAGAAGAAAGAAGCAGGTTTTCGATGTCCGTGAGGTTTTTCCCCATCTCCGAAAGAAAACCCGCTATCTGTGTCTTCTCATGCACGATGCTTTTAAAGGACGCACCGAGGAGAGAAGTCACCTCCCTTTTCAAGGAAAGAAGATGCTCCGTGCGCAAATCGTTGGCCAGCAGGCTCTGAAGGGCACGGGCCCGCCCGGCGCTGACGGGGTCCAACTCTGGAGGGAGCAGCAACAAAATATCCTGGTACAACTGCCGCAACTTCCTGGAATAAATTTCTGTGAGGGCACCTTGTTCTCCGCCCACCTTATTTCCGGGGAATATTTTTCCCCATATGGAACCCGACTCCAAGTCAGTGCTTGTCTCCAGAGGATCACACACTCCCTGGGACAACACCATGTCCTTGAGTTCCTTGTACAATTCCTTGATGACCGCAACGTCTGCTTTTGCTCTCAGGAGCTCTCGAAACTGGAGAAGCAGGGCTTGCGTATGGGTATCTACCGGGTTCATACTCAAGGTGATCAAGGTCAGGACAACCCGCCTGAAAAACTGATCGTTTTGGCTTTTGGCGTCCTCCAGTTCACCGAGTTGCCTGTTCAATCTGTTTTTCTGCAACTGCAGGTTGCGGATTTCCTCCCGCAGCCGGGTAAAACCATCCTTGTTGGAGAAAGGGATTCGAGGGGGGTCAACCTGAAAAACTTGCATCTTTGGAACAATATTTTCCAGGTCGGGGTGACTTCCCAGTGCATCACTCAATGTGGAGCAGGTCAGTGGGCGCTTTTGAGAAGAGATCTCCTTCAGAGACTCCAAAACCATTTCTGCCAGTCTTGCAAGGTACTTCCGGCTCGGCACATTGCTTTTCATTTCCACCCTGTCCTGTTCCATCCGGGAAATGTTGGTTTCAAATCCATGCACTCTCATCCAATCAGCTCAACGCACCAGACCGTTCGAATCAGAATGGAAATCCACAGGAAGTCAATATCCTGGCGCTGGAGTCAAATGGAAGGCAACTCGAAGCAAAGCTGTCAAACGGCGTGGCTCAGCCTGCAACCGTCTTTCACATAAGGCGACGATTTACGATACACCCCCATGCCTTTTGGGTTCATACAGCTGACAAGACATCCCCGAAGCGGACCTGACGGGATAGCCGGGGTGACGCACAGCCATGATTTTCCAGCGGCGACAGCCATAAGGAGTTCTTTTGTTCCATGTGATATAAAAGTGTTTGCAGTGCAGACAATCCACTCTATTTTTTTTCATGAGCACCCCTACACGGTCATCATCATCGTTTGAGGGCAAGCCAGGCGAGGACACCACCACCCACCGCCGCAGAAGAGAGAGGCAGTCATTTGCAGCCCCGGCTCAACAAGCCTCATGCCTCTTGTTTATCCAGCATCAGCAAAAGGCTGCGGCTCCTGTCTGCCAGAATCGGTGGAGCGTACGGAAAAACCCACATGACGCAGAGGCCTGCAAAGGGCCCAAGCGCCATGTGGCCCGTTTGTAACTCTGACCTGGGAAAATCCCTTTGGGTCCTCGCAAATACTCACAAGAGGGTCTGATCAAAAATCGCGCCAAAAGAGTCCCTGGGCTCCTCTATGGTGAGAACATCCATAGGAAGAAAATGATTCTCCATCTTGTTTCATCGATCCATTTGCGACAAAATTTTTTTTAAGTTTCCCATTGAGAGACCGATATTATTTGTGACAGGAGGCAGGATACCGCTGCACAAACTATTTATGTGCATCTTCAGGCCCTTGTTCAATGCGCCTTGCTTGTAAAAACCCGGAGTGGCGTGCAGCAAGTCAACTTCTTGACGAAATGTTCTTTTGATGTCAGGATATTTTTTTGATGCGGATTGACGACAGGGTCCTGAAAAAATTTGATATGCCGGTGAGTGCAGGCGAAACAGGCTTCAAATGACAGCACCACAACAGGAAATGAAGCAGATGACAAGAGAGTTGGTGTTTACTTTGAATCCTGTATTCATCATGATCATTCTTACTGCAAGAGGTAGTGTGAAATATGGATGTGACAAGGGTTTCCCCCTATTTGAGCCCTCAGCCCGTTGAGAGAACGCAGGAAATGAATTCTCCGGGCAGAAGCGAGAACAAGAGTGAAGGGGTGCAGGAGACCGCCGTTCCCAAAGACCGCGTTCAATTGTCCAACCATTGCCGGGAAGTGGACATGGCTAAAAAAGTGACCATGCAGCAAGACGAGATTCGAATGGAAAAAGTGGAGCAATTGCGGCATGCCATCAAGAGCGGCACCTACGTTGTCGAACCGGACAAGCTGGCGGAAAAAATGCTGGGAGAAATCTGGTGACTCACTCTTTTCCCAAACATGCGCCAATGAAAGGCCCTTTTCTCCCCCATTAGAATTGAAAAGATCGGGGCTTTTACCCTTTTTTCCGGCTTCGGGCAAAAGCTCGAAGCCCGCGGAAAATCATTCAAGACAAGGTTTGGAGGTTTGTGTCGGGCGCCCCTTTTCATATGTACTGGGTGAGGTTGAGGCCTTGGAGCATGCCGGTCACTTTGAGGGCCGCCTCAAAGGTCGTGCTCTTGGCCTGAAGTTGACTGATGGTGGCGAGCATGTCCGTGTCCTCCACTTTTGAGAGTCTCACCTGCTCTTCCAGGGAGATCCTTTCGAGGGCTTCCTTTTGTGCGTCGAGTGTGGTCAAACGATTGCCCACCACAGAAGTCTGACGCCAAAGATTCTCCAGAACTTTTTCTATATTTTCCATTTGTCTGGTGATTTCAGCCGTATCCCTCTCGGAAACGGCTTCCTTGAGGTCCAGCAGCATCTGAAATGCACTGAGGGCATCCCCTTCTTCCTGCGCTATAAAAAGGCTCCCTCCATTCAAACCCTGTTCCTGGAACAAGCCATATCCAATGCGCACCGAAAAAGAGTCCCCGAGCTCTGGATCCAACACCAACTCCTGCTCTTCAGCTTGAAAAACAAAGGGAGGATGGCTGCTGTTCACGGCAAAAAGGAATCTGTTCTCATGGCTTGTGTTGGCAAGAGCAAGGGCCTGCTGGAAAATCTGATCCAGCTGTTCCATGCGAGCGAAGTCTCCTTCCCCGGAGGGAGCCCCCATGGCAGCGATGGCCACCTCCTTGGCGGAGACGAAGAGCTCCGAAAGGTGGTCCAGAGTGTTTTCTGCGGCGCGGTTCCAATGAATGGCATAGTCCACGTTGGACTGCAGCGCGTCCAGTTCCTGAAGACCCTTTTTGATGTTCATGGCCTTCACCCAGGAAAGGGGATCGTCGGAAGGCCTGAGAATTCGCTTTCCTGAAGAAATCTGGGCGGCGAGATCCTCAAGCTGGGTGTTTTTCCGGCTCAGGTCATTGACGATTCGATCATACTTCATGGGTAAAGTGACTCGCATGATTCCCACCCCTCATGACGATTAGACCATGTTGATCACGGTGCGAAGGAGCTCATCCGTCCGTTGAATGATTTTGGCTGCTGCCTGGTAAACCTGCTGGTTGCGCAGAATATCCACCATCTCTTCGTCCAGGTTCACACCTGAAACAAACTGCTGCTGGCCCTTCAGTTCCGTCTTCAGTGTGCGGTAGAACTCCCCCTTGACTTCCGCATCCCGCTGCATGGTGCCCAAATGTCTCTGCAGGTCGCCCAGATAATGGGAAAAGCTGGCGTTTTCCAGATCCACGTGTTTGGCATCACTGAGAGCCACCATGCGGGAGGCGAGTTCACCCAAATCCTGGATGGGGCTGGAGTCGAAGTGGGACCAGAATTCACTGGAAACAGACCACTCAAGGGTTTCCTCCTGGCGTGAAAAGATGGGATCATCTTCCGGCAGCAGTTCATTGACCTCGTGGGCAAAATTTTCGGCAAAAGCATCAAGGCGGGTCCGAACACCTTCGATGGCGCCCCTTGCCTCCAACAGGCCGCTCAAACTTCCGCCCACCACGAGGTTTAAATCCACAGGCACCCAGGGGCTTTTCGGGGCCATGACCTGCACCTGCCCGTCTTCATATTTGAGGTGTGCGTGTGTTTCCCCATCCACAAGAACCAGCGAGCCTTCACGGGTTGAAAGTCGAACGGTCACGAAACTGTTCTTTTCTTCCGTGTGCTCAATGGGCAGATATGCGGACAATTCCTGCAGAACCTGGTACCGCTGGTCCCTCAGGTCGTTGGCCGGGTGTGCGGGAGTCTCTGCGAGACGAATCTGCCTGTTGAGAACGGCCATTTGGGAGAGCAGCCCTTCCACCACGCCCTTGTCTTTTTCGGAGCTTCCCGCCAGCATCTGGACTTCTGCGTCCACACCCCGGAGCAATCGTTCCAAGTCCATGGAGGTCGTGTTTAGGGCATCGGCCATCCTTTGGGCAGCCTGATTGACGTTTTCTCTTTCCGCGAGACCCATGGGATTCTTTTGCAGTGCCTCCCAGGAGTTCCAGAAGTTGCCAAGAACCTGGCTCAAGCCCGCCGCCCCATCATCGAGCAGGTGATTGCCCAGTGTCCTCAGCTGGGAGGCAAGAGCGTCATAGTGTGCCATGCGGGAGCCGCTTTCGTGCAAGCGCCCCTCGATGAATTGATCCCGCAGTTGAATGACCCGCTCTGCACCGGCCCCCATTCCAATCCAGCCGGGCCGGGCACGGTAGGCACCACTGGTCTGAACGATGGCCTTCTGCCGCGCATAGTTGGGGTTATCGGCGTTGGCAATGTTGTGGGACGTGGTTTGAATGGAGACCTGAGTGTTCAGAAGAGTTCTTTTTGCCGTCTCCAGCGTGTACATGAGGTTACCCATGGGATCAGGCCTCCCCCCGAAAGTTAAAGCCCTTCTGCAAAAGAGCTGCTCCTGCCACCGCATCACGGGGGCCGTAACCGGGATGATCCACCGCAGCCATGAATTGCCGCCAATGATTCAGGGATTGCTGGAGGAAGATGCGATTGAAGCCGTTGAGCCTTTCTATGGTTTGCAGCAAATCCTTCAGTTCATCGGCGGAGTCTGCCTTTGAGGGAAAAGGGGCGTCCTCTTTCTCGGCATCGCAAGTTTCAAGCATGCGAAGACGGCGAAAGAGGTCATTGACCAGAAACTCCTTTCTCGGCAGCAGTCGCAACAGGCGGTCCGCGTCAAAGGATTTCAAAACTGTGCTCTCCTCTTTCAGCAGTGAAACCAGCTCCACCGCCGCAGAAAGACATCCATCTATCCGCTTATGCGGGAATTCATGGGGACGGTTCCGCCCCTCTTCCTTCACAGCCATCAGCAAACATCCTCATGGTGAGATATGGCGACGAAAATCACACTCAACGCAAAAATTGCAGAACTCATTGTTCTTGTCGGAAAAAAAATCCGTTTCCTTGATTTTTTATGCGGAAGCTCGAAAGAACAAAAGCAAGTAACTGCCTGACTCTTCTTTAGGCTCAACGTCCTTTGGGCTCCCTCTCCATTGCCTGAGCCTCTTCCCGCAAGAGGGGAGATAGCTGCTCGTAAAGAACCGCGGCGAGCCCCGTGTGGCTTTTCCGACTGATGTGAGAGGCCAGTGACTGGTCCATCATCTCTTCATAGACTTCCCGCGCCGGATCGGGACTTTCAACAGCCAGAGGATTGGCTCTCATGGCCTTGAAAACTTGAGACAAAAGAATGGCCTCGAAATCACAGCACGCATCCTTGAGCCGCTGCTGCTCCGGGGATCTGGAATTCCCTTCACCCATACTCCCCCTGACCGGGGCGATCTTTTCCATCATCGGTTTCGCTCCTTTCACATGGATTGTGACCACAACTGATGCTTTCGCGCTCACTCAACGAGGCTTTTTCATGATGATCTCAACCCTTCGGTTCATTTCCCTTCCCGTGGGGCTCGAGTTGTCCGCAAGGGGATGGGAACTTCCATACCCTCCCATGGCAAGTCTCCGTTCGGGAACATTGCAATGCTCCAACAGGTGGCTGAGAACCGAGTAGGCTCGTGCCACACTGAGTTCCCTGTTGGACGGAAACATCTCATTGTGAATGGGAATGCTGTCCGTGTGACCGTCCACGAAAGCCAGGTAATTGGTTGAATTGAGAAATTCACCTATTCGGTCCAAAAGGGGATAAGCTGATGGGTTGAGCTGGGCAGAGGCCGTTTCAAAAAGCATTTTTTCCCCAAAAACAAGAGAAAAGGCGTCGCTCTCATCTTTTTTCATCCAAAGGGCATTGCCCGAGGAAACGAGGAAGTTCAGGTTTTCATCCGTTTGCACCCGTTCATCGGTGATTTCATCGAGATCGCGAATGTCCATGGTGTGGACACTCTGCAGACTCTTCATGAGTTCCTTCACGACCATATCCGGCTGCAAGGAGACTTTTTCTTTGTCACTGAAGCGCAGCACACCGCTGGAGGCGTTGAAGTTCTGGAAGACCATTTTGAAGGACCTCTGATTCAATGACGACATGGAAAGCAGGAGAACAAAGAAAGTCAGAAGAAGAGTGCACAGATCGGAAAAGGTGATCAGCCACCTGTCTCTTTTGTCTTCGTCCGAATGAAAATTATTGTTCTCCTTCGACTTCATAATGGCCGATTCCATTCTTTTTTTTCTGGAGTTCCACTTGTTCCCACTGATCATTTCCTCCCTCAGCATCAGTTCCCTTCCCGGGTGCCTCCGGGCATCAACTGGAAGAGAAAGTTTTTGTAGCTGAAAAGGGATCTGGGCTTCGCTCCTTCCCTTTCCAGGTGTGCCGGAATGGCCGCACCTTCACCCAAGATGATGTCCACCCTTCGGTTTTCTTCGTAATGATCAATATATTCCAAACCATCCATCAATGGGCGCAGGTGGCTGTACCCGTGAGAAGCCATGCGGCGGTGGTCAATTCCTTTTTCCGCAAAAAAATCGAACACGGACTGGGCACGTGAGGTTGATAGAACCCAGGAAAACTTCTCCAAATTTTCGGCGTGCAAAACCTCCCTCAAGTCTGTGTGACCCTGGATTTCGATGTCATAGACTCCACTGTTCAGATGATCTGCCAGATTGCCCAGAAAAGACTCGATGGAAGGCAGCAGATGGTGGGAACCCGGCTCAAAAAGCAGTTTCGAGTTCAAACGAATGACAATGCGATTCTCCTCCTCAAGGATCTTCACGTCTTCGTCCAGGTTGTTCTGCATCGTGATTTCCCGAAGCATTTCCACATCTGCTCTCCTGCTTTGAATCATGGGACTGGTGAATTGCCTGGGGTCAGTTCCCTTTTCCACCCCCAGTGCGGAACGGCCTCCCGAGAGGAAGCCGAAGGCTCCCACAAGGGAATCGAGGACCTTTCTCTGCCTTTCTTCGTCCACGATGGACATGCTGAGGAGAAGGACAAAAAAGGTGAGCAGCAGGGTACACAGGTCGGCAAAAGTGGTCAGCCAGGAACTGCCCGGCTTCATTCTTCCGCCTTTTTTCCTTCTTCTTACCATGACACATCACTTTGGAATGAAGTGAGCAGCCGGCTCAAATGATTTCCAGCTCAGCATGCAGGGCTCCTGCCGCCTTGATCGCCTGCAGAATGTTGATGAGGTCCCGGGGCGTTGCCCCTATGGCGTTCAGCGCGCTGATGATTTCGCCGATGGTCGTCTCCCCCCCCACCGCGGAGAGATGCCCCCTCTCCTCCTGGACTTCGATGTTGCTTCGGGGAATGACCACTGTTTCCCCCTCACTGAAGGGGAGAGGCTGAGAGACCAGAGGATCGGACGAGATTTGAACGGTCAGATTTCCATGAGCCACGGCCACGGGGGAAATGCGCACATTCTGGCCAATGACGATGGTTCCCGTTCGCTCGTTGATGACGATTCGGGCGATGGCATCGGGTTCAATGGTGAGTGCTTCCACAAGGCTGATGAGGGAAACGATTCGATTTTCATAGGTGGGCGGCACCTGCAAACGAATGGTGCCCGCGTCCACAGCCACGGCAAAAGGACCGCCCAGGGCGTCATTGACGGTACGGTAGACTTTGTTCGCGGTGCTGAAATCAGGTGCTTTCAGAACAAGGTCCAGTTCCCTGAGCTGGCCGTATGGCAAGGCCACTTCTCTTTCCACGAGGGCCCCTCCCGAAATGAACCCCACAGTGGGATGATTCTTCTGCACCGCATCTCCCCCTGCGCCCGATACGGCAAACCCCCCTGTGGACACAGGGCCCTGGGCCACCGCATAGGTTTTTCCGTCCGGTCCCTGCAAAGGTGTCATGAGAAGAGTTCCCCCTTCAAGGCTTTTGGCATCCCCCAGGGAAGACACCTGGACATCCATGCGGCTTCCCTGCCTCACAAAAGGGGGAAGCTTGCCTGTGACCATGACGGCGGCGATGTTCCTCACCCGCATCTGCTGGGGATCCACATGGATTCCCATGTTGTCCAGCATATTGGCCAGGGTGTTCAGGGTGAACTGGGTCCGGTTGTTGTCCCCTGAACCATTGAGACCGACCACAAGGCCGTAGCCGATCAGCTGATTGGGCCGATCCCCCATGAACGAGGCGATGTCCTTGATCCTTGAGGCGGATGCAACCGAGCCCCATAAAATCATGCATGAAGCGAGAAAAACAACGACCGCACATGGAAATGACTTTCCTGCCCACATGACGCGCATCCTTAAAAAGGGGAAACGAGATCCATCAACTGCAGGAGCCACCCGGGACGCTGATGCTGCGTGATGGGTCCCTTGCCTTCAAAAAAGATCTTGGCATCGGCAATGTTTTGCGACAGAACGGAATTGTTTCGGGTGACATCATTGGGCCGCACCACACCTTCCAGTACAATCTGCTGCATTTCGTTGTTCACCCTGGTCCAGCGCGATCCACGAATGAACAGGTTGCCGTTGGGCAGAATGTCAACCACCGTGGCCGTCATGTATGCCATCAAGGATTCCTTTTTGGCTGTGGACCCCTGACCTCTGAACGCCGAACCAAACTCGGCCTCGTAGGCATTCAGCCCTCCCGAAGGCACAAGGTCCTGCCCCCCCCATGTGATTCCCCCGAAAGAAGCCCCTCCACTGAGTGTCCTGTTCCTGCTCGTGCCCGTCTGCGCCGACTTGGAGGCCCTCGATTCTTCGCTCACCAGAATGGTCAAAATGTCGCCCACATTCCTTGCCTTTATGTCCCGGTAAAGGGATCCCCCCTGCCCTGACCACAAGGAACCGGTGAAAGCTTCAGGAGGGGGCATTTGAGGTGCCGGCGCATGGGAAACGGGGGTGAAAGATTGAGGAGGGAGTGACTGCTCAGTCATGGAGATGGGTGAAGGGGGCGGCCCTCCCTGTCCCTTCGTTGTGGCGCAGGCCCCTGCAAGGGCCATGAGGGCCAGGGCAGAAATGAGCTTAAGAAATCCATGGATGGAGAGGATGTCCGTGATGTTCCACCGCGGCGGTACTTTGTTTGAGCTTCCTGGATAAAACATGACCTCTCCTCTGAGCAAACAGTCAATGAACTGCTTCGACCGTTTCCGAATCCACCACACGACCATCCACGCTTCGACTGGACTGGGGGTTGACAACTCTGATGACCTGCCCCCTCACACCGTTTTGCCGCGCCTGCCCCCTGGCTGTGACTCTCAGCCCCGGCTTTTCATACACAATGGTCACACTGTCTCCGCGCCGAAGCACCACGGCCTCACGCACATCGCTTCTCTGAAGAGGCTGAAAGGAGTCCAGGTTCCTCGAAGCCTCCTTGCCCACAGCCTCATCAGGGTCCGTGAAATAGATCCCCTGATTCCTCTCGGAGACGACGATTCTGCGCACATCGAGATCCCGGGGCTCTATGACAGCGTTTCTCCTGAGGGGCCTGGCCGTATGCACAACCGTATCAAGCCAGCTCACAGTGGCGCTGACCACAGCACTTCCCGCATGGTTCCCATTGACGAAAAATTCCACCGACAGGGTCACGGGGCCGTGATACGTTTCTCCATGCCGGGCAACCACGCGGCTCTCTCTCGTTCCCGGGGGAAGCGCAAGGCCTCCGGAACACTGCAGATCCTTGATGATCAGATCCTCTCTCTCCTTGCCCAGTGTTTGAAGGAGGTGCTCCGTATAGAGCTCTACGATCTCTTCTTCGGTCACAAAGGTGGAGGGGCGTTTCACGACGATCTGAGCTGGAAGGTTCAAAACAAGGCGGTCCTGGGGCATGCCATGAAAGCCAAAGAAACCCGCCAGAAAGTCTCTAAGCTGGTCGGCGTAGACGTATTTCACCCCTCCCTCCTGCGATATCTTCCCAATCACTTCCTTCGACATGAGTTCCCGCCACGGGGAGGAGATGGTTTCCTTCTCAAAAAGCTCAAGAAGTGTCACCCTTTCACTTTCTGCCTTCACCACAGGGAAAGCGGTGAGAGTGAGGAAGTTCCTCGAGTGAGAGTCTCCAGGGAAAAGCACGGCCCCCCAAAGAGACAAAAAGACAATGGCCAGCAGTGTTTTGCGGAAAGGAACGCCCGGTGGCTTGATCACGCTCTTCTCCCCGGCGAATGGTTTTCAGGCACGGAAAAACATAATGCCTCGAAGATGTTAGACTTTGACATTGTTGGCCATCTGAAGCATCTCATCGGAAACCTTGATCACTTTGGAGTTGGCCTCATAGGCACGCTGGCCGACGATCATGTTCACCATTTCCTCCACCACATTCACATTGGAATTTTCGAGAAAACCCTGAAGGAGACTGCCGAGGCCATCCATTCCAGGCTGCCCCTCAACGGCATCGCCCGATGCTTCCGTGGAGACAAAATAGTTCCTGCCTATGCTGGAAAGTCCCGCCGGATTGGCGAAGTGAGACAGGGTTATGTTTTCCACGGCCAAAATTTCGCCGTTTTGACTCATGGCGGTGAGAGTGCCCCCTGAATCCACATTGATGCTCGTGGCTTCAACGGGCACATTGATTTCCGGCTGCAAGCGGTTTCCTTCCGCATCACAGATGAAACCATCCTGGTCCAGTTTGAAGCTGCCGGACCGGGTGTATACTTCTTCCCCGTTGCGAAGGACCGTGAAGAATCCATTGCCCTCAATGGCCAGATCGAGCTTGTTTCCCGTCTCCACAAAATTTCCCTGCACGAAGTTTTTTTGCACCGATGCCGTTTTGCTCCCCATGCCCACCTGAATCCCCACGGGCAGAATATTGTCTTCTCCCCCATTGGCGCCAGGGGGCACAATGGTCTGATACATGAGGTCTTCAAAGTTGGCCCGGCTCTGCTTGAAGCCGGTGGTGTTGGAGTTGGCCAGATTGTGAGCGATCACGTCCATGTTCAATTGCTGAGCAGACATTCCCGTTGCTGCAGTCCAGAGACTCCTGATCATTGCTGTAACCTCCTGTCATGGACTTCCCAGTTTGCTGATCAACTGCGAATCCTTATGGTCAAAGAGCTGCAAAATTTTCGTGTATGCTTCAAAGATCCGCTGGGAGTCGATGAGCCTCGCCATTTCCTCAACGGCGCTGAAATTGGGGTCTTCCAGTGCTCCCTGCTGCACCGAGGCGGCCTCAGCGGGCATGGGTTCCAAATTGTCGTCTTTGGGCTTGAAATATCCGTTACGGGCTTTTTCAAGGAGAACGCCATCGGGAAACTCCACGACGTCAAGAACATCCACCAGCTCGTATTCGTCTCCCCCATCCTGTTTGTCAAAAACCTGACCACCAGGCTCGATGCGCACCTGAGAGGTCATCACCTCAATGGGGCCTCCTTGCCCCAGAACGGGCCAGCCCTCCTGCGTGACCAGCACATTTTCTTCGTTGAGGGTAAAGTTGCCTCCCCGGGTGTACAGGATGCCCTCCTCGGTCTGGATTTTAAAAAACCCGTCTCCCATGAGAGCCACATCGAGGGGCTGTTGTGTGGTTTTTAACCGCCCCTGTTCCATGGAGGTGTAGGTTGTCTGATAAATGTAGTCTGAGAAGTGTGCATTTTCTTTTTTGTATCCGGCCGTGCCCACATTGGCGAGATTGTTGGCGATGACCGCAAGGTTCTTTTCCTGCTGCCGCATTCCCACGACTGCGGCAAAATGCCCTATACGCATTGCAACCTCCTTTTTTTGTATTTCATAAAACATGCAATGAGGGTGCCACGCCACAAGAAAGGTTGATCAGTCCGTGAAAGGGAGGTTCAGTGAGTTATTGAGGGGCCGGGACTTTACAGGGAACTGCGGAAAGGGGCAGGATTTTCCCTCCAAAAAGTCTCATGAGGAATTTTTTGCGGGTTGAGGAAATTGATTTTCAGCGGTTTTCCAGAGAAAGCTTTTTCAGGTTCAGGATGAGCTCCACTTCTCCCAGGGGCTTTTGAAGCCGCCGCGCAATGGCTTCCGCATGGAGGCCTTTTTTCGCCAGGAGAAGCACCTGTTCGCCCTCGCTGTTTTTTTGGGGCAAAAGCTTCGCGGCTGAAGAAACGGCCTCCTTCTCCTTCACTTCCCTGAGCTTTTCCGCCATTTCTTCCGCTTCGCGAATTTTTTCATCCAGATGGGCCGAGATCCGCTGAACAATGGCCATGCGCTCTTCCAGATTGGTCGCAAGCTTGGAGCTCATGCCGTTCATGTCGTTGATGAGCTGCCGCAGGTCTTCCCTGAGTTCATGGGAACCTGCGGGAAGAATGGAACGTCGTCTCCATAACAGAATGAAGCAGACAATGAGAACACCATCCAAAAGCACCAAGAGCAGCAAGACGATGAAAAATGATTGCTCCATAAAAAGATCTCCCAAGAATGCCATGGACCCTTCAAG
>SLCH01000018.1 GCA_007125915.1 Syntrophobacteraceae bacterium
GAATCGAAGTTTTTGTGCCCACGGTGCGGACAAGGAGGGCTGTGCTGGGTTTCACGGGATGGCCCGATGCGGGCAGGGTGGTCGAGCAGACTTTCGCGGAAATCAAGAGACTTCTTCCCACGGAAAGAATCGCTGCCTGGAACCTGGATGGTTTCTGGCATACGGACTCGCTGAGGCCCCTCGTGTCCCTGGACCATGGACAGATCCAGCGGCTGGAATGGCCCGAGTACGATTTCTTTCTGGCTCGACTCCCCTCTTCGGAGAACATTCTGCTGGGCCTGGGCCCTGAGCCGACGACAAACTGGACCGTATTTTCTCAAGAACTTTTAAATCTGCTGAAGATCTGGAAATGCAAGGAAGTGTACATTCTGGGAAGCCTTTACGACCAGGTCTTTCACGACGAAGTTTTCATCTCGGGACTGGCCCTGAACAGCAGAGGCATCAATGAGATGAAAGATCTCGGGCTCGAGCAGGTCAAGTACAGTGGACCGGCGGCCGTGCATTCCACCATCATGGAGGAAGCTCGCAATTCACCCCTGCACTGTGTGGGAATGTGGGCCCATTACCCTTCTTACCTGAATGGGCCCCATGAACTCCTCGTGGCCAGTCTTCTCCAAAAACTGGCAAGTCTTTTCGCCTTCGAGGGGGACACGGAAACCCTGATGGAAAACTGGAAACAGCGGGAGATGCAGATTCAAAACCAGATTGAACACAATCCTCAGTTGCGCGAAGACCTGCACTCCATGGCCAGGCTGAAAGCCGCTGCAAGCGCTGTGTCACAGAAAAGAGGAAAACTTCTGCGCATGGACGAGTTTTTGAGCAGAAACATGGGCGGGCACCAGGAAATTGACCTGGGATTTGAAAGGGGGATGACCATGGCCAGTCAAGAGAAGCTGATGGACCGCTACACCGTTGCCCATTTCCAGGAAATCGCCAGGCAAAATCGATTTGCTGAGAACTCGCAGATTCCCCACGACGTCGAAATGTGCGGCATTTGCCATCCGGAAAAAATGAGCATGAACCCTTTCCACTTTTACTTGAAAGTGGTGACTCAGTCCATAAAGGTTCGTCGGCCCCGGCTGGATGAAGAGCTCCTGGCGCAGATGAACGAGGATCTGGCCATGATGGGCGTTTCCAGAGAATTGTCCATGGATCAGCTGCTCCGCGGGGAAGAGGTGGCCCTCGAAACCTGGAAGGACTGGATCCGGGATGCTCTCGCCACGGGGCTTTCCCTGCTGGCCGTGCACAGCGGCACAAGCCTGGATTTCGACCTGGATGAGGAAAAAGAGGGAGGAAAGGAAGATGTGATCGAATCCAGCGTCCTGGAAATCATGGAACACCAGAAGAGAAATCACAAGACTGCATAGACGGGAGGGCCCCTTGCGGAGCCCCGCTCATTTCAGCAGGTCAGCCAGGGCTTCCTCGGCCCTTGAAAACCGAAAGACGAAGCCTTCTTCCAGCAGGCGATGGGGCACCGCCCTCTGGCCTTTCAGCACCACTTCTCCGAAATCCCCGAGAGCCATGCGGATCATGACAGCTGGAAGTCCCGGCATGAGCACGGAAGTCCCCAGTGCTTTGGCCAGGACTCGGGCGAACTCCTTGTTGGTGAGCGGGTTGGGTGCGGTGCAGTTGAAAGGGCCCTTCAGTTCCGGCTTTTCAAGGAGAAAAAGGAAGATTCGAAAGAGATCTTCCATGTGAATCCACGGAAACCATTGTTTTCCGCTCCCCAGGTGGCTCCCCATGTACCTCTTGAAAGGGGGGATCATTTTGCTCAGCGCTCCGCCGTCGCGCCCCAGGACAATTCCCAGTCGGCAGATGGCCACTGTCACTCCCCTCGTTTCGGCCCTGAGAGCCTCCTGTTCCCACTTCACGCCCAGACGGGCGAGAAAGTCGTCTCCCGGGGGAGTGTTCTCCGTGATGACGGCATCGTCCAGGCGCCCGCCATAATATCCCACCGCAGAACCGCTCAGGAGAGTCACAGGTCCGGATGTCTTTTCCAGGGCATCCACCAGGTTGCGGGTGGTCAGAATGCGGCTGTCCTCGATAACCTTGCGCGCCTTTGAAGTCCAGGGTGTGAAGATGGTCGAACCCGCCAGGTTGATCACGGCATCGTGGCCCGAAAGGGATTCCTGCCACGGGCCGGCAACCGTGGGATCTCCCTGCACCCAGGAAACTCCCCCTTTTTTCTCCTCAGCACCCCTGCCCGCTGATCGCGTGAGAATGGTGACTTCATGCCCTTCTTCCAGGAATCTGCGGGTGAAGTAGCTTCCCACAAAGCCTGTTCCACCGGTCAGGAATAGTTTCATGCGCTTTTCTCCTCCCTTAAGCATCCAAGCATGGTTTTCATTGGAGGGCCATACGGGCCAGTTGGGCAACCTTGTGATGTTCCACCTTTCCTTCATGAAAAATAGGAATGACCTCCTCGTCATTCAAGAGCCCTCTCAGGGCGGGAATGGCGGAAGAGGATTGGAGGAAACTCAGCGCCCAGCATGCCAGGCCACGATGATGAGGATCCTGGGATTCGAGGTAGAGAACCAGGTCCGGCACACTTCTCTGCACCAGCTCAGGCCTCTTTTGAGCCAGTCTTGCCAACCCCCAGAGAACCCCCCTTTCCAGGAGGTCGTTGCCCAGGTGATTTCCTGCGTGACTGATGTAAGAACCCAAGATCCTGTGGAATTCCTCTGCAAGGCGGCCATGGCGGGCCATGATTTCACCCATGGCTTCTCCCGATCCCCAGCCGGAACAACCGGACTCGTCGTTCAAATTCCACATGAGGCGCCGCATGATATCCCGGGCCTGCTCCATGTTTTCGCCGGCCATTTGATGCATGACAACACCAATGGCCGTGACCGCCCGGCCTTTGAGGAGGGGATCGAGGCTGTAGATGAAAGACAGAAGGGGATTGATGACTTTTCTGGGTGGCCATTGAGTCCACACTTCCAATCGGTCCTCGAAGTTTTCCGCCCCAAGGAGTGCTCCCACCCGGGACCTCAGTCCTCTTTCTCTGTGCTTTTTTTCTTCCAAATCATGCTCCTGAAGACACAGGGGGAGGGGAACTCACTGGTTTTTCCACTGAATACAATTGGTGGGACAGCAATTGATGGCCTCATCCACACAGTCCATGGGATAGTCATCCATTTGCTCCACTTCAATGTAGCCCGTGTCACTGATGACAAACACATCGGGGCAGAGTGCCAGGCAGGCTTCACATCCCACACACTGGCTCAGATCGATCACAGGAGTCTTTGAATTCATGGATATCGCTTCTCAATTCTTGTTCAAAAGGTAATTGTAGGCGGAAAGAGCGGCTTTGGCCCCTTCCCCCACGGCCACCACCACCTGCTTGAAGGGAACACTGGTCACATCCCCACAGGCAAAAACACCGGCAATGCCCGTGCGGCATTCCATGTCCACGAGGATCTCCCCTTTACGGTTGGTGGCAAGGGTGTCGATGAAAAGGTGAGAGTTGGGCATGGTTCCAATCTCCACAAAAACCCCTTCCACGGGCAGGAGTCGAACCTCACCGGTCCTGAGATCCTGCACCTCCAGGCCTTCCACCATGTTATCGCCCACGATGCGAATGGCCTCCCAAAGAGTAAAGAGGGTCACCTTGGGGGAGCGGTTGACCTTGTCCACATAAACGGGGTCGGCGGTGAGGCGCGTGAGGGAAACCAGGTGCACATGGCTGGCAATGGAAACAAGATCCAAAACGGCCTCCAACCCCGAATTTCCCCCTCCCACGACAGCCACGTCGGCACCTTCGTAAAGGGGGGCATCACAGGTGGAGCAATAGGCCACCCCCTTGCCGGCCAACTCCCGTTCGCCGGGTATGTTGAGAAGCTGATGCCCCCCGCCTGTGGCAATGATGACCGTCTTGGCGTAGTAGGTCTTTCCATCTTCGAGGGTCACACTTTTCACGGGCCCGGCCAGTTGCACGGAAAGGACTTTTTTCCCGAGCACCGTGTCCACGTTGAAAGATTGCACGTGGTGTTCGAACTTTTTCACCAGTTCGGAAGCATTCACCTGGCTGAAACCCAGGTAATTGTCCACGTCGCTGGTCCAGGCGAGCTGGCCCCCCACATCCTGGCTGATGATGAGGGTTTTCATCATCTTCCTGATGGTGTAGATGGCGGCGCTCAGCCCCGCCGGCCCGGCCCCGAGAATGATGACGTCAAAGATGAGCCGTTCCCCTCGGGGGCCGGAAACCCCAACCTTCTCGTAAAGTTCTCCGGAGGCCTCCAGTTCCACCAGGTGAGCGTATCCCCCCACCGGTTCGTCATGGATGACGATCTGGGGGAGCACTCCCGTGCCAAGCATCTCCTTCATTTCCTGCCATTGGCTTGAACCGGGGGGAGCGAACACCTCCGAATATTCTATGCCCTTGTCGCGAAGAAAGCTCTTGGCACTTTCACAAAAGGGACAGCCACTCATGCTGTAAACCACAACCCTGGCACTTTTCACAGAACACATCCCTTCCACCGCAGAAACTATGCAAGAGCCTTGAGTGCCTTGTCCATGCGCGCTGTATCGAAACCCACAATGACTTCCTCCCCGATGCGGATCACGGGAACACTCCTCGCGCCCGATATTTTCTTCATTTCACCGAGAGCCTCCTTGTCCACTGTCACGTCAATGGCTTCGTATGCGACGCCCTTTTCGTC
>SLCH01000161.1 GCA_007125915.1 Syntrophobacteraceae bacterium
TGGCGGGCTCAAATATCTCTTCTTCCAATTCCACCACCGGCGCCACCGCGGGCAATTCCCCCACCAGTGCCAGGATGGACTGGTCAAGAGTCCGGTGCATGACCACCTGCCGTGCATCGGCAAGAATGATCCGTCTCAGTTCGGGGAACTCCAGGGTATCAGGTCTCAGAAAGACCGGCTCCGCGTAAAGGAGGGAGTCACCCAGGGGAATGACCAGGAGAATGCCCCGGAAAACCTCCGAACCCACCTGCCCCCACAGGGTGAACTGCTCGGAAATGATCGCATCATTGTCGATGCGCGCCTCGACCTGGTTGGGACCATCCACGTGACGGCCCCTGGGAAATCGGTAAAGGATCATTTCACCATAGTTTTCCCCGTCCATGCGGGCAGCTATCCACCCCACCAGGTTGTGGCGATTCACGGGGGTGAAGGGCTGAATGAGCAGAAACTCCTCCCTTGGTTCTCCCGGAAGGCGGGCCACGATGTAATAAGGCCGAAGCATTTCCGTCCTGCCGAAAGAATGCTGTACGGGCAAAGACCACTGGTCTTCCCTGTTGTAGAAGACCACAGGGTCTTCCATGTGATACTGGAGGAGCATCTGGGTCTGAACGGAAAAGCCATCCTGGGGATAGCGCAGGTGAGGCCGCAAATAGTCGGGCATCTCTTCCATGGGTTTGAAAAGCCCGGGAAAGATGGCATCGTAGGTGCGGACGATGGGATCATTGTAATCGGCAATATAGTAATCGATGGTCCCATGGTAGGCATCCACCACGGCCTTGACACTGTTTCTCAAGTAATTGAACTGTCCCTGGTAGGGGGTGGAGTAGGGGTAGCGGTTGGTGGTGGTGTAGGCATCCTGTATCCAGAACAGACGGCCGTCGGCCACCACGCTGTAGGCTTCACGGTCTCTCAGCAGAAAGGGCGACACGGTGGTGAAACGCTCGCGGATGGTTCGCCGGTACTGAATGAGACTGTCGGGATTGATTTCCCCGGAGATGAGAATGTTGAGGTCCCTGAATTGCCAGGCGTACATGAACTTCCGGAAGAAGGAGCTCAGCTCCACTCCCCCATCTCCATCGTAGGTGGTGTAAACGGATCCGTCAGGCCCGGGAAAGTTGAACTCCTGGGTGTCCGTGCGCACAATGAGGTAATCGAGACTTTTAAGGCCGAAATAGACCTCGGGCCGATTCAGCTCTATCTCCCCTCGAGGGGGAATGTCGCTGACGAAAAACCCTGGCCTGCCAGCCTCATCCACTTCGGTCACCGGTGTCATGGCCACTCCGAAACCGTGGGTGAACTGAAGGTGCCTGTTGACCCAGCGCTGAGCTTCCGAGGGAAGCTTCTCCGCCGAGAGTTCGCGCGTGGCCAGCATCACCTGCCGCAGCTCGTCATTCACCGTGTAACGGTCCGTGTGCACGGCCAGAAAATCATAATAGAGGCGGAAAAACTGGATCTGGTTGTAGCTCTGAAGAAGAGGGCCTTCATCCCACAGCCTGATGTTGCGCACAGTGCCCTGGTTTTCTTCCACCGTTTCGGGATCGATCCATCCCAGTGCGGGATGGGTTCTGGTCTGAAGTTCTGTGAGCCCGAATGCCTCCCGGGTGGCGGAAATGTTGTTGGCGAGAAAAGCTCTCTCGCGGGCCAGTTCGCTCGGCTCCACATACATTCTCTGGTAAAACATGGGCGCCGCCGTGCCCCCCAGAATGTTCAAACCGAACCAGATGCCCACGGCCCACACGGCCAGCCGTTTTTTGCTGGAAAAGATACTGGCCAGCAGCACCCCCGCCGTGGCAAGGGCCACAAATGTCAAAAGAGTGCGCGCGGGAAGGGTGACGGTGCTGTCCGTGCTTCCCATGCCGAAAACGGCTCCCGTGGGTGAATAGAGAAGTTCGTAGCGCCCCAGCCAGTGACCCGCCGCGATGAGCAGGAACAGCATCGCGCCCAGAATGGCCAGGTGGGCTCTGATCTGGCGGGTGAAGGTGAACATTTCACCCCGAAGTGAGCTGTTCACGTAATAAAAGGCTCCCACGATAAAAAAGACCGAGAGAACGACGCTCAGGAGCCAGAAGCGAAGAAATTCCAGAACGGGAAGGGTGAAAACATAGAAGGAAATGTCCCTGTCAAAAATGGGATCCGTAGCGTTGAAAGCCACTCCGTTGAGATAGCGAAGCATGGTTTCCCATTCGGAGGCGGGTTGCCCCGCAAGGGTGAAGGCGGCCAGGATCACCACACCCGCAGCCACCAGCATGAGCACTTTTCTTGCTGCCGAGTAGATGTCAGGGGGCAGTTTCACGCCGCCGTAGGGCTGCATTCGGTCCGTGATGCGCCAGGCCATGAAAAGGCTGGGAACAGCCAGGGCAAAAAAGATGACCACTGCCAGCACGTACAGGACAACTCGAGTGGAAACCATCGTCAAGAGGATTTCCTGGTAGCCCAGATCACTGAACCAGAGCCAGTCGGTGTAAAACCTCTGACCCCAGCTCAATCCCGACCACAGAAGAATCACGGCCAGGACAATGAGGCCCCCCTTGATCATGCGGGTGATTTTGGAAAAATCCAGGTTTTCAAGGTTGATTTGGGGCAGCGGATCCCGCGGTTCCCGCGGACCGCCAGGTCCAAAAATGTCTCTCATGGTCGTGCACCTTCTTGCAGACACATGCCTGCGGTTCGTGTTGGAATCGTCCTCCATATCCTCATGATCTGCTCAAAAACGCTGCCTCACCAGGTTTGGCCAACCATTCAGACCATCTGGTCAGAACCGATGCCCAGACCAGCTGGTGAGGTCATGGGGCGAACCGGAACAACCGGCCGGCGCGGCCTGGTGAAAAACAGTCCCTTTGGAAGCAGATCCCCAAAAAAAGAAAACCGCCGTGGGCTTCCCGCCACAGCAGGCTTTCAAAATAACCTTTGAGAAGTAGGTATAATTAGCACAGCTTGCAAAAAGAGTGTAACCCATTCGACCACAAAAAAATCAAAAAACCGTGAAAACCCCATCCAGTCAACCGTTTCAGACACTGGTTCTGCCATATTTCAGAAAAAAATCTGCCCCTGCGGGCTCCGCACCCTGCCGTGAAACTCTTTAACAATGCAATGTTTTTGGGTTAGAGAAGAAAAGCGTTCGGTCGCCGTCCGCTAACCCCACACGTAGAGGAACACTCCCTTGGAAAAGCTTCTTGGGCTCAGCCTGCAGGTCAAGCTCACCCTGATCTTTTTTGTGTTTGCCCTCATACCCCTTTCCGCAGTGGGCTTCCTGGCCATAAAGTCGGCGGAAGAAACCGTCTTCACCATGGCCACGAACCAGATGGAGCAGATCGCTGAAGACAAGGCGTCCCTTCTTGAAAAATGGATTGCCGAACGCAAGGCGGATGTGCAGGTGGTGGCCCACTCTTCCATTCTCAAGTCTCTCGATTCGAGACAAATCGCACCCTATCTGGAGGCGGTGCGCAGCCGCTACGGAGAATACGGAGACATTTCCGTGGTGTCCGTGGACGGCCGCTGGATTCACGGCAACCCGGGAGCAGCTGAAAACATTGTCTCAAAAGAGTGGTTCACGGAAGCAGCTTCGGGCAAACTTTACATGTCAGACATTTTCTTTGATGAACAGAAGGGAGAGTCATTTTTTCTCATTGCAGCCCCCCTCTGGGGACCTTCACAACGAGTGCTGGGTGTTGTCTGCGCCAAAGTGGGAACGGGGACCCTGCTTTCGGTCATTCTTCAGGTGTCCCTTGGGGAAACGGGCGAGTGCTATCTTGTGAACCTGGAGGGCACTTTTCTCGTGCACAAGGAACGGGAGCGCATCCTGGCGGAAAACATCGCCCAGTCGGACAGTTTCAGAAATATTCTTCACAACCCCGGAAAAAGGATCATTTACACGGACTACCGGGGCGTGGAAGTTCTCGGAGCCTCAAAACGTGTCAAGGGCACCCACTGGGCTCTGGTGGCGGAACAGGATCGGGATGAAGCCTTTCAGGAAGCCGATGCACTGCGCCAGTACGTCCTGGCCGCCATTGTTCTCTCGACCCTCGGAGCATTCGTTGCCGCGTGGCTCCTTTCCCGTTACGTGGTCCTTCCCATCAGATCCCTGGGGAATGCCGCCCATCAACTGGCCAGTGGAGACTTTGAAAATGTCACCCTGGAAAAGGACCGGACCGATGAAATGGGCCTCCTCTACAAAGCCTTTGCTGAAATGGCCCGTCAGCTTCAGGACCGCCAGGCCCACCTGGAAAAAACGGTCATTCGCAGAGAAGAGGAACTGAAGGAAACGGATGTGATGCTCAAACAGACCCAGGAAGCAGCGGAGCGATCTCAGCAGCTCGCATCCCTGGGACAGCTGGCGGCGGGAGTTGCCCACGAAATCAGGACTCCCCTCGCCTCCCTCAAAATGTTTCTGGAATCCATGGAGAGCGAGAGGGACACCCCCGCAGAATACGGAGAGGATTTCCTCGTGGCCATGACCCAGCTCCAACGCATGGAAGACACCATAAATCGTTTCCTCAACCTGGCAAAACCCCAGGAACCCATCATGGGAGAAGTGCACGTGGAAGAACTCATTGAGGACGCCCTTCTCATGGCAGGCCCCAAGGCCAGGCAACAGGAAACCCGCATCACCCTTCGGGTACCCCGGAACCTGCCCCCTCTGCGAGGCGACAGAAAA
>SLCH01000064.1 GCA_007125915.1 Syntrophobacteraceae bacterium
CCTTCCGGTGCGGTGCAGGGGCAGAAGGATCGCTTTGAGGACAGGGAATTCTGGAAGTCCATGGTGAACCAGTGCCTCTCATGCGGCGTCTGCACCTACGTTTGCCCCACCTGCTACTGCTTCAACATCACCGATGAAATGCGCCACTCCCATGGAGAGCGCATGAGGTCCTGGGACTCCTGCATGTTTGCAGGCTACACGCACGAGGCGAGCGGTCACAATCCGCGTCCGACCAAGCGCGAGAGGTACCGGAATCGCGTGGGGCATAAATTCAGTTACTTCCCTGAAAAATACGACGGCATGATCGCATGCTGCGGCTGCGGGCGGTGCATTCGAAGCTGTCCCGTGTCCATTGACATTCGAAAAGTGGTGGAAAATCTGAAGGAGAAAGCCGATGCACGCGCATAATCCCTACCTGCCGGAGGTGGCGACCGTTCAGGAGATCATACGGGAGACCCACAACATTTGCACCCTTCGGGTGGTGCTCAATGACCCGGAAAAAATGAAAAACTTTCAATTCATACCCGGCCAGGTGGGACAGTTGTCCGTCTTTGGAGTGGGCGAATCCACTTTTGTCATCAACTCTCCGCCAACCCGCATGGACTTTCTGCAGTTCAGTGTCATGAGGGTGGGGGAAGTGACGCAGCGCATTCACCTGCTCAATGGGGGCGACCAGGTGGGGGTGCGGGCGCCATTGGGAAATGGATTTCCCCTCGAGGATCTCAAGGGCAGGGACATTCTTTTCGTGGGGGGCGGCATCGGCATGGCTCCCCTCAGGACCCTGCTCCTTTTCATGCTGGACAACCGCCAGGACTACGGCGACATCACGGTCATCTATGGGGCGCGATCGCCCCTGGATCTCTGTTACAGCTATGAATTCCAAGAGTGGAGGTCGGGCGGGGCCAACCTGGTGCTCACGGTGGATGCGGAGCATCCCCAGTGGCAAGAGCGGGTTGGTTTCGTGCCCACAATTCTCAGGGAGGAGTCTCCAAGCCCTCACAACCGGGTGGCCCTCGTGTGCGGCCCTCCCATCATGATCAAATTCGTTCTCTTCGGTCTCAAAGAACTGGGTTTCGAGGACGACCAGATCATATCCACCCTGGAAAAACGCATGAAGTGCGGCGTGGGCATCTGTGGCAGGTGCAACATGGGGTCCAAGTACGTCTGCCTCGATGGCCCCGTGTTCACCTGCACTCAGCTTCGGGAAATGGTTCCCGAACTGTGACGGGCACCGGAAAGTCTTTGGCAGCACTGCAAGGACTCATGTGAAACCTGGGTGGACCAGGTGGTCCCGGCGTACAGAAAGAGCGGTTGGATTGCAGGAAAATTGACGCCACTCCATGGTGAACACAAACAAAGAGGGCGCCCGGGTAAGGGCGCCCTCTTTGTTTGTGTTCACCCATCACATGTGTGTATATTGGTTGTCCCGGGGAATGAGAAGAAGGTTTTCAACAGGACTGCTCCCTCCATTGCCGCGAGGAAGTTTTGGCAGCCGGCTGCCCTCAGGCCAGTTGGGTTTTCTCCAGGTTTTTTCGCTTTTGGGAACGGCGCCGGGAACGGCGGGTGGGCCGTGGCTTGAGAAAGTCAACGCGGATGAACTCATGGTTGTTCACAAAGGAAACAAACACGCGTTCCATGTGGAGTTCTCTCTGCACCACTTCACGGATGGTCTCCAAGCTGGAATACTTGGTGATTCCCAGGTGTTGGTAGTCTTCCGTTTTAATATACAGGGACATGTGAAATCCTTTCCAGTCAACAGGAGCTGGATGAGTTTTGATATTCCAGGGCATTTCCATGACCTGCAGGGCGGAGGAAACAGATGGCAGGAGTTTCCCGTCTCTGGAGCAGTCCCTCGAGAGAGCGCTCCCAATCATTGTATTCCAGGGCTTCGCGGGCCATGTTTCCTCTGGAAAATCAAACCTCTTCACTGATCTCTCTGATCTGCATGCAGCCCTCACTTCCTTTCCGGCAGCATGGCGGATATTAACATGGGGCCCCACATTGTCAAAAAGATAATGCTTTTCGATCGGCGGGGGAATGCTGCCCGAATCTTGTGAGGGTTTCTTCATCAAATTTTCAGTTCAGTGTGAAAAATGGAAAAAATTCGAGGGCAGGTGGAACGGGTCACTTTTGTGGGCGAGGAGAGCGGCTACAGTGTGATCAAGGTCAAAATTCCCGGGCGCAGAGACCCCGTGCCCGTGGTGGGGAATTTTGTTTCCGTGACGCCCGGGGAGATTCTCTCCATGGAAGGTTCCTGGGGCATGCACCCCAAGTTTGGGGAACAGTTCCGTATGGAACGCTATGAGACCCTCGCTCCCGCTACGGCGGAAGGGATTCGCAAGTACCTGGGCTCCGGTTTGATCAAGGGTATCGGACCCGTGATGGCCAAACGCATCGTGGCACGTTTCGGTGAAGAGACCCTTGAGATCATCGATCAATTTCCCGAAAAACTCCTGGAGGTGGAAGGCATCGGTGCATACCGGCTGGAGAAGATTCAAAAAGCCTGGGCGGATCAGAAAGACATTCGGGAACTCATGGTGTTTCTGCGAAGCCATAACGTGAGCGCCGCCTACGCCACGCGTATTTTCAAGCATTACGGCAAGAGCTCTCTGGAGGTGGTGCAGAACAATCCCTACCGGCTCGCCATGGATGTGTTCGGAATTGGCTTTGTCACGGCGGACAAAATTGCCTCAAACATGGGTTTTTCCAAGGATTCCCCTCTTCGTGCGGAAGCGGGGGTTCTTTATGTTCTTCAGAAAGCCACGGAAGAGGGGCACGCTTGCGTTCCTCGAACCTGGCTGCTCAATAAATCCCTGGAGCTCCTTGACATTTCCCTTTCCGTGCTGGAAGGAGCCGTGACAGGGCTTCTTGCTGACGGACGCCTCGTGTTGCAGGTCGTTCCCCAGGAAAGCCTATCTCAGTGGGGAGACGAGGAGGCCATTTACCTCAAGGGATATCACCTGGCTGAAGTTCAGGTGGCTCGCAAACTGCGTGCCCTTCAAATGTTTCCAGTCCTGCACAATCGGCTGGACGAGAAAACAGCCATGGCTTGGCTTGATGAGAACCTTTCACTGAAGCTGGCTGAACTCCAGGCGGAAGCCGTGCGGAGGTCTCTATTGGAAAAGGTCCTGGTGATCACGGGAGGGCCCGGCACGGGAAAGACCACTCTCATTCGCGCCATCCTGGCCCTGTATGGAAAGGCAGGGGGCCGCGTCTGCCTGGCGGCTCCCACGGGCCGCGCGGCCAAGCGGTTGAGCGAAGCCACCGGCCATGACGCGTCCACCATACACCGCCTTCTTGAATTCAGCCCCCAGATGGGAGGATTTCAGCGCAATGAGCAAAAACCCCTCAACGGCGACCTGTTCATCGTGGACGAGACTTCCATGCTGGACATTCTCCTGGCCCACCATCTTCTCAAGGCCATCCCCGGCAACGCCACACTCATTCTGGTGGGAGATGTGGATCAGCTCCCTTCGGTGGGGCCGGGGAATGTGCTCAAAGACATCCTCGCCTCGGGGGAAATCCCCGCGGTTCGCCTCACTCAGATCTTCCGCCAGGCCCGGGAAAGCCATATCGTCACCAATGCCCACCTGGTGCGCCAGGGGAAGTTTCCCAAAATGCCCCACGCGGGCGACTCCCTGCAGGACTTTTACCACATAGAAAAAGAAGATCCAGAAGAAGCTCTGAGCGTGATCCTGAAGCTCTGCTCTCAGCGCATTCCCGAGCGCTTCGCTCTGGACCCGGTGGATGGCATTCAAGTTTTGAGCCCCATGCACCGGGGAGCTGTTGGCATTCAACGGCTGAACAGTGCCCTGCAGGGGGTGCTCAACCAGGAGACTCGGTCGGTGGAAAGAGGAGGGCGCACTTTCAAACTGCGGGACAAGGTCATGCAGACGCGTAACAATTATGACAAGGAGATCTTCAATGGAGACATGGGCCGCATTGTGAGGATCGACATGGAAAATCAGGAAATCCTGGTGGACGTGGATGGGCGCAGGATTCCTTATGACTTTTCCGAACTGGACGAACTGGTTCTGGCTTATGCGGTCACCGTTCACAAGGCGCAGGGAAGCGAGTATCCCGCCGTGGTGTTCCCCCTGCTCACGCAGCATTACATGATGCTGCAGAGAAATCTTCTCTACACGGCCATCACCAGGGCAAGAAAGCTGGTGGTCCTGGTGGGCTCAAAGAAAGCCCTGGCCATGGCCATCAAGAACGACAAGACGCAGCGCCGCCACACTCTTCTTGCGGAGCGGCTGCGGGGATTGCTGGATTTTTAGGCGGGAACCATATGGACAAAAGTGGTGCCGGCCCCCTGGACAATGGGGGCACGGTTTTTGACAAAGGTCGTGAAGGTTGAAAAAGCGGCCGGCCGCATCCTTGAAAAAGGTGCGGCCGGCTTTTTTTATTTTCGCATGTGCAGGGGAAGCAGAAGCTTGGGATTCTGCTTGATGCGGTATTTCTGCAGAAAATAGACGAGCACAAAGAGGCTCACGGCGATGGCATCCACCACGAAGATGTGGAGGTCGAGGCCGATGGTGTCAAAGAGAATGTGGGGAAACATGAGGAGTATGGCTCCAAAGGCTCCCGCGACCCATTCCAGAATGTTGGTGGGACAGAGAAAATAACCCATGGAAAGGGCCGAGAAAATGATTGTCCCCAGCAGAATGGTGCTGTAGGTCATGAAGATCTCAAATGGCGTGCCCGATAAGAGCAAAGCGGGGGAATAGGCAAAGAGAAAGGGGCCGAGAAAGAGCATCTTGGAAAAATTGAAGGCGTTCCAGCCCGTCTTCCAGGGATCGGAGCCGGCGATGGCTGCTGCCGCATAGGCGGCCACACACACAGGGGGTGAAATGTTGGAGCTTTGACTGAACCAGTACACCACCATGTGCGATGCCAGGAGGGTCCACGTGGCGGCATAGGGCATTGCCAGCTCCAGTTCTCCAAAACTCATGCTGAAATGGTGCTGGGCCAGCATGGCGCTCATGGCGGGCACTGCCAGGACGGCGATGATGAGGTAGGCCGCCGTGACGGGGACACCCATGCCCAGGAGAAGGGAAGCGATGCCGATGAGCACTATGGCCAGGGGCAGATTGCCTCCCGAGAGGCTGAAAATGATGTCTGAAAAACGAAGGCCGATGCCCGTGAGGGCGATGACGCCCACGATGATGCCGATGACGCCCACGGTGGCACCGATGACCAGGGTGTTTTTCGCCCCTTCCTGGAGCGCTTCAAAGATCTCCCGGGGGCCCATGCGGTATTCCCTGGTGAGCCAGCTCACCCCCACACAGGAGAGTGTGGCCAGAACGGCGGCGAAGCCGGGAGAATAACCGATGAGCATCATGGCAACGATGATCACCAGGGGCAGGGACATGAACCATTCTTTCTTGAGAATTTCAAGGGCCCCGGGGCCTTCTTCCTTGCCATCTCCCGAACCCACCAGCCCGTGCCGTTTGGCTTCGAAATGGACCATGACGTAAACGGCCAGAAAGTAAATGAAGGCGGGGAATATGGCCATCTTCATGATCTGAACGTAGGGGGTTCCCGTCATTTCCGCCATGAGGAACCCTCCGGCGCCCATGATGGGGGGCATGAACATGCCACCCGTGGAGGCGGCGGGTTCAATGGCGCCGGCCACGTGAGGCCTGAAGCCCGCCCTTTTCATGAGAGGAATGGTGAAAGCTCCCGTGGAGACGGTGTTGGCTATGGCGCTGCCCGAAACGGAACCGAAAAAGCCCGAGGCCACCACGGAAACTTTGGCGGGGCCTCCCGTGCTCTTACCCACCAGCGCCAGGGGCAGATCGAGAAAAAACTTGCCCGCTCCCGATTTTTTCAGGAAGGCGCCAAAGAAAATGAAGAGGATCACGTAGGTCACCAGAACATCGGCCATGATCCCGAAGACACCTTCCTGCTTGAGATAAACGTGGTTCACGATGCGTTCGATGGAGAATCCGCGGTGGGCTATGATGTCGGGCATGTAAGGCCCAAAGTAGCAGTAGGCGAGAAAGGCGCTGCCCACCAGGGTCAGGGAAAGCCCGAGCACCCGGCGGCACACTTCCAGGGAAATGAGGACGCCCACCAGGCTCACGTAAAAATCCAGCTGGGTTTCCATTCCCATGCGGTAACTGAGGGATTCGAATTCCAGAACCCAGTAGCCCACCACAAAGGCGGCTGTTCCCGCCAGGAGCATGTCTGGAACGGAAGGCCGATGGCCGGGTGAGCCCCGCCACATGGGATAGGTGAGAAAAACGAGCACGTAGGTGATGAGAACGTAAATGCCCCGGTGGTACTGACTGGGGACGGGACGTACTCCGGCGTTGTAGAGATAGAAGAGCACCATTCCGACGCCCAGGACGGAGACGACATAATACCAGAAGCCGCTGATCTGCCGCCCCAGCTTGGCATCGCGCTTGATGATTTCCTCAAGCTTCTCTGGCTCGGCCGCAGCTTTCATGGCCAATTCTTCATCTTTGACTTCGTTTTCTCGACGGGGATCCTGGGCCATGGCAATCCTTCGATCCTCAACTGCATGACGGAAGGCATCGTGCCTTCCGTCATGGTTTGGTGTGGAAGAGTTTGATCAGTGGAACCGACGATGGTCTGAAAGAATCAATCGATGGGCTTCAGGTGCTCAGGAACTTCGATGCCCTGCTCCACCCAGAACTTGTAGGCACCCTTGTGAAGGGGCCTGGAAGCGTCACGGAAGTTGTTTTCCATGGAGGTTTCCACGGCGGCGCTGTGAGCCTGGCGCAGGTTCGTGAGGCCTTCCTGTGACCAGATGGCTTTGGTCATTTCATAAACCAGGTCTTCGGAAACATCCGCACGGGTGATGAGCAGGGTTCCGTCCTGGAAAGTGTGGGTGTCTTCCGTCTGGCCGCGGTAGGTATTGGCGGGGATCACGGCGGGGGAGTAGGCGTAGGCATCATAGAAACCGCTGGCTTCGGCATCTTCGTGCAGATCCATGAGACGGATTCTCATCTGGGTGGAAGCTTCGATGATGGATGCGTTGGGATAGCCCACGAGGACCCAGAATCCATCGATTTTACCGTCCCTGAAGGCGGAAGCTGCGGGGGAGTAGCCGAGGAACTCAGGCGACATATTTTCCCACACGCCCACCTGGCGGAAGAACCGTTCCGCTGAAGTGGCGGCACCCGATCCCGCATTGCCCACGGCGATTCTTCTGCCTTCCAGATCTGCGGCGGAATTGAGATCACCGGTTGCTCTCACCACCAGCTGAGCGGGGGCCCCATAAAGATAGCCTATGACGCGCACCTGGTCATAGATTCGAGTGTCTTCAGGAAGCTTGCCCTCGGCTGCGAGCGCAATGTCCACGGCGTAGGAAATGCCGAAGTCGAAATCCCCGCTGTTGACCCGGCGCACATTCTCAACGGATCCGCCGGAGCCCTCGGACGACATGCGGACATTTTCCACCACTCGGGGGACATGGAGGGAGATGGCGTTGGCGAAGTAGTTGAAAGTCCCTCCAGTGGGACCGCCACCGATGGAAACGAATTGGGTCCTGGCTTCCGATGCGGCCGGTGCCAGGCCCATGGCGACGAGCAGTGCACTGAAGGTGATGGCCATGAAAAATCGTTTTTTCATTGTCAATTCCTCCCTAGTTACGTGTTGGTTGCATTGGCATGAACTGCCGTCGACCCGACGGGGGCTGACGGTTCCCGGAGAACACTCGCAAATTTTTCTTAAAAATAAAGTTTGTTTAAATAATTCGGTTTTGTGGCCCTTGTCAAGGTGATGTGAATATTATCGCAAACTCACTTCCCTTGAGAATCAAGGCTCAGGGAAAAGCGTTCCGCTTTTCCTTCGAGAATCTCGTGCTCAAATTCAAACTGCCGGCAAATCCAGGTCCCATGAGAATGCTTCATTCGGGATGAACGACCAGCACAGGACATTTGGCCCGGTTCACCACCGTGCGTGCGGCGCTTCCCATGAGAGCGGACTGAATGGCCGACCTTCCCTGGGTTCCGATGACAATCAGGTTTGCCTCATTTTCGAAGGCGAACTTGACGATTTCTTCCCCCGGCTTCCCCTTTCGAATGCAAAACTCCACGTCCAGGTCCCGTATTTCATTTTCTGGAACAAACTCCTTAAGGTCTTCATCCCGCGCTTTGAGCATGTTTCTTATGGCTTCCAGGAAGTCCCCCTTGTAACCTTTGAGGCTCAACTCCTGCACCGCGTCGATGAGCCGCTGATTGATCACGTGCAAAAAGTACAGCTTGGCGTTTTTTTCTCTGGCGGCTTCTATTCCATGGAAAACAGCTTTCTTTGAATTCTCGGAAAAGTCTATGGGCACGACAATCCTGTGAACCTTGGTCATCTGTCACCTCCTCAAGTTGAAAGCTCTGTCATGCGATTGTCTGCGAACCTGTGTCTTGCTTTTGCCATGTCAAGGATGTTCCTTCCATGAAAGCCTTTCATGGAGGAATGTGTGCTCCCATGAAGTCTTTTAGCTGAAACTCCGCAGAATAGAAAGAACAGTCGCGCACCTGTGCCACAAAAGGGATTGATTCTTTTTTTTGCAGGAAGCTTCACGCATGTTTTTTGGCCTGAAAGCAGCCCAAATGTACTCTCCCGGGTTCAAGGAGTGCTCTTTCCATTGGTCATCCATCTGTGCCGTGTGTTAGCATATATTTCATCCTTTCCCCAATTAGCTAACTCCCGTTCATCAAGAAGCGAAACCATCCCAGCCCAGGCAGGGAAACCATCCCGGGGGGGGTCCGCGCAGCACTCTCCCTGGTCCACAGGGGGGAATTTTCGGCGGTCATGGCCAGCCTGGCCCCTCCTCAGCTGCGCGTTTTCAGTGGAGTCTACATTCTGGCCACCGCTTTCATCGGTGTGTTCCTCTTTCAGAGAGCCCCCGCCACAGCCAAGTGGTCTCATGGCAGGTGGTTCAAAAAGCTGGGCAGTCCCGACAAAAAGGAACTGGCGGGCGAAGTTTGAAATGGACCGGCGTTTGACAGATTCTGAGCGGGTGTATTATCGTGAAGGGTATGAACAGGCAGAAATGCCCCTTTCACGCATGCTGGAACCAGGCCGTGGGCTGCACGCGGAAAGGTTTGGTTCCCTATTCCCGGTGTCTTTCAGGGATGGAAAATCTCCAACAATGGAAGCTTCGATCCTCGAGGGGCAAGAGCCGATGAGCATGCATGGGCGGAAGAAGCCTCGATCCCTCCTTAAGGGTGCATGGGTGGATGAAGGGCTCGGCCGTGAAACGTTACAAATTTCGTTTCAGTAAGCTTCAAAACAATGGGTGGCCTTCATCGGAAAATTGCTCCATGTGGAGCAAAATGACGGGAGGGCGGAGACTTCAGGAACGATCAGGAGATATGCCATGGTGGAACCATTTGCGGTGAAAGACTGTGCACTCATAGCCCTTGCCACGGGCATGGAAGCTCAGAACCTGAGGGAACTGGCCGATCGCATTCGAACCATTCCCACGGGTTCCATTTACTATCACTTCTGGGGCGGCATGCTGAGACCCACCTTCGATGAACCCGAATATCAAAACGATTTTGCCGCCTGGGCGTGGCGAAGCCTCCATGATCCTCACCTGGCCGAACGGCTGGCCCTCATCGATCCCACGGGATTCAAGGACATGGAAGATTTGAGGCGGGAGATTCTCGACGTGGTTGAGGAGCGTCTGGATGAAAGTCCCTATGTTCCATGGGCAAAAACAGGGCAGCGCTTTCATTTTGAAAAATCTCAGATCGTGGTTTTCGACACGGGACAGCGCCTTCATGAACCCCACGAGCTGGTGAAGATCATACCTCACTTGTCTCTGGGCAGTGTCTTCTATCACATGATCGATGCGAGGCGCAGGACCGACCGGGGGCGAAGCGATTTCAGCGAATGGCTCATAAGCTTTGGAGACACCTACAAGAGCGTGGTGGAAGGGCTCATGGGCATCGATCCCTATTTCACGAATCTCATGGATTTGCGCGCTGAGGTGGAAAGGGTTCTGAAAAAATACGATTGGGAAGGGGAGGGACAATGAGCGCACTGCTGGAACAATATGCCAAGATCGTCGGGGATGATGTCATCGACCAGTTGAGGCAGCTGGCGATGCGCCTGCAGGGAATGAAAGTGGTGCACATCAACTCCACTCGAGAAGGGGGAGGAGTTGCGGAGATTCTCAGCTGGCTCATTCCCCTGAAGCGTGAAGTGGGTTTGGATGTGGTGTGGGAGATCATCACGGGGGAGCAGGATTTCTACCAATGCACCAAAATGTTTCACAATGGTCTTCAGGGCAACCAGGCCAATATCCCCGAGTCCCTGCTGGAAGCCTACGAAAAGACCAATGCAGGATACGCGGATGCCATGCGGGAGGTGCTCAGGGATGCCGATTTTGTCGTCATACACGATCCTCAGCCCGCTCCTCTATTGGGACTGTGTCCCGACCGCCGTGGAAAGTGGGTGTGGCGCTGCCACATCGATTTGAGCCATCCCTACCGTCCCGTGTGGCGCTATTTGCGCAGCCACGTGGAGCACTACGACGCGAGCATCTGGTCCCTGTCTCAGTTCGCGCAGCCCCTTTCCCATCCCATGTACCTCATTCCTCCCAGCATCGATCCTCTGAGCCAGAAAAACAGGGATCTCTACCCGGGAGAGGTGAATGCGGTTTTTGACCGCTACGGACTGAATCCCAACATCCCACTCATCACTCAGGTTTCGCGCTTCGACCGGTTCAAGGATCCCATAGGGGTGGTGCAGGCTTATCGCCTGGTTCGGGAATACACGCCCGTGCAGCTGGTTCTCGCGGGAGGGGGCGCATCCGATGACCCCGAAGGGGAGGAAGTTCTCCGGGAAGTGCGTGCGGAAGCGGGGGACGATCCCAACATTCATATTTTGCTTCTGCCCCCCGATGCCCACCGTGAAATCAACGCCATCCAGCGAGCTTCGGACATCATCCTTCAGAAGTCCACCCGGGAAGGCTTCGGCCTCACGGTGACGGAAGCCATGTGGAAGGGAAAGCCCGTCATCGGGGGAGACACGGGAGGCATTCGGCTGCAGGTGGTCAACCACCACACGGGCTTCCTGGTCAACACTCCCGAAGGGGCGGCTCTGCGCATACGCTACCTTCTCAAGAACCGGGATAACCTTCAGGAGATTGGAGCCAAGGCCAAGCAGTTCGTCAAAAGCAATTTTCTCGTCACGCGCCATCTGCGGGATTATCTCACCCTCATGAATGCCATTTTTCACGGCACTCTGGACAGGATCGATCTGTGATGAAGGACCCTTGAGCGAGGTGGGGCATGGAGGAAGACCGCCTGGTGGCGATTTCCCATGGGCTTCTTGCTTTTGCCCATGCCCTGGAGCGCTGCCCCCTTCGCGGCGTGGCCCATGCGATCCATGGGGCAGTTCAGGGGCTCACGAAGAGATAGGCGGGCCAGGATGAAAAAAATGATGCGTTCCGTGAGGCGCCACAGCATGCTTGACTGGGGGCATGCCTCTTTGAAGGCTGCCGCTGCCAAAAATCTCAGAAGGTTTCCCCCAATGAAATTCTTTGTGCCGAGGCCTGGCGATTAGATTTATGAAGAAGGGTCGAGGCATTGGACATGTGATCGGGGCTGCCCGGTATTCCTGCAGGGGAATCAGAGCTGCGTGGAAAAATGAAGAGTCATTTCGCCAGGAAGTGGCGCTCGCGGCACTGATGGCCCCCTTCGCTTTCGTTATCGGAGAGGGGTTTGTGGAGCGGAGCCTCCTCCTGGGCTCTCTCCTTCTGGTCCTCATGGTGGAACTGCTCAATTCAGCCATCGAAACCCTCACCGATCGTGTTGGGAAAGAGCACCACGAGTTAAGTGGAAGGGCCAAGGATCTCGGGTCGGCGGCCGTGATGATGGCCTTGATTCTCACCGGTGGCCTCTGGGGGGCGAAAACGTTGATTTTCTTGGGGTTCCTTTGACTCTACGGTGAATGGAGCCCTTTGCCCCTCGGTGCTGCTCACGCCCTGCCTTGGGAGACCATGGAAATGTGAGTGCAGTCCTTTCATGAGCGTTCTGCCCGTTGACACGAAAGGGTGCAGGGGAGATACTTAGAAATATTTACAGCGTTTTCATGGAAGCTTCGAGGAAGCTTCGAGAGATTTTTACCGGGCATCTTTTCAGAGTAGAAAAAATGATTGCACCTCCTGTGGATGGGCATCATCGTCAAATCGACTATCTGCGGATTTCCATCACGGACCGTTGCAATCTTCGCTGCATCTACTGCATGCCCTCTCAAGGGGTTTCCCGCCTCAGTCACGCAGAAATCCTCAGCTATGAGGAAATCCTCCGCCTTGCCCGGATCGCCGTGGAAATGGGCATCACCAAGATTCGGATCACCGGTGGAGAGCCTCTCGTGCGCCGGAATGTGATCCATCTCTGTGAAAGCCTGTCGGTCATGAGGGGTGTCTCGAGTCTTTCAATCACCACCAATGGTGTTCTGCTCGATCGTTATGCCTCCGCTCTGCGCCGGGCCGGCATAAAGCGGGTGAACATCAGTTTGGACACGCTCAAGCCCTCCAGGTTTTCTTCCATCACCAAAGTGGACTGTTTCAGCGAGGTGTGGCGCGGGATCGAGGCGGCAGAGAAGGCGGGTTTCAGTCCCATCAAGCTGAATGTGGTGGTCATGAGGGGCGTGAACGATGACGAAGTTGAAGAGATGGCCCTTCTCACACGGCACAACCCTTTTCACGTGCGGTTCATCGAATTCATGCCCTTTCCATCCAGCGCTTCACAAAAGCAATTTGTTTCCTCCCATGAAATGATTGAGCGCATTTCCCGCCTGGGCGAACTATTGCCCTTCGAGAGCCAAAACAGCAATGGGCCGGCCAGGTATTTCCGCCTGAAGGGAGCTTTGGGCAAGATAGGGATCATCAGTCCCTTCAGCCAGCATTTTTGTCCCACCTGCAACCGGATGAGGCTCACAGCCGATGGAAAACTGCGCACCTGCCTTTTCAGCAGGGGGGAAACGGATCTGCGAGCTCTTTTGCGGCGAAAGGCTTCCGATGAAGAACTGGTTCAGGTCATTGGACAGGCCATTTTGTCCAAGCCTGAGAGGCACACCCTGGATTGGGAGGTTCTGCACAAGTGCATCAGCCGGCCCATGGTGAACATTGGCGGGTGAATTCTACGAGGGGCTCACTCCCGGTGGAAGTCCCAGGCCAGGCGGGCTGCCCCCAGTAAGGCGGCGTCATCACCGAGCACACTTTTTCGGACGACCATCTGTTCTGCATTGAGGAATTTGTTGGTTGTTCGAAGGGTCTGCATGAGGGGGTCGATGAAGAGGTCCCAGCTGGCGCTCACTCCTCCCCCGATGATGGCGTGCCGTATTCCGAGAAGCATGAAAATGTTGGAGATGGCGATTCCGAGAGCCCACCCCATGCGCTGGAAAAGCTCCAGGGAAGCTGGGTCGCCCTCCTTGCCACACAGGTAAATGTCCTGCGCCGTGAGTTTTTCTCTCTGCCACAGGTCAAAAAGCTTTCCGTTGACCAATTTCCCTTTGTTGACGGCTGCTTCAACGCCTTCCATGAGAGCCCGCCCCGATGAGTGACTTTCCAGGCATCCATCTGAGCCGCATGTGCACCGGGGGCCCTTGGGATCCACGACCAGGTGACCCACTTCCGCCGAGAAACCCAGGTTGTCTCCCTGCCAGAGGCGGTTGTTGAGGATGAGAGCCCCTCCCACTCCCGTGCCCAAAGTGAGCCCCACCCAGTGGCTCAAGTCCTGAGCGGACCCGACCCAGTTTTCTCCCAGTCCAAAAACGTTGGCGTCGTTTTCCATGATCACCGGAATGCCAAGGGCCTGCTCCATTTTCACGCCCAGGGGGAAATTGTCCATGGCAGGGAGATTGGGCGAGAAGACCACGATTCCCTCTTGAGGGTCTATTTTCCCCGCGACACCCATGCCGACGGCTTCCACTTTCAATTGGCCGGAACGGGCGCGATCCATGAGGCGGCGGCACATTTCCAAAAGGTTTTCAGCGGCCGGCTCAGCCCCCTGGGATATTTCCGTGGAGATCTTGATCTGCTCAACAATGGAACCGGCAGTGTCCACCAGAGCCGCACGCATGTTGGTGCCGCCCAGATCTATTCCGATGAATGCTTTTTTTTCCATCTTTGCCTTCCGCAAACAACGGGTCATGGCACGGGCACCTTGGCCCAATGGAAAGGGGAGGGTCCATGAGCCTTGAACCAATCACCCTTTCGATCTCGAAAAGCTTTGGTATAAACCTTGATCCAGTGCCCGCGCCAAAGGATCAGGAAGGGATCGCTTCAGAAAAATATGGAGCTAATCCCGAAGGGCCAGGCTTTCGGGTACGTAAAAGACGTAATGCTGGGATAGAATGTCAAATTGAGCGTTGGTTTCCTGCTCTATGGCAGCGAAAAGTTCTTTGAGCGATTCCGCCTTGGTCAGGTTGTGCTGAAAGAGGTTGGGGTTCCTGAATTCGGAATGCAAAGGGAGCAGGAAGTGGACCACGTTTCCCCGCCAGATGACCTGCAGAGATTCCCGTTCCTCCAGGATCGCCTTATAGACACGCCTGAGCAAATCGGTCCTCAGGATGGGGGAAGATGCGTTGGTGACGCACTCCATGAGCCCTGCCAGCCGATAGACACGCCGCATCATGGCTTCATCATGGCGATACCGGATCAACCCCTGAACGGTGTAATGAGACCCTCCATCCAGCGTGAAATGGTTGGGGACGAAAGCAATGTGCTGATGGCCCTTTGAACCCAGGGCATCCAGCCGGTGAGCTTCGTACCTTTCAGATTCTTTCTTGGTGCACATCATGACGTGGCCTGTGCGCCAGTCGCCCACGCGAAACTCCAGGGGATGTGCGGTGATGAGGTTGCCCCTGATTTCAGGCCTGGGGGTAAGATCAATGATATCTGCCATGCAAGACTCCGCCTTTCATGCCCTGAATGCCGCGTGCAGAAAAGCGTCGAAGGCCGCCATGTTCTGATGCTTCTTCCTGAAAACCTGAGTGAAAGGCGGGAAGGATCCTTTGGCGCACATGCACATCCGTTGTCAGCTGCGGCCGGTCAGGTAGGGAGTGACATCTTCCACGTACTCGGTGATGACTTTGTATCCGATGCCCTCGAGGGTTTGAACGGCTTTGGGGAAAACGTGCTCGTTGAAGCGCAGCATGAGCTGCCACACATCCTCGTGTCCACGCAGGGGAACAATGATCACCGACCTTATGTTGATCTGGGCATCGGCCATGGCCTTTCCCACTTCTGCAAGAACTCCGATGCGGTTTTTTACAAGGATGGAAAGCCTTCTGCTGTCGTCACTCAACCCGAGAGCCACCAGCAGGACCTCCATGAGATCGGTGATGGTGATGATTCCCACCAGCTTGTCGTCCCTGAGCACAGGGAGGGCGCCGATCTTGTGATCGTGCATGATGCGGGCGCCGCGCTCTATGGTCATGTCGGGGGTGGCCGTGATGATTTTTTTGACCATGATGTTGGAGACGGTCAATTTCTGAAGCACATAGGTCAGTTCATGCACGCTGAGGGTGGTGGCCGGTGAGGCCCACGCCTCCTTCAGGTTGCGGTCGGTCACAATACCGAAAAGACGGGCTCGGCCGTCTGTGACGGGCAAATGGGAAATCCTGTGTTCGTCCATCATTTCCCGTGCCTTGAAGACGGAAGTTTCGGGAGAGACAGTGATGAGGTTGGTTTTCATGTGCCAGCCGATATACATGCCAACTCCTTTGCAAAAGGATGAAGTCCGCTTTGCGCGAATGCGGGGCCAATCTGCATGAAGCGGAATGAAGGGCGCCCTGCTTTGGGCAAAGATTGGGAATGTTCAAGCCTTTGCAGGGTCTCCCGGAAAACATGGTTTCCGCTGGTTTCCCACTGCAAAAGGGGCTCTGAACTGCAGCGGCCTCAACTGATGAAAACCTGCC
>SLCH01000056.1 GCA_007125915.1 Syntrophobacteraceae bacterium
GGCTTTGGCCCCGTCTCCCGCCTTGGAGGGAAGAACGCTGTTGAGCACATTGGCCATGAGTATGGCACGAAGAGCCACAAAAAAACTCACCTGGATCTCTTTTTGAGCTCTGAGGACACCCATCCATCTGAAAACCGTGAAAAATGGGATGCAGCAGGTGATCGCAAGGGCCGCCAACAGCCAGGAATATTTGGCCTGACGCAGAACAAACGCCATTCGTTCCACATCGACGCGCCCTATGAGAAACCACAGAAGGGCTGCGGAAGTGGCCACGCAAAGGATTCCGAATATCCGTCTTTTAAGGCCTGCCCTTTTAGAAGACCCCTGACCCTGATGGTTTGTGTTCACACTCCTTCACTTTCTGGGGACTCGGGGGATGCAACGGCCTTCCCGGCTTTTTCCCCTTTTGCCGCCACTGGCTCCTCCCCCGAAAAACTTTGCACGGCAATGGTTCGAACCCAGACTCCCCCCCCTTTTCTCACCTTTTCCAGCAATTGAGGGGAAGCATGGGCCCAGGGGCACTTCAAAACGGACTCCTGATAAACGTTGCTCGCCGCCACATAGATGGAAGTGGCATCAGAGCCGGCAGCCAGTCGTCTGACGGGAATGGGATGGGGGAACTCATCTGATATGTGCACCGCGTCCTCTCCATAGCGAATCTTTCTGAGAAAGGGATAAGGGGTCCTCTTCTTCCCCGTGATGAGAATCTTCTGCAACAGGTGCCGAATCAGGTTGGGAAAAAACCGTCCCAAGGTGAGGTTGATGATTCGAAAGCAGACCAGTTTCAGAGGGCTCGCCAGCTTCCACGACCGAAGGGAGAAAACTCCATTCACACGGAACTCCTCCGCAGCCTCGTCCCCCTGGACCCGATGACGATCGTCCATGAGGTGGGTGACAATGACGGAGCCGTTGTCCAGTTCTCCCACAATCCCCGTGTCGCTGCCCACGCAACCCTCGGAAGAATACACTTTGGTCACGCCGCCCTTCTTCAGGTTGGAAACGGCGTAGTAACGGCGACGCTTGCAGCACACCAGGCCCGCATGAGGAAACCAGCGGGTGAAGGACCCCCCGTTCCAGAGGGGTTCCGCTCCCCGGGGGTGAAAGTCCCCATAAGCCTGCAGCCAATTGTAAACCAGGTGGCCAAATAGCCGGTCATCATCCATGGCATAATGCCTGCCTTCTTTCACCCCTAGAAGAAAGGCATCGTTCAACTGAATGGCTTTTTCCGTGAAAGGCGCCAGAACTTCGAAACCGTGAGGATAATAATGGTAGGTGTTGCGGCTTCCATATTCCCCGCCGTAAGACCCATCGGGATGCATGAAATAGGCGGCAAAATCCACGGCTTTTTTCAGCGGATCGATGAGTGAATCCTCCCCGCTCTTCTGATAATACTTCGCGAGAAAGTCGATGGTGCAGGTATGGTAGCCGGGATCCGCCCCCTCATATTCCTGAAACCACCCTTCCCGTGGATGCTGCCAGGAGAGGGCCAGGCCCACACGGTCCTGGGCAAGTTTCCGCAGCCAGTCATCTCCCGTGATCTGGTGCACCGTGATGGCCGCCAGACCAGCCAGAGCCTGGTGGTTGGAAAGCTTCCCGGACTCATTGTGCCGCTCCAGATGACGGCATCTTTTCACAAAAAATTCCACCAGCTCCGGGTCCTGCATCTCAAGAATCCTGTAGGACTCGGCGGCGGCATAGGTGGAGAAGACCATGGCTCCCATGGCTCTCTCGTAGGGGAAGTAATCGTCACAGGTGCCGTCCCTGTGAGACCCTTTCATGGCGAAGCGCATGGCGGCGCATGCCAGTTCGCGCACCCTTTCCAGGGCATGATACTTGTTGCCGGGATACGGATTCCTGTAGATCAGCGCCAGTGGCAGAACCAGCTCCTGGCTCATGCCGCAGGGAAAATCGAGGGTCCGGTAGTGCCAGTATTCCCGGTCGAAACACCCATAGGTGGGGCTGAAGGGGTTGCGGTCGACCAGGTGCACAATGTGTGGCACATGTGCCAGAGCCAAAGGGAGAAAAATTTCGCGGCCCGGCCTCGGAAAGTTTTTTTTCTCAGACCATTCGTTCACAATTTTTCTTTATCCTGCATTCTTCAAAGATGAGTAAAAGGATTCCGTCTTGGAAGACGGAATCCTCGAAAATCACTCTCCCGCAAAAAGCTGAACACATATGTCATTGTGACAGCCCACACCCAGCTGGTCATACCGGTGATCCTGGATGTTTTTTCTGTGGCTGGGGCTTTTCATGAGCGATTCGTGCAGAATGAGGGCGGACTCATCACCCTTGGTGAGGTTTTCGCCCATGTAACGGCTGGGGAGGCAGGACCTTATCATCTCCCAGGCAGGGTTCTTGCCCGTTCGGCTGTCCCTGTGACTGAAGTTGCCCGTGTGCGCCATGTCTTCGGCACGGTCGCGCGCTTTCCCGGCGAGACAGCTGTTCCAATGAAGGCGGGGGTTTTCCTCTCGAGCCAGATAAAAGAGCTCCTGGGCTTTTGACGGGAGTCTGCCGCCCGATAGGGAAACTCTCTCTTCCACAAAGGGGTGGTGAATGAATCTTTTGGCGGCAGAGCAGGAAGCACCCCACATGAGGACCATTGCCCCCAGGCAGAGAACTAAGGGGTGAAAGCGCATTGCGAACATCTTTCTCAGGCGGTGTTCTGTCACAACGGAGCGGAGAGCTGGGCTTTTCACGGGAAAGCCGGCAGGAACATGCCCACGTGAAAGGGGACAAAGTCATCTCCATGAACCATTCTCAAGGGCTTCGCATATATCATGGAGGCGGGACCAATCTCAATAACCATCCATTTTCTTCATTCATTGGGTCTCACTTCACGACTCTTTGGTGAAACAATGGAGCAATGGAGTTACAATTTTAAAAAAAAGCGGAATCACTTACGGCACAATTGGGTGCGGGAGCTTGAATCCATGAAGATCAATCACGTGACAGTTTTCTTTCTCATCGCCATCCTGGGCGGCTTGTTTCTGTATCCGGAAGCGGCTTCTGCCTTCAGATGCGGCACACGCATCGTCAACATAGGCGACACCAAGTGGGAAGTTCTGAACAAGTGCGGCCCCCCCCAGTGGCAGGAAGCCTGGGAAGAGAAGCGCATCGATCGGGTGTATCGAACGCCCGATCTGGACTTTCATCGATCCAGAGAATCCCGTTATCCCGTGGGAGTGGTGACCTACGTCCCCGTGGAGGAATGGACCTATAACCTGGGCCCATCTCAGTTCATGCGCATTCTGCGATTTGAGGGCAACCGCCTGATCCGCATCGAAACGGGAGGCTATGGCTTTTAGGGCTCTCCCCATTCACCCGTGCTCTTCCTGCAGCAGGCTTCCATCTGCACAAGCCGAAACCGTGCGGTCGGGTCGTCACAGTTTCGTCTTGACCGCATTCAAAACCTTTTGCATTTCCCCTTCCCCATAGGACTTGGCGGGCCAGGATCTCATGAAATCATCTCCAGCCTTGCGGGGAATGAGGTGAAAGTGCACATGATCCACCAACTGCCCCGCCGCCCGGTAGTTGTTTTGCAGGAGGTTGAGGCCTGCAGCGCCCACGCCGTCGTACACGGCCCGAGCCACGATCTTGGCCGCGGCCATGCACGCCTTGAGGTCCTCTTCGGAAGCATCGAAAAGGGTTGCGTAATGGTTTTTGGGAATCACCAGGGCATGCCCGCGGCTTATGGGGTTGATGTCAAGGAAGCTCAAAACCAGGTCGTCTTCGTAGATCTTGGCGCAGGGGATCTCTCCTCGAACAATTTTACAAAAGATGCAATCGAGCATGCACGTCTCTCCGTTTTCTCTAACTATCTGTGAGCATTACACATTGTGGATTCATGAATTGCCTGCTAAGGTACCAGATAAACAGAACCCTGTAAAGAATTGCCACCCCGAAACGGGGGACTTTCGCAGCTCACAGCTCACGGGGAGAAGCTCCATGCAGACAACAGCCATCTATGGATCGCCCAGGAAAAACGGCAACACCGATCACATGATGGACGCCTTCCTGGAAGGGGCCGCCCATGCCGGCGCCGAAATCCATCGCATCTACGTCCGGGACCTGCACATAGCCGGATGCCTCGGCTGCGGTCACTGCGACCAAAAAGGATTTTGCATGCAACAGGACGACATGACGCCTATTTACCCGCTCCTGGAGGATTCACCTCGCATTGTGGTCGCCTCCCCCATCTACTTTTACGGCATCACCGGGCAGCTCAAGCTTCTGGTGGACCGCAGCCAGGCCCTTTACATGAAAAACCAGGCGTCATCATCTATAGAACCCAACGCGGGAACATGGAAAGACCGCAGAGGGTTCCTCCTGAGCGCCGGGGCCACAAGGGGGCAAAAGCTTTTCGACTGTGCCATCCTTTGCATGCGCTACTTTTTCGATGGGCTCGGGATGGTCTATGCGGGAGAACTCTGCTTCCGGCAGCTGGAAGAAAAGGCCGCCGTACTGGCTCACCCGTCGGCCCTCGAAGAATGCCGGGAGATGGGCCGGCGATTCGCGGCCCGGCCGGACCAGTGAGTCACGGTCCCTGAAGGCGCCATGGATTGATCAGGGAAGGTCTGTCAGTTCACAGGCGATTTCCGCAAAGGGGAAGAGGCAATGGGTGTTGAGGGTCCCAATGTAGTCCTCCA